>CAIXPS010000420.1 GCA_903921365.1 uncultured bacterium | reverse complement strand
GAAGCCCATCGTATCCTTGTTCGTGGCGCCGTGCTTCCAGAACACTTCCAGTTCATTCATCGCCTCAAGGTCAAAGCGGATGCTGCCGTGTTCGGCGTTAATCTCGAAGGTGTTGAAGTTCTTGCGCCCCGGGCAGAAGCGTGACGCCTCAAGCGTGCCGACGGCGCCGCCTTCATACTCGATGATTGCCTGGAAGGCGTCGTCGACAGTGACTTTCTCGAGTTTGCCGTCGGCGCCCTTGCGCTCAGGGATGAACGTCTCGGTGCGCGCCATCAGGCTCTTGGGCTCGCCAACCAGATACCGTCCCAGATCCAGGATATGCGAGCCGAGGTCGCCAATCGTGCCGCTGCCGGCTATCGAGGCGTCCAGCCGCCAGACCATCGGGAAGTCCGGGTCGGCGATCCACTCCTGCAGGTACGCGGCGCGGAAGTGATAGATCTGCCCAAGTTTGCCCTGATCGATCAGATTTTTAACCAACCGTATCGCTGGCACGAAACGGTAGTTAAACGCCACCTGGTGCTTGATGCCAGCCTTGACGGCTTCGTCCCACATTTCCTTGCACTCTGCCGCATTTCGCCCCAGTGGTTTTTCTGAGATGATGTGCTTGCCGGCTCTGGCAGCCGCAATATTTGGCTCGACGTGGATGTTATTCGGGCCGCAGTTGTCAAACACCTGCACCTCCGGATCATCGAGCATCTGACGCCAGTCGGTATACGCCTTCGCAAAACCGTAGCGCTTTGCCGCTTCGGTAACGGCGTCCTGATTGCGGCCGGCAATCGCGACCAGTTTAGGGATCGCTGCCGGGGGATACATCATGTAAGGGATTTTCTTGTAGCCGTTGACATGCGCCTTGCCCATGAAGGCATAGCCCAGCATGCCAACCCCAACCTCAGGCGCTGTGCCAGTCGCTTTGGGTCCGGCCATTGTCACAAAACCAACTTGTGGATCACTCATTGCAGTAGCTCCTGTTGACAATCACTTCTTTTCAAAGGCGGCGTCAAATGCCACATTGCTTGGTTTGAAGTCACTGCGCTTTACGAACGCAGCTGCTTCGGTCGCGCCGTGCTCGCGATCCATGCCGCTGTCTTCCCACTCGACGGAGAGCGGCCCCTGGTAGCCAATCTCGTTTAGCGCGCGGATGATCTCCTCGAAGCGGATATTGCCATGCCCAAGCGAGCGGAAGTCCCAGAATCGGCGCGCATCGCCGAAGGTGATATGTCCGCCAAACACGCCGGCCTCTGTGGGGGTGCTCGACCAGCCCACATCCTTCATGTGCACGTGGTAAATCCGATCGCGGAATTTGCGGATGAAACCGACGTAGTCCACGCCCTGGTAACCAAAGTGCGAGGGATCGTAGTTGAAGCCAAAGGCGGCGCGATGATTGAGCGCCTGCAGCGCGCGTTCGGCTGAGGCGATGTCGAAGGCGATTTCGGTCGGGTGGACCTCAAGCGCGAAGCGAACGCCGACCTCATCAAACACATCGAGGATCGGGTTCCAGCGGTCGGCGAATTCCTTGTATCCCGCATTAATCATTTCATTAGACACGGCTGGGAAGGAGTACACATATCGCCAGATGCTGGAGCCGGTGAAACCGGGAACGACTTTGACGCCTAGCGCCTTTGCGGCGCGAGCGGTGTTGGCTACTTCTTCAGCCGCCCGGCGATTAACGCCTTCTGGTTTGCCGTCGCCCCATACATGCGGCGGCAGTATCCCCTTGTGCCGGTCATCAATAATGTCGCATACTGCCTGACCAGCCAGGTGGTTGCTGATTGCGTAGCACTGCAGGCCGTATTTGTTGAGAATGTCCCAGCGTGATTTGACATAGCCATCTTCGCTGAGCGCGCGGGTGACATCAAAATGGTCGCCCCAACAGGCCAGTTCGAGACCATCATAACCAAACGACTTTGCTTTTTCTGCAAGAGTTTCGAGCGGAAGATCTGCCCATTGTCCTGTGAAGAGCGTCACGGGTCTAGCCATCGTTTTTACTCCTTAAACTTATCCTGGTTTATTGACGGAAATAAGTGTGCGTGCAAGAGTTTGCGGACTCCCCCCTATTTATAACTCAACTAGCTGAGACTGTACAATCGATCTGATGCGCACTCTTGGAACAATGATCGTCCCTGCGCGGGTCAACGAACTCAGTCGCGTGCTGCACGATATCAGCATTGATGATATGTCGCAACTCGATCCAACCATCGCAGTGGGGATGGATCGACCCTTGGGGCGTGAACTGCTGGCGGCCAGACTCCCTCTGGCTGAATCGGTTTTTGTGTGTCTGTACAACCTGGAACCCGCTGGTTTAATCGTTTTGCATCGCTCAGGCGTTGCGGCGCAACTCCGCGCGCTCGCAGTGTCGCCCGACATGCGTCGCAAAGGTCTGGCGCGCACGCTGCTCGTTGAGGCCGAAGACCGCGCCCTCGGTCGTAAGCTGGAATGGTTGTGGATGCGGTTTTCATCGGGCAATCACGCAGCCACGGTGTGTGCGCGATCCTTTGGATTCAGGCGCTATAACCCGCAGTGCCTGTGTCGCGCGCATGGCCCGGTGATCCCGGCGAACGGAATACACATAACGCTCGAACCGCTGCATGGCGCTCATGTCGAGCGGATAATCTCGTACTGGCTGGGTGTCGAGGCAACGGACGGCGACGCATGGGTGCAGCCACTGATCGAGCACGAGCTCGCGCCTTTAGTCATTCCGCAGGAAGGACAAACGTGGCGGTTGTTGAGCGACGGCAATGAGATTGGTTGTGCGCACCTCCATGGTGGAACGCGCGAGCGGCCCGGGGTATCTCTGTGGCTCGATCCATCGACATGGAATACACCAGCCGAGTTTGCGTGTTTGCGCGCCGTGTTAAACACGTTGATCGAGCGAACGCCGTCTGTCGAAGTGCGCCTTGGCAGCGCCGGACATCTGCGCGTATCTCTTGAGGCTTATAAGGCGCTGGGGTTTCAGGTTATGCTGGACGAGCGCGTTTTGTTTGTAAAACATCTTGAAACTCTAGAAGGATAACCGCCGTTAAGAGCGCCCCTCCTGTGGTAATGTATACCCGGCAAAAACTATGACTGAGACACAACAAATAATTTACTCCATGGCGCGCGTCGGGCGGGTATACCCACCGAACCGCCAGGTATTGCGTGACATTTCACTGGGCTTTTACTATGGCGCGAAAATCGGCGTGCTGGGTCTGAACGGCGCCGGCAAGAGTTCGTTGCTGCGCATCATGGCGGGCGTTGATAACGACTATATCGGAGAGACCTTCATCTCCAAAGGTTACACGCGCGGGTTGCTCGAACAGGAACCAAAGCTCGACCCGACAAAGACGGTCAGACAAGTCGTCGAAGAAGCCGTCCAGCCGATCGTCGACATGCTGAAGAAGTTCGAGGAAATCAGCAATAAGTTCAGCGATCCTGATGCTGACTTTGACAGTCTGATTGAAGAGCAGGGACATCTGCAGGAACAGCTTGACAAACATGACGCCTGGTCGCTCGACAGCAAGCTTGAATTGGCGATGGAGGCGTTGCGCTGCCCTGCTCCAGACGCATCCATAAATACCCTGTCCGGCGGAGAGCGCCGTCGCGTGGCCTTGTGCCGGTTATTGTTGACTGAGCCGGATATCCTGCTGCTCGATGAGCCCACCAACCACCTTGACGCCGAGTCTGTGGCCTGGCTTGAGCGCCATCTGCGCGAGTATAAGGGCACTGTCATCGCGGTCACGCATGACCGTTATTTCCTTGACAACGTCGCCGGCTGGATTCTTGAACTGGATCGCGGGTTTGGCATACCGTGGAAGGGCAACTACTCTTCGTGGCTGGCGCAAAAGCAGGAACGCTTGCGCGTCGAAGAAAAAGCCGATGACAAGCGCATTAAGACGCTCGCGCGTGAACTGGAATGGATACAGATGTCGGCCCGCGCGCGACAGGCCAAAGGGAAGGCGCGCATCGTGGCATACGAAAAACTGCTCAGCCAGGAGACCGAGAAACGCCGCGAGGACATGCAGATCTACATCCCGCCAGGGCCGCGCCTGGGGGATATTGTCATCGACTGCAAGGGTTTGGCGAAGGCATATGGCGACAACCTGCTGTATGAGAACCTGAGCCTGTCCATTCCACCCGGCGCGATGGTGGGCATCATCGGGCCGAACGGCGTCGGGAAGACCACACTGCTTAAGATGATCATGGGTGTGGAGAAACCGGAGAAGGGCACAGTTCGCGTGGGTGAGACGGTAAAGCTTGGGTACATTGACCAGAGTCGCGACTCATTGAATGGCGAACGAAATGTCTGGGAAGAGATATCCGGCGGCGAGGACTTCATTACACTCGGAACGCACAAAGTGAACTCGCGCGCCTATGTGGCCGGCTTCAACTTCCTCGGCGCCGATCAGCAAAAGAAGGTAAAGGCGCTGTCGGGTGGTGAGCGAAATCGCGTCCACCTCGCCAAAATGCTGAAGACCGGCGCAAATGTATTGCTTCTTGACGAACCGACAAACGACCTCGATGTCAATACTCTCCGGGCGCTCGAAGAAGCGCTGGATGACTTTGCCGGCTGCGCGTTGATCGTCAGCCACGATCGCTGGTTTCTCGACCGCATCTGCACACACGTTCTCGCGTTTGAAGAGGACGGCGCCATTCTCTGGTACACGGGGAATGTCAGCGACTACGAGGCCGACCGGCGCAAACGACTTGGCACAGCGGCGGATACACCCCACCGGCTGACTCATCGCAAGCTCACCCGCTGATAAATCACGCAGGGCGACCTCATGAGGTCGCCCTGTTCGTTGGCTGCCGGCTACTCGCCGATGTAGTGCTCCAGTTCCTCACGCGTGATGACGCCGAAGTTCGCCTCGGTCTTCACCACGCCCAGGTTGACGAGACACTCGGTGAATAGTTCGCGCGTGCGGTACTCCAGATCCTGCATCCCCATATCGGTCATGATGCGCAGAATGTGCTGACCCTTGCGCACATGCGTGCGTTCGTCCGCTCGTATGTAGTCACTGATGTGAACGAGCAGATCGTCCCTGCGATCGCGCGCCTTATCCACCAGGTCATTGATCGTTTTCAGCACGCCAACCTCGCCGAATAAGTTAATCTCGGCCATCGCGAAGGCGGGTTCCATCGGGCCGCGGCAAGTGCTGCTCGTCAGGCGGTTGGGCAATTCATACGGATCGTAGCCGAACGACAGCAGTGTTTTGTGACCGATCTCCGTATGACGCGACTCGTCCCAGGTGATGCGCGCCAGGTCATATTCTGCTTGAAAATCCTTAAAGCGGATGTCCCACAGGAAAGTGCCGAACGCTTCAATGGCATCGACTTCATCGCGTTGTGCTCGCACAAAGCGCAATCGGGCATCCTCATACGTTCCGACCTCGTATCGCGCTGCGCCATCCGCGAGGTTATAGTCGCCGGTGTTGCGGAACGTGTCGAAACGGCTGTCGCGGCAGGGCACTGTGCCGCGCGCGTAGGGGTTGCTATCGATGCGCAACGGGTCAGGGCGTCCGGTTTTCGGATCTCCGCCGGCGGCCCCGCCAATGGCTGATAACAATCGAGCCAGATGCCAGCGCCAGCTTTCCAGTCGCGACTCATCGACGCCGCCGTCTATGTAGCTCACAATGGCCTGTTCTGCCCATGCCAGCATCGGCTCATAATCCAGCAGAATCTGCTTGAGCGCGCGAATGGTGGGCGCATCCGTAACCGGACAGGTGTCATCAATGTGATGGCGATAGGCCAGCGCCAGCGCAGAACCGATTACCTGATGGATGCCAACGAGCAACTCGGGGGTATCTGCAGCGGAGAGCGCTTCATCAATGAGCGCATCGATCTCAGCGTCGCGGAAATCGTCAATGGCAGCTTTGCGGGTCTCCTGTTCCAGCAACCGATCACGCAGCTTGCGCGCCGCATCCATATGCCAGAAGATGTGCCGGCCGGTTTCGATCTTCACTTCAAAGTCAGGGATGGTCAATGTCCATGAGCCCAGACCATGCGCCAGTCGTCGTTCGATATAGAACCATCGCAACAACCGGCGCGCATTTTCTTCAACGCTGAACTTGCCGCCGATCTTGCGCCCATCCCGTGGAAACTTGTAGGGATATGTCGCGCGACGCTCGGCCGCTGCGCTGCGCTGTTCCTGTCGCGATACCGGCTCAATCGTCCGCGTGTCTACCTGCTTCTGCTCTACAACTACCGCCATATTTACCTGCTCCTCATTATTCCAGTAACCCTTAACACAACCGCGCCTAAGTATAAGTGCTATGCTTGCAAAATACCGGTTAGTCCGGTGTGATGGGCAGCAAGCCAGACAAGGACGGCGCAGCCTGCTCGAAACGGCGCATGATTCGCTGCAGACTCGCGGCATCCTTGCCTTCAAAACGCAACGTCATGGCGGCTTCTGTTACCGATAATCGTGCGATGCCCCAGCCATCCGCGAACTCAGCTCGCAGACCATCGCGTGTACTCAAATGCGCTTCACCCGCAAGACTGGTGCGCAGGTCGTCGAGCACCTGTTGCGCCGCCGCATTTTCCATGTGAATTCGGATATCCGGGGTAATCGGGTATGCCTTGATGTCATCGGACAACTGCGCCAGGCTCTTGCCGGTATCTCTCAGGATGCCGGCCATGTAAAGCGATGCGATCAGACCATCATCGCCCTGCAGGAGCCTGAAGAAGTGATGACCGCTGATCTCGCCCGCATACGGCGCGT
>CAIXPS010000419.1 GCA_903921365.1 uncultured bacterium | reverse complement strand
ATGTTGATCCGGAGAAGATCATAGCCAGCGGCAAGCTCGGCCCCGGCACAATGATCTGCGCCGACATGCAGACGCGTCGCCTGCTGACAAATGACGATATCCTTAAGGAACTGGCATCGCGCAAGCCCTACCGCGAGATCGCGGCGCGCCAGCGCGTCCGCCTCGAAGAGGTGGCCAACCTTGCGCTTGAACAGCCAGCTGTAAATGCAGAGGCGTTGCTGGCCAGGCAGGCGTCTTTCGGCTGGACGAGTGAGGAATTGACCGTGGTCGTCAAGACCATGTTCGAAGACGGCACCGAACCGATGGGCTCGATGGGCGACGACACGCCACTTGCAGTGCTCTCAACCAAACCTCGCGCGTTGTTCAACTACTTTAAGCAACGCTTCGCCGAAGTCACAAATCCGCCGATCGATCACTTGCGTGAGGATCAGGTCATGTCGATGCGCGTGCTGATTGGCGCGCGCGGCAACCTGCTCGATGAGACGGAAGGCAATGCGCATTTGGTGCGATTGAATAGTCCGATCCTGCGCAACGAGGAGCTGAAGGCTATTCAGACGCTGGATGACAGCGCCTTCCAGTCAGTTGTGCTGGATGCCACCTTCAGCGTCGCCGATGGCGCGCGCGGGTTGGAAAAAGCGGCGCATCGCCTGTGTGAGGACGCTGAGCGCGCCGTGCGCGTAGGCGCATCCCTCCTGATCATCAGCGACCGAAAAACCGGCCCGCAAAGGGCTCCAATTCCGGCGCCGCTGGCTGTCGGCGCGGTGCACTATCACCTGATTCGCGCTGGGCTGCGCATGCACGCCAGCCTGATCGTAGAGAGCGGCGAGGCGCGTGAGACACATCATTTCGCCGTGCTGATCGGTTATGGCGCGAGCGCCGTGAATCCGTATCTGGCGCTGGACACTGCGCGCGAGGCCGTGCAACGCGGGCGCATCCGCGACAAGTCGGTCAGCGAAAACGATGTGGTGAAGAACTATATCAAGGCCGCTGAGAAGGGCGTGCTGAAGATCATGTCGAAGATGGGCATCGCCACGGTCGATAGCTACTGCGGCGCGCAAATCTTCGAAGCAGTCGGGCTGCACCAGACGGTGATCGATGAATGTTTCACAGGCACGCCGTCGCGCATCGGGGGCATCTGCTATGCGGAGATTGCCGAGAGCGCCTTGCGCTGGCATGCCAGTGCGTATCCCAAAGAAGGCGCCGGCGAAAACACATCGACCGGCCGCGCCATAAAACTCGATCACCCCGGTTTCTACAAGGAACGCGCCGGCGGTGAACCGCATGGCTACTCGACGAAGGCTGTGCATGCGTTGCAGAAGGCCGTGCGGATCGAAGGCATTATCGAATACGATGGCGAAGCCGAACTGGCGACCGGCGTGGCGCGCACAAACGTGAAGACCTTCCACACGAATGGGCATTTCGACGAGGGCTATCGCATCTATAAGGACGAGTTTGCGCGGCCGTTCCAGTCGCCTGACCAGCCCAGTGAACCGCGCGACCTGCTCGATATTAAGAGCGACCGCGACCCTATCCCTGTGGATGAGGTCGAGTCGCTGTTGAGCATCGCGCGGCGCTTTTCGACCGCAGCCATGTCATTTGGCGCCATTTCCATGGAGGCGCACCAGACGCTTGCGATTGCAATGACCCGCCTGGGTGGTTTGAGCAACAGCGGTGAGGGCGGCGAGGAACTGGCTCGTTTGAGCGACGAACGCAATAGCGGCATCAAGCAGGTGGCCAGCGGGCGCTTTGGCGTGACGCCGGTATATCTGATGAGCGCATCGGAACTGCAGATCAAGATGGCGCAGGGCAGCAAACCCGGCGAAGGGGGTCAGATCCCCGGCCATAAGGTAACGGAGGCGATTGCCAAGGTGCGCCATACCGTGCCTGGAGTAGCTTTGATCTCGCCGCCGCCGCATCACGATATCTATTCCATCGAAGACCTGGCGCAGTTGATCTACGATTTGAAGCAGATCAACGACGAGGCGAAGGTGTCCGTCAAGCTGGTGTCGCAGGCCGGCGTCGGCACGATTGCCGCCGGTGTTGCTAAAGCGCAGGCGGATGTTGTGCAGATCAGCGGTCATAACGGCGGCACAGGCGCATCGCCGCTCAGTTCAATCAAGAACGCTGGATTGCCGTGGGAACTTGGCCTGGCCGAGACCCAGCAGACGTTGTTGCAGAACAATCTGCGCGCGCGCATCCGTGTGCGCGCTGATGGCGGTTTGCGCACCGGGCGCGACGTCGTCATCGCGGCGCTGCTTGGCGCCGATGAGTACTCGTTTGGCACCGCTACATTGATCGCCGAAGGCTGCATCATGGCGCGCGTCTGTCACCTGAACACTTGCCCGACCGGCGTGGCGACGCAGAAACCAGAGTTGCGCGCGAAGTTCGAGGGTAAGCCCGAACACGTGATGGCGTACCTCCTGTATGTGGCGCAGGATGTGCGCGAGTACCTGGCGCAGATGGGCTACCGTTGCATCGATGACGTGATCGGCCGCAGCGAGTTGCTCAAACAGAAAACTGCTCTTGGCTCTGGCGCATCCGTTCAGGCGGGCAGTCTGAATCTCGATGCGCTGCTTGTTCCGACGCCGGCAGGACTGCCGCGCCGGCAGATCGAATCGGCTACGCAACCGCCTCGAAACATATTGAATGTGCAGATCGTGCGCGACGCGCGCCCCGCCATTGATGAGGGCTGGAAAGTGCAGTTGCACTACAGCATTCGCAACCAGGATCGCAGCATCGGGGCGCGGCTGTCGGGTGAAATTACGCGCAAGTATATGGACGAGGGGCTGGCTCCAGGGACGATTGAAATCGACTTCCGCGGGTACGCGGGTCAGAGCTTTGGCGCGTTCACAACCAATGGCATGCGTCTGCACCTGGTAGGTTCGGCTAACGACTACGTCGGCAAGGGCATGCGCGGCGGCGAGATATCGATCCGCCCCTTCCCCGAGACGACGTACGAATGGAGCGACAACTATATCCTGGGCAACACGGTGCTGTATGGCGCGACGGGCGGCACGCTGTTTGCGGCCGGGCGCGCGGGCGAACGCTTCGCGGTGCGCAACTCAGGCGCGTGCGGCGTGGTGGAAGGGGTCGGCGACAATGCGCTTGAGTACATGACTGGCGGTGTGGCCGTCATCCTCGGGGCAACCGGGCGCAACTTCGCAGCTGGCATGACCGGTGGTATGGCGTTCGTGTATGACCCGAACGGCGCTTTCGTGAACCACTGCAACACTGAACTGGTGGACGTCGATCGTCTGACCAACCCGGGCATGAAGAAGCTGGTCAAGTCACTGTTGCGCCGCCACTACGAACTGACCAACAGCGCGCGCGCGCGCGACCTGTTGAAGACGTGGGACGAAGCAGCGTTGTCGTTCCGGCGCGTCTTGCCCAAGGATCGCGTCGCTGAGATCGAAGCGATCAACGAGTTCAGCGACTTCCAGGTCACGTGACTCTTGTCCCTGCGAAGGTTACGCGCGTGAATCGCGGTATATCTTGATCCCTTCGCAGGGGTTACTCACATTGTGCCCATGCTCATAACCAGTCGCGCCAACCCAGCCATCAAGACTATCCGCAGCCTGCGCGATCGCAAAGAACGCGATCGCGCAGGTTTGTTTTTCGTCGAGGGCATCCGCCTGGCGGTCGAGGCTGTGCAGGTGGGCGCGGATATTGAAACGCTGATCATTGCGCCCGATCTGCTCAAAAGCCGCGTGGCGCTCGATGCAGTAGAGTCCCTGCGTCAGGGCGGCCGGGATGCGACCCTGCTTGAGGTAAGCCCGGAGGTGTTCGAAAGCATCTCACACAAGGAAGGGCCGCAGGGCATCGGCGCCGTCGTGCGGCAAAAATGGGAGTCTCTAACGGATGCGCGCATCGGCGACGAGTTGTGCTGGGTGGCGCTGCACGAACCGCAGGATCCTGGCAATGTGGGCACGATTCTGCGCACCGCCGACGCTGCTGGTTGCGGCGGGGTGATCCTGCTCGACCACAGCGCGGACCCTTACGACCCGGCTGCATTGCGTGCCAGCATGGGGGCGATTTTCTCGCAACGCCTGGTGCGGGCGCGTTTTGAGGACCTGTTGATCTGGAAGCTGGAGAACGATTACCGGCTGATTGGCACATCGGATCGCGCCAGCGTTGATTACCGCTCCGCCAGATATCACTTCCCGCTGATCCTGTTGATGGGCAGCGAGCGCGAAGGATTGTCTGCGGATCAACAGAACGGCTGCGACATGATGGTGAGCCTGCCGATGAAAGGGCGCAGTGATTCGCTCAATCTTGCCGTCGCGACGGGAGTGATGCTATACGAATTTTTGGCGAGAAAAGGGGATTAGAGATTAGGGATTGGAGATAGGAAACGCGCGTATTTTTGCTTCTAATCTCTAATCCCCAATCTCTCTTACAGGCTTGAGAGCGGATTGGGCACAAAGACGAGCACAAGCACCAGCACTGCAACGATGGCGAGGGCGTAATGGAGCGGTTCGAGCTTGACGGCCTGGTTGAGCGATGGCGGGTGACTGCGCCCGAACAGCAGCAACATGATGGCCCAGATCAGCCAGCTCTCTGAGACCAGCAACGCCAGCGCGCCAAAGATGGCGATCATCGCGTAAGACAGATATTTTGCTTTCTCGCCGAGGATGGCGTAGGCGATATGACCGCCATCCAATTGCCCGGCCGGAACCAGGTTGATGCCGGTGATCAGCAGCCCGAACCATGCGCCGATCATTATTGGATGCGAGATGACATCCATCCCCGGCATGATTTGACCAAACTTCAGGAAAGTAAGCGTTTGGGTCAAGAGTGAATCGCCGAAGCTGACCATCTGGAGGCTTGGATCGGGCGCGGCCGTCGCCTGCACCTTTGATAACATCAGCCCCAGCACAAGCAAAGGCAGCGCAACGATAAACCCGGCCAGCGGCCCGGCGATACCCACTTCCAGCAGTGTGCGGCGATCCTCAAACGGTTCGCGTTGCACGATCACCGCGCCCATCGTCCCGAAGATGCCGATAAAGGGCAGCGGGATGAAATAGGGCAGCGAGACGGGTGCGCCGCGCAACTTGCCAACCACGTAGTGACCCATCTCGTGTGCGGTGAGGATGGCCATCACAGTCAGTCCGAACATGATGCCGCCCACAACATTGAGGCCATCCTTGGGAGGGTTAATACTCATGCCGCTGAAGATGACCGATGCGAAGGTGGCGATGTACAGCCACAGGTTCACCCGCGTGTCGAGCTGGATGCGCGGCGTGACGCCAGGAACCGCCGTCAGTTCATAGTTGCCACTGCCCGGTTGGCCTTCCTGTTCCTTCAGGAACGGTGTGTACCCGATCCGTTCGACCCTTTCGCGTAAAGAGCGATAAAACTTGTCGGCGGGGATTTTCAGTCTGCCGCGCAGGTGGATTGTGCCATCCTGGTCATAGGTGTAACCGCTGACTGCCATGATATCTTCGACGGCGGTGCGCAGCGCTGCGATGGACTCCAGCCGGTCAGGCGGCGGAGTAGTGCGAGGTGCATTCAACATTCCTTCTATTCTCTCATGCCGCGCCAATCAAGGCGCGCGGCAGGTCTCGGCTGTTTCCCACGCTTCGGTCTCAGCATCCGCAGCAGCGTCAACGGTGTGGCCGTGGAAGTCGCCGCGATTGCTGTGCTCTTCGTACTCGTCGATCAACGCGATGAACAGCGCCGGGGAGGCGCACATCATTAACTTCTGGCGCAACTCGGCGGCGCCAGGCAATCCGAAGATGTATTTCACCGCGTGTTTGCGGAACAGGATCAGACCCCAGTCGCCGTAGTAGTCGACCATTAATTGCAGATGGCGCTTTTGCAGCGTCACCATCTCGTGCAGCGTGACTTCCGCGCGGTTGCGCCGCTGGAATATCCACGGGTTGCCGATGGCTGCGCGGGCGATCATCACGCCGTCGCAGCCGGTGTGCGCCTTCATGCGCTCAATGTCCTGAGCGGTCTTCACGTCGCCGTTGCCAATCACGGGGACTTTGACGGCCTGTTTGATCTCGGCGATCGCGTCCCAGTCCGCCTGCCCGCTGTACCTCATCTCTTTGGTGCGGCCATGCACAGCGATCAACGCTGCGCCGTTGTCTTCGAGCGTTTTCGCTACTTCGAGGTAATTGCGCGTCTGGCTGTCCCAGCCCAGCCGGATCTTGCCGGTGACTGGCACGCTGACGGTGTGCGTCAGCCGGTTGAATATGCGCCCGATTTTCTGCGGGTCGCGCAATAGGCCTGCGCCCGCGCCGCGCCCGCTGACATTCGGAACCGAGCAACCCATATTGATGTCGATGATGCCGGGTTCCAGGCGTTCGAGTTTCTGCGCGGCGATGATGAACTTGTCCTCGTCGGCGCCGAAAATCTGAAACGACATCTGTGGCTTTTCCATCGGCGCATAGTCGAACATACGCATGGCTTTCTTCGCCGCATATTGCACGGCTTCAATCGCAACGAATTCCGTATAGCTCATGGCCGAGCCGTACTCGCGGCAGAGCACCCGAAACGGCAGGTCAGAATACCCATCCATCGGGGCAAGGATCACATCGCCGTAAACCGGGATATCACGAACGTAAAAACAAGCTTTCTCCACACCTTGATTCTAACCAATAAAACAGCGCATGGTCTATTCAATTGAGGGGTTTGTGTTCGAAAATTGTGGCAACGTCATCTTCGTAGACGATGGTGTAAGCCGGGATATAGCGTAAAACGTTGGACAGGTTGCTTTCCCTGGGCATCAGCACCAGCGTGACCTTGTTTGCATCGAGGAGGTCCAGCCAGGATGGTTCGAGGGCGGTGATCTGGTTGTACTCTTTGTAAATGTACTTTTCGCCGCGCCAGCTCGCCATGCGCCCGTCGATGTACACCTTATAGTCTGGCAGGTTCCAGATCAGGTAGCCACCCCAGTTGTAATCGTTGAGCAGTTTTTCGTTTTCGCGGTTTGCGCGGTTGTCGCGCGCCGCCAGGAATTGCACGGCCTTGGTCGGGAAGCCAGCGCGTTCTGCCAACTGCCCGGGGTCGGTGCTGGTGTTAACCCATAGCGCGCCGCGAAATGCCAACAACACCAGCGGCACGAGCGCCAGCGCGATGTTGTAGGTGTAGTACAGCCTGTTGCCTTTGTGCAAACCGAAGAACCGATCCACCTTTTTCTCAAGGAATTGGCGCACTTCTGGCTCCGCACTGGCAGCCAGATATACCCATGGGAGCATGAATAGCACCAGCAACGCGGTGTGGCGATTCGAACTCATGCCCAGATAGAAGAAGACAGGCATGAGTAACAGGTGCCATGCGCTGAAGTATTTGCGCCGCCACAGCAGCCACCAGACGAACAGAAAAGTGAATGCGAAGATCAAGATGCCGATCGGGTTCTGCATGCTCACCGGCAGCCACTCGACGATGTTGGCGCGCGCGTACGAATCGAGGCTGGTGCGGATCGCCTCCTCGTACAGCCGCCAGGTATATGGGTTGATCAGCGTCGCCAGAACGCTCACCACCAGCACCAGCAGGACGTGCCGGAACATACGCCGATAGTCATCCCTGCGTATCAGCCCGAAGGGGAAGGTTGACTTTTCTGAGTCCCCCTGGGATTGAAGCGCAGGGATAAAACGCGCCACAAGCAGCAGCCCAAGCGCCAGACCCACGGTGGCCAATCCGATGATGAATCCGGCGTGGGTGTTTGCCCACAGCCAGAACACCACGATCATCACCCACAGGTTGCGCCGTTCACCGAGGAGATACTGCCACAGCAGATAGTTCACCAGAGCGAAGCCAAAGAGCGTGATCATCTGCGCGCGCCCGCCGATGATGCCGGCATTTACCAGCAGCCCCACCGTCACCAGACCGAGGCTCAACTGCCAGCCGGCCTTGTTTGTCAGCGGCGCCGTTCCAGGTAGATGACGGCCGATCAGCGCCCCGGTTCGCGCCGCGACGATGTAAGCGGCGAGACAGATAATGAAGAATGGCAGGCTCTGACCGATCAGCCCGCCGATGCGATAGGCTTGGTACATCACGGCGTTAGTCAGCCACTCGTGATCCACCCAGGCGTGACCAGGCATCGACCACGTGTAGATGTCCTCAAAAGGGAAGATGCCGCGCCAGATATCCTGTCCCACGCGCAAATGCCAGCCCAAGTCTGGATCCATCGGGATTTGCAGCAGTAGCGCGCACGGGAAGATGATCAGAATCACATCGATGAAGGAGAGATGCAGGCGCGCGAGACCGGCCGAGATGCGCGCGGGGAGATTTGTCATCGCCATAGCTGTTTCGATTGTGCAAGCGCCCCGCGATGATGTCAAGTGCCAGTTTGGCGTACCGGGCCCGAGAATAGAGATTGGAGAATCTTCTTCAGGAGTCTCTCATCTCAAGTCTCTAATCTCTATTCTCAAATGATACAGGGAAGAGCAATGCGGGATTTCACGGGGAAAGTGGCCGTCATTACCGGCGCCGGCGGCGGGATCGGAAAGGCGCTGGCCGAACGTTGCGTTGCCGAGGGGATGCGTGTTGTGCTGGCTGATGTGAACCGCGCTGACCTTCATAACGCAGAGACTGCCCTGCGAGCGATTGGCGCTGAGGTGCTCAGCGTGCCAACCGATGTCTCAATCGCGACGGATGTCGAGAACCTGGCACAGAAAACGTTACAGGCATTTGGTGTGGTGCATCTCCTGTTCAACAACGCTGGTGTAATGGGCGCTAGTGCGGGGGCGTCGCCGTGGCAAACCAAGCTGACCGATTGGGAGTGGGTGCTTGGCGTAAACCTGTGGGGCGTGATTCATGGCATTCATGTCTTTACACCGATCATGCTGGCGCAGGGGTGCGGGTATACCGCAGATTCGTGGGTAACTTTTCGGCGACTGGGGGAGAATAGGAGAACGGAGGGTTGACAAGCATGGGAAAGGCAGTAAAGAGTCGAGTACAAAGGCGTGAGGAGTTCATAACGCGAGCGGCAGCGATGTAT
>CAIXPS010000418.1 GCA_903921365.1 uncultured bacterium | reverse complement strand
CCGGTCAGGGTTGGTGTCGCCACAATGCCCAATCTGTGTTGGCCGCTTTGTGCGAACTACATAGCGATCGCTTTGAAATCGCCTGGAAGTCGGTGCCCTATGCCTAGTCCACGAATCTGCGGTATACCCGTTGCAAACTCGATGAGGCACGTCTCCATGCCGAAGAAGCAAACAGAACTTTGGAAATCATATATCAGGGCTATAGCAGGATAGTGCGAAAGCCGCCAAAGGATGCCATACGTTTACATACCGACTGGAGTGCATTGAGACAGTATCAAGGCAAACTTGGTGGCAGTAACGCGACTCTTGATAGGCTAATATCTATGATGGATCTGTCAGGCGTGATCGAAGTCGAAAGATGATGAGCGCCTAACCGCCGTCATCCTGCAATAACCCTAGCTCTGGCTGTGTTCCCTGCGACTTCTTCGCCTTCTGCGCCTGTTTGAAAGTTAACCCACCCTGAGACAGATCGTTGTACAGGGGACGCTGAGTGCCATTGAATAGCCCTTCGATGGTTAGTATCTGAATCTTGGGATACTGCTGACCATTCGCCGGTGAGGTGTAGAAACCCGCGCTAGCCGCTTCATCCCGCATGGGTTTGGTTGGTTCAGCGAGCGTGACAAATAGCCCCATCTGCGCTTTCTCCCGTTCGACAGTATTCTTCAGGTCAGCGATCATAGTTCGGCCAACGCTATCACCGCCCTTGACGCTTACGACGATCTTCTTTGCGCCAGTGGCGTCGTCCTGAAAGTAGATCAGGCCATCAGTTCCACCGTCAGCGCCCTTCTTTTTGTTCTGAAATGGCTGTGCGTTAACAAGGCTGCAAGCCCACCACTGAAATTGATACTTGTCACGCATGGCAAGATCGCGTGCGCCTTCAAGGTCTTTGGGTGTGCCTTGAACATCGAACTTAATGCCGGGGAAAGCATCGCGCAACCGCTTCTCGACCAAGGCAATGGCCAGGTGAGTAATATCAATACCAATCCACTGCCGACCAAGAGACTGGGCGGCATGCACGGCTGTGCCACACCCGCAGAATGGATCGAGAACCACGTCACCGGGGTTGCTGCTGGCGTTGATGATGCGTTCCAGGAGGGCGAGGGGTTTTTGGGTGGGATAGCCAAGACGTTCTGGCATTGACGCGCGTAACTGGCTTATATCCGTCCATGTATCGCCAATAGTCACGCCTTTTTGTTCATCCAGGTAGCGCTTGAGCATGATTCGTCCAGTCTTGGTTGCTGGGAATAACAACTTACCCTGGGCATCAAGTTCTTCCATACTCTCACGCGAATATCGCCAGCCGTTTGAAGGATACGCATAGCCCTTGTATTCATACATGAGGTTAGGCCGTGGGTTAGGGCTAGTCATGTCAGCTGTATTGAAGCGTCGTGTGCCTTGGGGTATTACCTGGGATTCCCGTTCCAGTTTGGTCATTCGCCTAACTGTGTGATCTGGTAATTCAAGGTATTGATACCACTCCTGTAAAGTTTTATCTGCATGCGGTGTGTGTTGCTGGTTGAAGGTTTGATGATCACTCTTTCGGTAAAACAGGATGTGGTCACTAATCGCCGGGAACTGTCTCTTTGCATCATTATGTGTATCACTGCGTTGCCAAACGATGTTATTGCAGAAGTTAAGAGGGCTGAAGACAGTGTCCAACACGACCTTCAAATAATGGCTTGCCGTTGGGTCACAATGCAGGTAAAGACTTCCCGTAGGTTTAAGAACGCGGTGCATCTCAAGCAGGCGGTTGGTCATCATGACCAGATAGGCCATTATGTCATTCTCACCCAACACTCTGCGTAGAGCAGATATTACTTCAGCGGCATCGGTGTTCGATTGATGCAATATTTCCGAGTATTCGCGTTCAGCTTGACTGCCGTGCTCGGTGCTCCAGTGCCAGGAGTCATCAAAGGCGGTGATTTGTGCGTCACTCTGTACTCCTTTGGGGCTTTTGAATAGTACGTTGTAGTTCCGGTTGGAGTTAAATGGCGGGTCAAGGTATATGAGATCGATGCTCTCAGCAGCGATATGATCACGAAGTACGTTTAGGTTGTCACCGAAGTAAAGAGTATT
>CAIXPS010000417.1 GCA_903921365.1 uncultured bacterium | reverse complement strand
GAGACAGGCGCCTGGCGCCTGCCGGTGACCGACGACGAGCAGCAGGCCAAAATCGCCTTGCGGCGCGAGGGCGTCAGCCGGCATATTCGTCATTACGTTGCGCACCTCCAGCAGGGCACGCAGATCCCTGCGCGCGAACAGCCCGGCCCCGCAACGCTTGTTGGATGGATTCGCCACTGCAAACGCGCCGGGCTGTATGAAGCCGGCGTACTGCTGTTCGAGCGCGGCGGGTTGACCCTCGAACACTTGCCAGAAGAGCTGGCGGTCAATGTGGAGGAAGATTACCAGGTGTGCGTGAAGAGGGTCAGACCAGGTCGCGAATGAATTCGCGTCTGATACCCACGGGAAACGCGCTAAAAGCGCGTTGAGGATCATCCCCTCTTAACCGGCTTTCAGCCGGTTTTATCTGCATCCCAGACGCCGAATTCATTCGGTGACGGTATCGGTGGCGGCATCACGACGGCAACGCGGCGCATCACGACCGCATCACGGTGGGCGAAGCTTCAGCCTAACATCATTACAAGCACGCAAGCGAGAGCGGAATGGCGCGCTTGCTCAAATGCCATAGGCGCGCACTGTGTGACCCAGCACGCCGCATCCTTCGACTACGGTCGGCCACGACGACACTTTGTTCCCTTCCGATCTCTTGGCCGACCTCCGCTCTCGCTTGCGTGCTTTCTTGCGATAGGGACAGAATAATCAGGCCGGCGATTATCGATCAAGCGCGACGGAGGCGGTCATGTTCCAGCGCAGCTTGTCGTTCTGCGTGTCAGGTCGAATCACAACGGTATAGACAATATCGCCTTGCTTATTCTCGCCATACTGGCGCATGCGCACGACCTTGCCGGGAATCTCGACGCCCGGAAGCGCGTCAACCGTAATGGCTGCTGTTGTGCCTTCATGCACATTGACGACATTTAGCTCAGTCAGGTCGGTCGTCTCGATTTCCCAGGCGTTGAGGTCGCCCAGGCGCGCAACAATGGCGCTTGGCGCAACCTGCTCACCCGCCTTGACGTTCAGATAGGCTATCACACCGCCAAAGGACGCCCGCATCTCTGTATCGTCCAGTGACTTCCTGGCCTGATCGAGGGCAGCCGTTGCAGCATCGACATCCGCTTGCGCTGCTGCAATATCCTCCGCGCGGGAGCCGGCCTGAACGAGATCCAACTGGGCTTGCGCGCGATGTATCTCCGCCTTCAGCACATCGATATCAGCGGGTCTTGGAGCCGCCTTGATGGATGCATACTGCGCGGCAGCCTGCTGCAAACGCGCCTTGGCAGATCCCAGCGAAGATGCGGTGGCGCCCTTTACAAGGTCGTCATAGCGCGCTTTGGCCGAAGCATAAATATTGGTCGCCTGTTCAAGCGCAATCGACTCCGGTTTTGCCGCGACGCCGGCCTGGAAGGCCACGCGGTCGTAATCCGCCTGGCGCAGTTTCAACACCGCCTCAGCGTTAGCCATGTCCGCGCGCGCTGCCTCGATCTGCGGCTGGCTGGCCCCATCCTGCACTTGCTGGTACTGAGCCTGCGCAATGTCAATCGCCGACGACGCGGCTGCGACATCCTCAGGGCGCGCGCCCTGCTGCAGTTTAGCCAGTTGTGCCTGCGCGCCTTCGAGCGCCGCCTTCGCCGACTCCACTTCCTGCG
The DNA here is from genome assembly GCA_903921365.1 of uncultured bacterium. Taxonomy (GTDB): domain Bacteria; phylum Chloroflexota; class Anaerolineae; order J036; family Brachytrichaceae; genus CAIXPS01. Next base: position 223 of record CAIXPS010000417.1, on the reverse strand, counting down.
AGCGGGCGCCAGACTTCAACACGGCCAACCGGGACTGAGTGCGGCGCAGGGCTGCATCCGCCTGAGCCACCGCCGCGGTCTGCGCGCGCGAATCGAGACGGATCAGAACCTGGTTCGCCTCCACCATGGCGCCTTCTGTCACTAAGACATCGGACACGACCCCGCCCACCGTGAAACCAAGCGCTGCGCTTTTTGCCGGGACAACTCGCCCTTCAGCAACAAT
>CAIXPS010000416.1 GCA_903921365.1 uncultured bacterium | reverse complement strand
GCCCAACTGATTTATCAGCAAGTGGTACAACAAAAAATTATGCCGCTGGGCAACCTGACGAACATCACAGAACAAGAACGCGCGGTGATCGCGCATTGGGTGGAAAACGGTGCAGATGCAGGTACAGGTGCAGCTTCTGCTCCAGCCTCTGCTACTGCTGCCGTTCATCCTTCAACCAACTAACAATTTGCCGTTCCCTTATTGAAAGTAGCTCATGGCCATCATTACCCTTGACCCGAATGCCCCTGAATTTACCCGTCGCTATCCTAATCTCGCTGATCCGCGTTTAGGCGCCGCCACATTGGCGTGCAGTGACGATTTTTTTGCCGAGATGGCGCGGATGCTTCATCCTGAGCCTGCTGTTTTTATTCCTGGCAAATACGACACCAACGGTAAATGGATGGATGGCTGGGAGTCCCGCCGCAAGCGCGTCAATGGCTATGACTGGTGCACACTCAAACTGGCACGGGCAGGCATCTTAAAAGGGGTCGATATCGATACCAGCCATTTCACCGGAAACTATCCACCCGCCGCCTCGCTGGAGGGCGCGTTTATCGCCAATGGCGAACCTGACGCGAACACGGTGTGGCAAGAAGTACTGCCCTCTGTCAATTTACAGGGGAATAGTCATCATTATCACGAGATTACGCATCCCGGCGCCTTCACCCATTTACGCCTCAACATCTACCCTGACGGTGGCGTAGCGCGTTTGCGCGTCTATGCACAACCAGAAACCGACTGGGCGTCAGCGGATCGCTCCAGCCTGTTTGATTTGATTGTGATGGAGAATGGCGGCTATGTTGTGGCAACCAACAACCAACATTTTGGTCTTGCATCCAATCTTCTAATGCCAGGACGTGGCGTCAATATGGGAGATGGCTGGGAAACGCGTCGTCGCCGTGAGCCAGGTAACGACTGGTGCATTATCGCCCTTGCCCATCCGGGGATTGTTGAAAAAATCGAAGTTGACACCTGTCACTTTAAAGGTAATTTTCCCGATAGCTGTTCGATTCAAGCTGCGTCCATGGTGGGTGGCACCGAGACCTCATTGATCACACAATCCATGTTCTGGCCTGTATTACTGCCACAGCAACGATTGCAAATGGATCACCAGCACTACTATGAGCAAGAGATTCAACCGCTGGGCGCGATCACCCATATCCGTCTGAATATTTTCCCAGATGGGGGTGTTTCCCGTCTGCGCTTACTGAGTCGATTAGCTTAAGAACACGATCGGAATACGTTTCATGCCCACCCTGACTATCCAGCCGTTAACCAGAGAAGCCTTCGCCCCTTTCGGCGAAGTCATCATGCTTGAAGGCGCACGGCATTATCCAATCAATCAAGGAACCACTGAGCGATTTCATGCCTTGGCAACTGCCGATACCCATGCCATGGACGGTAAAACGATCCTCAGCGTATTTCGCGGCCAACCGAGGTCGATGCCGTTAGCGATCACCGTCATGGAGCGTCACCCGCTGGGTAGTCAGGCGTTCGTTCCGATGACTGTCCAACCCGATGATGAATATCTCGTTGTCGTTGCGCCACCGGGCGACTTTGATGAAAACAGCATGCAGGCCTTCTTATGCAAGGGGTTTCAGGGTGTCAATTACGCACGCGGCGTCTGGCACCATCCCTTGATTGCCTTGCATCGGGTCAGTGATTTTGTGGTGATGGACCGGATCGGCGAAGGATTCAATTGCGACGAGGTCACACTCGATGGTCGTTGGGTGGTGGGCTGACAG
>CAIXPS010000415.1 GCA_903921365.1 uncultured bacterium | reverse complement strand
CTCACCGGCCGCGCGAAACCGCGCTGATCATATGCCGGGCACACCGTGCCGCCGGCGTTGATTACCGGGCTGCCGGGTAGCGGCGACATCGTCAGGGTCGATCCGCCATTGTTCTGCAACGCGCCCAGCAGCGGCACAGTGCTGCTGATATCGCCCGTGGCGGTGAACGCGCAAGTCGCGTCTGACGACAGGTTATACCCCAGCGAGGCGATACCAGCGGTTCCGGCGCAGTTCCCGCCAGTCGTGTTGCCTGCCACAATGCTGCTTAGAACCACGATTGGGTTCACCGCACTGTAAAGTCCGCCACCTCCATCGGGAGCCGTATTGCTGACGATCGTGCTGCTCGTAACGGTGATGACACTGCTGGACTCACTGTCTATCCCGCCGCCGTTTGGCGCCGTGTTACTGATGATCGTGCTGTCGTTCACAGTCACAACACCGCCCGAACTGTAGATCGCACCACCGCTGTAAAACTGTCGTCCAGAATTGTGCTGGAACGTGCTCATATCGATGGCTGCCGTTCCTCCGTTGTTGTACAATCCGCCGCCCGAATTGGCCGTATTGCTGACGACCATACTGCGGGTGACGGTCAACGTCCCGAAATTCGTGAACCCGCCGCCGTTTTGGTTTGCGGTGTTGCTCATGATGGTGCTGTGATCGACGATCATCGCGCCAGACGCCACCATGATAGCCCCTCTCAGGCTGCTGGCGTTGCTGATGATCACACTGTTGTTCAAATACGTGACCCCGTTCCCGCTGTAGATCGCGCCACCCTGATAGGCGCTGTTGCTGATCATGGTGCTGTTGTTGATGGTCAAAGTGCCGACATAATTCTCGATCGCGCCGCCTTCACCATACGGCAACGCACTGTTATTCACAAACAGGCTGTCATTCACCACGCCTATGCCGATGTTATAAAGCGCGCCACCCTCAGCGCCACTGGAATTTCCTGTAAACGTGGTGCTGTCGATCAACAGGTTGGCGACGCTGTAGACCGCGCCGCCGTTAGGGCTGTGATTCCCGGTCACGGTGCTGTTGACAATCGTCAGCGTGCCGTTATCGGCATCGACCATCCCGCCGACGTTGCTTGAATTTCCTGTAAACGTGCTGCTGTAGATGGTGAGCGTGCCGGTGTACATATCGATACCGCCGCCATAGTTTGTAGATGTGTTGCTCACGAGTGTGCTGCCCGTCAGGGTCACAACCCCGGTATTTATCCAGATGCCTCCCGCAGCATTGGAGGCCGAATTCCTGGTCAGTGTGCTACTGATCAACTGGAGTGTGCTGGTGATCACGATGGCGCCGCCGTAATAACCGCCATCGTTCCCAGTCAATGAGCTGCTGATCAGGGTTGTCGGCGCGAAGGCCGCGATGGCGCCGCCGTCACCTCCGGCGGTGTTGCTGATGAACGTCCCGTTTGTCACGTTCAGCGCGCCGGTGTTGACGTATATGGCGCCGCCCTGGCTGCTTTGCCCGATGACGGTGTTCGAGCCAAAGCTGGTGTCCGCCAGGCTGGCACGGCCGTTGATGAACAGTGCACCGCCCTGCGCCCTGGACGTGTTGCTGATGAAGCTGCTGTTGCTTAGCGTCAAGGCGCCACTGCTATATACAGCTGCACCGTAATAACCGGTATTGCTGATGAAAGTAGTGTTAAACAGTGTGAGAGCGCCATAGCTCTGGACGCCGCCGGAATCTGTGCCGAATGGATTGCGGCCATTTTTGATCGCCAGGTCGCTGATCTGCACCGCGTAACCAGGCTCGATTATGAATATCCCGCTGGCGTTGTTGCCGTTGATAGCCAGCACATCGGCGCCTGGCCCGCTGATCGTCAAGTTCTTGGCGATATCCATCTGTCCACTGGTGATGGTGATCACACCGGTCACGCTGAACGTGATGGTGTCGTTGGGCGCCGCGGCCGCGATTTGCGCGCGCAGCGACCCCGCGCTGTTGTCGAGCGTATTGGTGACAGGGCGGGTCGCAGCGAGAGCGCTATGTGACCATGCAAGTCCAAGCATAACGGCTGCCACAATGGTTCCAAGCTTAAACAGCAATGGAACTGATGAAAACGAGTAACTATGACAGACCCTATTGAATAATATGAACGACATCCTATCAAACCTCCACACGCAACATCATTGCGGGATGCCTATTGGCCCGCAATTCCAGACAAAACACAATTCGATAGCACAGCGGTCTTCGCTGCGCGACAACCAGCTTCTATCTTATCAGGATGAATTGTTCCTTCGGGTGACTTGTCCATCGTGTAGCACTGGATGAATATGTCGTCGTTGCTGATCAGAAACATGTGTCCCACGTTTTCGATGCAAATGTTGATTTGAATAGCATGTCTTCACCAACCAATGGCTATGTGCGTTCACAAGCTGGCAACAACTCTCCGAAATGCCCCAGATCATCCCAGCCATAACCTACCTCCATGTAACGGATGCCCCCAATTTCTTCTTCCTTCTTTCGGACCGGATGACCACCCAGTGCCTCGTAGAAGGCTTGCCAGGGGTTGTCTGCCAGAACCCAAATCAGCATGGTTGTGAGTCGTTGGTCCAGGAAGTGATGCACCTCTGCTTCGACCAGTTTTCTCCCGATTCCTCTCCGCTGATGTTCGGGTAGCACATACAAGACGTAGATCTGCGCCTGATAGATGGGATCGCCGGAGGACTCTGGTCCGCCCACAGCGATGCCGACGATCCCGTCTTGCGCGTCTTCCGCCACGAGAGCAAGTGCACCTGGACGAAGATGGTTAAGAATCATCTCGCGCCACTGACTTGCCGTGTTCTCGTAAGACAGGCTGGCCAGGTAGTCGTCTGAGATGATGCCGCGGTAGGCGGCGCGCCACGTGTCCACCCGCACCTTCGCCATAGCGCCGGCGTCAGTAGTATTGGCCTCTCGAATCGTGTAAAGCCTATTCATTTGGGTTGTATTATGTGCCGGCGGCGCAACTGCACGGTGAACATTGAAGCACGTATTTCACTCAGTAGATTCAGTAAACTGGATCACCAGTTCCGGACCTTCACCATATGCCTCGCCAGCATAACCGCCCCATCGATTCACGACTCGAAAGCCATGGTCACGAATGAGCTGCTCAAAAGTGTCAGGGTAGTAGCAACGCATCACGAACCGCAATATGGCCTCTTCCTTTATGGCGTCGCCTTCGTACAGCCTGTAAATGAGTTCCGGGTAAAGGATGAGTCGGTCCGCATCCATGCGTGCGCGCCGGTCATAACAGGCGATCCGCCCACCCTCCACGGGCATCTGCCAGCTCAGGTGCTCTTCGGCTGAAACCCAATGCTGCCGCAAGCCTTCCGGGTCCCGTTTAGGCATGAAGACGTTCAGGATACAGGTACCGTTCGGGGCCAGGTGCTTGTGAACACACTGGAGCAGCCCATCGACCTGCGCGTCTGTCTCCAGGTTCTGCAGCACGCGAAACGGGGCAATGATGAAATCGAAGCGTCGGCCCAGTTCGAAATAAGTGATGTCAGCCTCATGCACGCATGCCTGTGACGGCGGGATGCCGGCGTCAGCCAGCTTCCGCCGGCAGATGTCGAGCATGGCTGTGGAGATATCCAGGCCGTGATAGTGCCCGGAGCAGGGGAGGAGCGGCAGCATCACCCGGCCGGTGCCGCAGCCCAGCTCCAGCACAGAAGCATCGGGGGAGGGGATGAGCCTTTGGTAGAAAGGCACGTCGTTGGGCACATCCGGGTTGTTATCGTAGTATTTCGCGCTTCTGCTCGAATATCGATTGGCATATCACACCTCTTGCAGCAGACTCGTAGCTTAATGATGAAATTCCATTTCGGTAACACAACTGCCGGGCGCACCTTGCGAAGGGTTCTGAACAAGGCTTGGTTTGTGCAAGTCCAACCTTCGCAAGGAGGACGTGCCGTCGCCCGGCATGCAAAGCGCAACCACCGGGCGAATCGTTATTGTCTCTTCCTTCTGACTTCTGACCTCTGATTTCCGACTTCCGCTCTTATCGCCCCATCTTCCGGAGATTCTCCCGGCAGCGCTTCACGCATTCGAGCGGCGGGAAGGCGTAGCTCTCCTGCTCGACGATGTACCACTCCGTGCCCCCGCCGTTTTCGCACAGCTTGAACACCTCGGCCCAGTCGACCGCGCCTTCGCCGATGAGCGCCTTGTCGTACCCGGCCGCATATTCCTTCAGATGGACGGTCACCGCCCGGCCGGGATATCGCCGCAGGAAGTCGATGGGATCGCCGCCGCCGTGAATGGCATTGCCAAGGTCGATCTGCATCACAACGTCCGGGTTGCAGTTGCTGAAGAACGCATCCAGCGGAATGACGCCGTCGACGGGTTTGAATTCGATGAAGTGGTTGTGATATCCGGTGAGCATGTTGTGCGGTTGGAGTAGTCCCGCGATCTGATTAAACAGACCCGCCGTCGTCTTCCAAGCCTCGTTCGAGTTGCGGTATTGCTCCGGCAGCGACGGCACGATCAGGCACTTATTGCCAAGAACATGGTTGAACTCGACTGTCTGCGCCAACTGGTCTCCAAGCAGGCTCGCCAGGCTGGTGTGTGTGCCACAGCACTTCAATCCGTTGTCGTCCAACAGTTTGCGCAGGTCCTTCGCCGCGTAGCCATAATAACCCGCGAACTCAACGCCGTCGTAGCCCATCGCAGCGATCGCCTTAAGCGACCCCGGCAGGTCACGGGCGCAATCCTCGCGCACCGAGTACAGTTGCAGACCCATTGGTATTGTTGACATCATGCATTCTCCTTCCTGTAGACGGTTCAGCCGGAAGTGCAACTTCCGAGTGCAACTTTCGGCTGAACCGTATCTGTGATGACCCTATTATTGTCCCGTTTACTTCGATGTGATAGTGAACAAAGACCCATCGCTGCGCCCGAAGACTTCGGGGAAGTATTGCTCGTTGCTGAACGCCGGGATCACGTTGAATTGTCCGGGTGTCGTGGCGCGGAACGTGTAGCTGTACTCATACGTGCCCTTCGACAGGGTGCTGGCAAACAGCGCCACGCGGTCATCGCGCAGTTCAGAGCGTGAGTACCAGTGCCACCACCACCAATAGGGTGATGCACTCGCCTTGCGCAATGACGGCCCTTCGGCCAACTGGCTGGTTGTCGCCAGCCCCGTGTCCACGATCTCCGCGCCGGCGGGGATGGGGTCTTCCAGTTGCAGGTAGTGCAGCTCGCTCGGTGCGATCAACGTCAGATTGACCCGGATGATGTCGCCGACCTGCGCGCTGGCAACTTCTGGGCACGCGTTGCCCTTGTCGCAACTGGCGAGCGTGTAGCGCCTGAGGAGTTGCATTCCACGATCTGCAGCCTTTACGGACGGCACAGGCAGATATGCCTTTAGATGCGCCGTGTAGTACAGCCGCCCAGGGCCGTCGCCGCGCAGGATCGTCAGTCGATTCCCTGTATCGCGCAACAGATCGGCGATGGGGATGTCGATCACCGCGGTGCGCGTGATCGTCTCAGCCGTGGCGCGTCCCTGTGCGATACCTTTGTCGTTCAGCAACGCGGTGTACTCGTAGTCGGCTTTCAGTTCGCCCGTGGCGCGCACCCAGTCGGTCAGCGCGATCAGTGACCACGCCGTCTCCTGCGTGCTGCTCCAGATGCCGTCCTTGCGCGACACCATCAGCCAGCGCACCACGTTCGGCGCGAGCTTGTTGGTTGGGTCCAGCTTCGCCAGCGCGCTCAGGATGATCGCCGTGCTGCGCGTGTCGGTGTTCATCGCCCACCAGTCTGTGTATTGCTCTTCCCAGTGCGCGCCGGTGGCGCTTTGGATCACCTTGCCATTCAGGTCGGCGAAGAGCGTCTTCAGGCGCTCGTCTTGTTTGCCTGCGGCCTTGCCAATGGTTAGCGCCAACACCGCCCGCGCGTACAGGCTGAGCTTGTCGCGCACATCATACAAGGCGGTAACCTTTTGAGTATCTGCCCGGCCCGCTTCACCCAGCACCCAGACGACGTAGGCCTCCTGGTTGAACTCGTAGTACTGATGCAGGCTACTCACGTCGCGCAGCGTGCTTTGCAGATAGTTCAACCCGCGTTCGAGCGTGTCGTTATTGACCTCAAAGCCCGCATCACGCGCGCGCAGCAGGCCAAAGACGATGTACGCGCTGATGTGCGGGTTACTCTCCAGGTCGCGCCACCACGCCCAGCCGCCGTCACTGTTCTGCAACGCCGTCAGCTTGTCAAGACTGTCGCTCACCAGTGTTTGCAACTTGGCTTCGAGCACTGTGTCGCGGACGCCAGGCGTGAACTCGCGCAACGCCTGATAGTTCAACACGTTGGGCAGGAAGCGCGACAGCACCGCCTCTGCGCTCTCATAGGGGTAGTTCTCCAGATATGTCAGGCCAGCCTGCATCGATGCGGCCAGCGAAGGATCGAGTCGCACGGTCAATGCGCCCTGGCTCGCGTCGAGTCGCGGCGGAAGCGCGACGATCTCGGTGCGAGTGCCGCCCTCGTCGAGTTCGCCGGCCGTGCCGACGACTTCGGGTGCGCTATAGTGGTTGACCTTGATGCCGCCATTTGGCGCGGTGCTCAGACGCGGCTTGCTTGCGTCGTTGTACTGCGCGTTCGACACGCTGAAGACCAGCCCTACGCTCTCGGCCTGACCGACTGTGGCTATCCACTTCATCGTCGCCTCGCCCTGTGCCGGAATGGTTACTTCCTGTGACAATGGCGTCGTGACCGAGATGCCATCAGCCTGCGTCAACGCGATCACAGCCGTCTGCGGCGTTGCGGTGTTGTTGTTCACCACCGCGCCAAGTTCCACCACATCGCCCACGACGAGGAAACGCGGCGTAACCGGTCGAATGAGCAGCGGTTTCGTTGCGACGACATTGACTGTACCCTCGCCCACGCGTGTCTGGTTATCCACACCAACAGCGCGCAATACCCACGTTGTGAGGTTATCGGGTAGCTTGATCGCCACGCTGGCCTTGCCCTGCGCGTCGGTGGTGATCGCTGGCGTCCAGTACGCGGTATCCGCGAAGTTCTCGCGAATTTGCGGTGCGTTGTTGGCGTTTCCAGGGGTCGATTCGGCGGCGCTCTTTGCCGCTGCCGCCCGTGGCGCAGCCAGCGCCGCCGGTGCGGCAGTTGCCGCTGGCGCCGCGCCGCCGCCCCTGCCATCTGCGGCGTTAAATGCCAGTGCGTCTTGCATGACCTGTTGCTCAGCCTCCTCGGCGATCCGGTTGGCCGAGATGCTCAACCCGGCGGTCGTCTGCACGCGCGTGCCACGTTCGCCATAGAAGGCGCCCACGATCGCGTCCTTCCCGCGCGGCAGCAGGTTCAAGATGCCCTTGTCCACAAGGTCAAGCGAGAATGATGCTGCCTGCACCGGTTTACCGGTGCTATCGGTGGCCTGCAACGTGTAGTTGATCGTCTGACCTGGCTGCGCCAGCGCCTGATCCGGCGTCAGCGTAATGCTGATCACCTGCGCGACCGGCTGAACCAGCAGATTCAAGTAGCCTACCTTGAAGTCGGGGCGTCCCGATGGGTCGGCGCCTGAGCCCTTAAATAGCACCACCGAGACAAAGACGTTTGGCACATACTTGTCCGTGATGGGGAGTTGGTACAACTGGGTGTTGCTCGTGATTGCGATGACCTCATGTTGCAGGATATGCCCGCGCTCAACGGTCACCAACGCGTAATGTTCGCCCTCGAATGGCGATGGGATCAGTATCTCGGCAGTCTCGCCGGCCACATAAGTGGCTTTGTTCGCAATCAGGGTGATGCGGTCGTTGTTCTCGCGCAGCCACGGCACGAACTCGGAGCCGGTAGCCCATACAAACCGGCTGGATTGCACCGCGCGCCCGGCGTCATCCTGTCCGCGCACTACAATTTTATAGGTCCCAGCCTGTGGCGCAGTGAATTGCACACTCGCATTACCCAATGCGTCGGTCGTTCCATTGAGCGTCGTGACCAGTTCGTCGGTCGTCGTTGAACTCCATCGCCCGGTGGCGTCGTCATAGTTGTTTTTCCACTCGCGGCGAACCACCAGCACATCAAAGCTCTTTCCTGCAAGGCGCGCGCCCTGCCAGTCGACCGCGACGACTTCCACCGTTGCCGGTTTACTGGCCTTGATCACGTAGTCGGAGAATGCGATGCCGAGATAGTAAGCCGCCGGATGAACCATCACGCTGCTCTGCCCAGCGATGATCTGGTTGTCCGCGCCCGTGACATTGGCTTCGATGCTGAGCGACAGCGGCCCGCTGATAAGCGCCTGCGACCCGTTGCGCAACTCCATTGAGATCGGCAGACTGAGTTCGAGCTTGCCCTGATCGTCAGTCATGCCGCTGCCGCGGAATAGCGGCTGCGGCGGCTGTTGGTAACCGGGATAGCGCCAACAGATGAAGCAATACCACGGATTATCGATGTCGCTGAAGGTGTAGCGATCCAACTGTGGCGGGTTGAACTGCGTCGTTTGAGCGAGCACGTTCCACTGCACCGGCGCGTTGCTCAGGCTGCCGCCGGACAGGTACTTCGCCTCGATCGTCGCCGTTAGCGTGCTCCCGCGCGCGATCTCGCTGTTCCCCGGCGTCACCGTTGTCTCATACTCAGGCGGGCGATAGGCTGAGACGGTGAACTGCGTGTAGGCGATGCCGTTGCCTTCGGCCTCCGCGCTGATGTTGTACGCGCCGAGTGGCGCCCCGGCAGTCAGTTTCACTATTGAGTCGAACGCGCCGTAGGCATCCGTCTGCAGGAGGGTATCCAGAATGTTCTGCCCCTGCGCGTCGTCGACGCGCAGATGCACGGTAAATCCGGCGGGCACTGTTGTATATTGCACATCGTCTTCAGTGCGCACAATGCCGCGCAGGAAGACCTGCTGCCCCGGGCGATAGATCGGTCGATCGGTGTAGATGAAGGCGCGCACGTTCGAGCCTGCATCGCCATAGAAGCCGTAGTTGCGCGCGGTTGGCAGGTTGAAGTCGTAGATGTTCACGCCGCCGGTCCAACTGCTCGATACTGCGCCAAAGCGCCCCGATGCAATCACCATCACAACGCCGCTGGTGTTGTTAAGCAACGCTTTATCGATCGTTGCCTGCGCCACGCCGTTGTCGTCGGTCGTCGACGAACCGATCGTGAAGACCTCTTCCGTCTGGTTGTAGCGAATGCCATAGAACGTCACGGCCAGGCCGCCGGCGGGCTTACCCGTCTGCAGATCAGTCGCCCATACCAGCGCCGCCGAAGGTTCGTTCTTCAACGTCAGGTTCAATTCCGAGACGACCAACACAATTTTCTGGTTAAAGTGATCGGCTGGGATTTCAGGTGAAGTGACATTGACGAAGTACGCGCCTGGCGCCAGCTTACCGCCGTCTGGAACGAGATCAATTAACACATGTGTGATCTTATTTGGGAGCGCAGAGACCGTCTGCTGCCACGTCCGTATCGGCGTCTGGCGCACAGTCTGCAGATCCACTTGATTGCGCAACATGTAGCCGGGAGCTTGCGGGTCAAATGCCGAGAGCGTGAGGTTGAGGCTGCGGACGTTGACCAAGGTTGCGGCCAGCCGCGCGGGCAGGAACGCGTTGAGCGTTGCAACCCCGTTTGGGATGGCGATGTAGGCGCTCGGTTCGAGGTTGCGCGTGTGGAATGAAACCTTGAGTCCTTGATCGATGGTGTTCCCGTACGGGTCAGCGATCCCCGGTGTGATCTGCGCCGTGTAGTCGCTGGCGGCTTCCGCGCCGAAGTAAATCATGAAGCTGTGATCGTACGTGTTGTAATAGCTATAGACCTTCGTCGGCGATAGCGGCGGCGTCATGCTGAAGTGCGGCATCACCGTGGCTGGATCGATATCGGTGTTGAAGCGGATGAGGAAGGGCGTGCCGGGAGGCGCATCGTTTGTCCCGTTCGCCGGTGTGGTCCCGAGTATTTTTGGCAGCGGCACGGTCTTAAACGTCGAGTTCCACGCTTCGAGCGACCCATTCCCGCCGCTCATGCTCTTTACACCGGCAGCGACACGAATGCTGTAAATGCTGTCGAACGCCAGTTTACTTGTAGGCGTGAACGCAAGCGTATTGCCCACTGCTGCGAATTGCCCGGCGACCGGGCGACCGGAGCGGTCCATGAGGCTGAATGCAGCCTGCGCAGAGGTCGGTTCGATCTCCTGGTTAAACACCACTGTGACCGCCGTATCGATGCGCGCGGGCGGTGTGTCCTGGCGCGGCGTCACCTCAAGCACCTTTGGCGCCGAGGTGCTGAAGGTCCAGGTGTATTCTGCGGCTATCGGGTTGCCATCGGTATCCTTCAGGTCAGACGCGATGCGTCCCTTATAGGTTGTTCCGCCGGACAACGGCTTGCTGGGGCGAAACACCAGGATCGACGTGTTCAACCACTCAGCCTTGCCATCGATGGCCGGCTCAAAGCTCAATGGTTGCGGCAGACCCGCCATCTCATTCAACGTAGTCAATGGCACAACCGCCCGGTTAAACAACACGGTGACGACCGTGTCTGGATTGGCGTCCTGCGTGCCTTGCGCCGGGATGGTCTGACCGACCTCCAGGTTGCCCTGTGTGGCAAAGCGGAACTGATAGGGTTCGCGCAGGATGGCGCCATCAGACGCCTTCGCATCCTGCGTCAGCGCGACATCAACCGTCGCATTGCGTGGCAGCGCGGCGGATGGCTTGAAGCTCAACGTGCGCACATTGACCCATGTAAATGCCCCTGTCACCTGCGGTTGGACCTTGAATGCAGTCTCGACGGACTTTTGATCCATCGCGCGGTTGAACACAATCTCAATTGCGCCGGCGGGGCTCAAACGCTCGCCTGTGTCGGGCGTATGTTGAATGACTACAGGCGCAAGCGCGCTCAGCGGCGCCGGCGTGTAGGGCAGGTTGAGCTTTGGCGGGATTGGTGTTGCAGTGGGCGCAATCGGCGTGCTGGTTGGTGGAACGCGCGACGGTGTTGGCGGCAATGGGGTCGCCGGCACGTCCGGCCGGCAGGCGCTTAAGAGGATTGCAATGATCACGCTTGTGATCGTTATGACCCGTCCAATGTTGTTCAATTTCATCATTTTCACTCCAGGGCGATATACCACGTCGGATGTGATACTGCCATACCGTACAGACGCAGCCCCACCGTTTTTTGTTCCGCGCCCGATAATGCTAGAATGGCCTCAGTTGTTTTAGCAGTCACTGCGCAATCACTGCATTCACAGCGTTGTGTGGTAAGTCATTTGCGCCGTTTACGATTTGGATATAAAGTAGCACATTATTATTTCATAATCTGAAATACACCCTTTATAGCAATAAGCACAACGATGATGATAGTTCAACGAATCGAACAGAGAGGAGACAAGCGCCGATGAGTGCAACGCCGGTAACCCCATCCGTGCCAAGTGCGGCATTATCTGATCCGTTGCTTGCCGTGGCGCCACGCAGTATGTGGCAAATGGCCTGGCGTCGTCTCGTTCGTGGCGCAAACGGCCGCATCGGCTTGGCGGTTGTGCTGATCGTCTTACTCGTGTCTGTGGTGACGCCCATCATTGACCCCTATGATGCGACCATAGATGGCGATATCGCAAATTCGCGCCAGACGCCGTCCCTGCAACACCCCTTCGGTCTGGATTTTATTGGCCGTGACATCTTCCGGCGCATTATGCATGGCGCTCGTGTTTCCTTGAGCGTCGCGATCGCGTCGATCCTGGTTGGCACGGTCTTCAGCACGGCCATCGGCATGATTGCGGGATACTACGGCGGAATCGTCGACACGCTTCTACAGCGGTTAGCCGAACTGATGCAGGCCTTTCCCACAATTCCACTGGCAATCGCGATTGTTGCGCTAGCGGGACCGGGTTTGTTTAACACGGTGCTGGCCATTACCATTGTTGGCATCCCGGGCGGCATGCGTGTTGCGCGCGCTTTAACGTTGTCGTTAAAAACGCGGGATTACATTGAGGCATCTCGCTCACTGGGCGCATCCAACATGTCTATCATTGTCCGGCATATCCTGCCAAATCTGATATCGTTCGTCATTGTTGGCGCCACACTCGGCGTCGGCGGCGTCATCCTGACTGCAGCTGCGCTTGGCTTTCTGGGTTTGGGAGCGCAGCCGCCCACGCCTGAGTGGGGCGTGATGATCTCAGATGCGGTTAAGTTTTATCGCCAGTCGCCGCATATGGTGCTTTTTCCCGGGCTTGCGATTGTCTTCACCGTGCTTGGATTCAACCTGTTAGGCGACGGGTTGCGCGATGCGCTGGACCCATCATTGAGTGGAAGCGCCTAGCTGTGATATGTCGCCAGGTTATCCTGCCGATGAGATATCAATGCATGACCGGATGTAGGAGGTGCAAGGGATTAAAAGTGAATGGATTCGCCCGCTTGCATTAGTTTGTGTTTCGGTTACTAGATGTAACTGTAGCAAAATGAGTTTGGAGGAGATAGTAACATGTCAAGTAAGAAAGACAATCGCTTATCACGTCGTCGTTTCTTGATTGTGGCAGGCGCCACAACAGCTGCTGGACTATTAGCAGCGTGCGGCCCAGCCGCGACAGTCGCCCCCACAGCTGCTCCCGCAGCAACAGCTGCCCCCGCAGCAACTGCAGTGCCAACCGCGGTTCCGGTCGCGAAGGAAAGCGTCTTCATTGTCGGGCGCGGCGGTGATAGCGTAATGCTCGATCCGGCTATCGTGACCGATGGCGAGTCGTCGCGCGTATGCACCCCGATCTACGATACACTGACCATCATCATTGGCACATCGACCAAAGTTGTGCCGTGGCTGGCAGAGTCTTTTACCACGACGGACAGCAAGGTGTGGGATTTCAAGTTGCGCCAGGGCGTCAAGTTCCACGATGGTGAGACGCTTAATGCAACAGCTGTCAAGTTCAACTTCGACCGTTGGCAGAACAAGGATAACAAGTATCGCTACCCCAGCCAGAAGTATGAGTACTGGGATATCGAATTCGGCAGTCTGATAGACAAGACCGAAATTGTTGATGAATCCACCTTCCGCATTACGCTGAAAGAGGCTTCCGGCCTCCTGCCGGTCAAGCTGTCACAGTTCAACTTCGGTATCGCCAGCCCCAAGGCGATCGCGGATCAGGGCGAGAAGTATGCCACGCAGGCCGGCAAGCCGGTCGGCACAGGTCGCTTTAAGTTCGATAGCTGGGTTCCAAACGACAAGATCACGCTGCTGCGCAATGACGACTGGTGGGGCGGCAATGCCAAGCTTGACTATACGCAGGCGCCTGTCATCACCAAGCTGATCTTCCGCTCGATTCCCGACAACAGCACCCGCTTTGCAGAGTTGCAGGCCGGCACGCTTGACCAGGCAGACCTGGCTCAGACCGATATGGCGACGCTGAAAGACAACAAGGACTATCAGTTGATCGTAACACCATCAATGGGCGTTGGTTATATTAACTTTAACCAGGCGATCAAACCCTTTGATAAGCCGGAAGTGCGCAAGGCATTTGCCTATGGCGTCAACTGGGATGCGATCATCACGACCTTCTACGGCGGTCTGGCGACGCGCGCGGCTGGCTTTACACCACCAGCCATCCTGGGCAGCAACCCCAACCTGAAGCCTTATGAGTACAGCCCGGACAAGGCTAAGGAAATGCTCAAGGCAGCTGGCTTGCCGGATGGATTCAGCACGGACTTCTGGTATATCCCGGTGATCCGAGGATACTTCCCCGATTCAAAGGCAATCGCCGAAGCAATGTCGGCTGACCTGGCCAAGATCGGGATCAAGCTCACGTTGAAGACGAAGGACTGGGCGCCGTACCTGGACGACCGCAAGAACGGCAAGTTCCCGGTGTGGATGCTTGGTTGGGGCAGCGACAACGGCGACCCCGACAACTTCATTGGTTACCACTTTATCTACATCGACGGCAAGACTCCCAATCCTGAGGATAACTACGCCAATCCCAAGTTGCAGACCTTGCTGAATCAGGGACGCACTGAGGGCGATGTCGCCAAGCGCGAAAAGATCTACCAGGAAGCTGAGCAGATCGTCTATGACGAGTTGCCGCGCGTTCCGGTGGCCTGGCCGGAGGGTGCAACCTATTGGCCCGTGCGTGTAAAGAACGTTGTGCCATGGGTGTTCCGTGATCGCTACGAGTACATGTTCGTACAGCGATAGCACCTATAGTGTCACAATAATCGTGCGTTTACCGGGGCGCATCCCTGATGCGCCCCGGTCTTAAGTATTTCAACCCGAGTTGCTGATGACGACCTATATCTTCCGCCGTATTCTGACCGTCATACCGACGCTGCTTGCGGTATCCATACTCTCTTTCATCTTTATCCGCCTGATTCCCGGCAACCCGGTGACGGTTATGTTGGGCGAACGCGCGCGCCAACAGGACATCGATCAATACAAAGAGCAGATGGGCTTAAACGAGCCGATCTATGTCCAGTACATCAAGTATCTTGGGCAGATCGCGCAAGGCAACCTGGGTGTATCGATCATCAACCGTGTGCCGGTGATGGATCAATTGGCTTATCGGCTGCCCGCCACGGTCGAGGCGATTGTCGTTGCACTGATTATCGGGATTTCAGTCGGCGTGGGCGCCGGCGTTCTGGCTGCGCTAAAGCGCAATAGCCTGATTGATACTGCGTCAAACGTGGTCGCTTTAACAGGCGTGTCGATTCCTATCTTCTGGCTGGCATTGATCGCCATCTACTTGTTTGCTGTTTCTCTAAAGTGGGTGCCTCCCGGTGGGCGCATCGATGCAGAAATTCAGATTACGCGCGTGACGGGTTTTTACCTGATCGATAGCTTGTTGATGGGCCGGCTGGACTATTTTGGCAATGCTCTTAAGCACATGATCCTGCCCAGCCTGGTGTTGAGCACAACGGTCATGCCCAATATTATGCGCCTGACCCGCGCCTCCATGCTGGAAGTGTTGCGCACGGACTATGTGCGCACAGCGCGCGCCAAGGGTTTGAAAGAAAGAAGCGTCATCTTGAAACATGCGTTGCGCAACGCACTGTTGCCGGTGGTCACGGTCATTGGTCTACAGGTAGGCGGACTCCTGGGCGGCGCCATTCTGACCGAAAACGCCTTCTCATGGACGGGCATGGGGTCATGGTACTTCGGCGCCATTTCTGGTCGTGACTATCCCGTCATCCAGGTTGCGATCATGTTCAATGCGGTGATTTTCGTCGCTATGACGATGCTGGTCGATATTTCTTACGCATTCATCGATCCCCGAATCCGACTTAAGTAGAGATTGGAGAAGAGAGGTTAGAGATTCGAGATAGGAGATTACACACCAGAAGTCGAGGCTTCGGTCCCCAATCTCCAATCTCCAATCTCTCTGTCCCCACAAGAGGCAATATGTCAAACATTACCGATTCCTTCCGCTCCGCTGAGCTGTCTATGCTTGGTGAGATATGGTCATCGCCTACGGCGTGGCCCACCATGCGCGTGCTATGCGATGACTGCAACGGGCGCTTTGTCGCGAGCGAGGATGAGCGCAAGGCAGCTGCATATATCCGCGACACGCTCGCGGGCTATGGCCTGAGCGACTCGCACACCGAGGAGTTCGCCGTGCATGGTTGGACGCGCGGCGCAACAACACTCACCGTCAATGGACACGATCTAACCTGCATCGGGTTGCCTGGCACCCCGCCCGCAGATGTTTACGCGCCGATCGTGCACGTGGGCAATGGCGAACCGGCGGATTTTGAACGCATCGGCGACAAAGCGAAGGGCAAGATTGCGCTCGTCGCTGGCAAGGGGTCGCATCGACTGGAGAAGTATGCGCGCGCGAATCTGGCGGGTTGCGTCGGCTTCCTGTTCAGTTCAACCGAATATGGTTGTCTACCGCCCACGGGCAGCCTGACTTTTGGCGGCGCCCCTCCCACATTGCCTGGCGTCGGCATCGCCTATGAAACCTTCCTGCGCATCGAGCGCATGCTAGAAGGCGGCGCGTCTGGCGTGCCTGCGCATCTACATGTGGACTCCGAAGTATTTCCCGCTACTGGCTTGAACGTCATCGCCGATATCCCTGGCACAGATCCTGAAGCAGGGCTGCTGATGGCGTGCGCCCACTACGACGGCCACGATATCGCGCAAGGGGCGGTGGACAATGCCAGCGGCACGGCAGCCGTGATGGAAGCTGCCCGCGCACTGATGACCGTGCGCGACCAGTTGAAGATGGGCATCCGCATCGCGTTGTGGTCCGGCGAGGAAGTCGGCATGATTGGCTCAGGCGCTTACGCCAACGCCCATCGCGCGGAACTCTCGCAGGTCAAACTCGTGTTCAACTGTGATATCGTCGCTAACCCTGGAACGTTCTGGATTGGGCTGAGCGGCTATGACACCGAGCGCGTGGGCGAGTATATGCGCGCGCTTGCCGGCAAAGAGCACGACGTTATGGTGACCAGCGGCGTCACGATCCCGTATTCTGATCACTTCTCATTCAACATGAAGGGTCTGCCTGCGTTGATGGCGGCCACCGGCAGCCCGAAGCACCCCAACATGGGCCCGCACACCTACGGCGACACGCTCGACAAGGTGGATATGCGCGCGTTGCGGTCAAGCACGGCGTTCACCGCGCGCGTGTTATTACGCCTGGCGAATGATCCCTCACCGCTGCCGTCCCGACACGCCACGGTTGAGGAAGTGCAGGCATCGTTGCGCAAAGCGGGCTATGAAGACCTGCTTAAGGCACAGGGCCGCTGGGAGTTCTAGCGATTCAATAGCAACTCTTGCGAAGGTCATCCCTCAGATATAGGCCTTCGCAAGGGTCATCTGATATCAGGAGGTCGAGGCTTCAGCCGGTCTTAGGCCATGAAACGCATGCTCCCCACCATGTTTCTGGTGCTTGTCGCTGCCCTCGTCGTCCTGATCATCATCGTCGCAACACGCGGGTCATCGCCCCGTGACGCCGCATTAAGCCGCTACCTCACATACTTCAACCCGATTGTTCAAGGAGTGCGCGTGGCGTCCTTTGTTCACGCGACACACCCCACGAAGTTCACAGCGGAAATGAGCGGGCCGGTGGTTGGCAACAGCTCGTTCTATCGCACCGATGTGAGGTATTCGGGCGACGCAAGTGGATCTGGCCTGCGCCCGTTGCCCTATCCTTCGAGCGATGTGTCATGCGCGTTGCTTACCGGGAGCACGGACAAGCAGTGGATCGTATTCGTCGTTTTGCACGAGGACATGTACAACGCCGACTGGCTGGTGCATGAAGCGCGCACCACATGGCCGAGTGACGAACTGCGCGCCGCTCTCGACGTTATTGGTTGCAGCGAAGCCGTGCAGTAGCTCGCGCGCACACTTGCTTCCTTGCGAAGGTTGCATGCGCACACCTTGATCTACCAATACCCTTCGCAAGGATCGAGTAGACTCACACCATGTCAACAACATCACTTACAGGCAAAGCGGCCATCGTGACCGGCGGCGGGCGCGGGATCGGTCGCGCCATTGCGCTCACCCTGGCGCGCAACGGGGCAACCGTTGCACTGATCGCCCGCACCGTCGCACAACTGCAGGCTGTGCAGGCCGAGATCGAAGCGGTGGGCGGGCGCGCAATTAGCATCGTCGCCGACCTCACCCGCGAACCCGATGTCATCGCGGCGATCGCGCAAACAGTTGCACAACTGGGCCGGCTCGATATCGTGATCAACAACGCCGGCATCGGGGCTTTTGGCCCGCTGGTCGAAGCCACTGTGGAGCAATGGGATCACATCATGGCGGTGAACGCGCGCGGCACATTCTTCGTCTGTCGCGAGGCTATCCCGCACCTGAAGGTTAATCGCCCTGCGCACATCATCAACATCACCTCGGTAGTCGGGGTGAAGGGCTATGTGAACCAGTCGCTCTACAGCGCATCCAAACATGCGGTGATGGGCATGACTAAGGCGCTTGCGCGCGAGGTGCAGGCCGACGGTATTCGCGTCCACGCGATTTGCCCGGGTGCGGTGGACACGCCGATGGCCGGCGAGGCGCGCCCCGATCTTGATCGCTCCGGGCTGATCCAGCCCGATGACATCGCCGACGCGGTCTTGTTCCTGCTCACGATGCGCGCCAGCGCGATCATCGACGAACTCGACGTCCGGCGAGCCGGGTCTACCCCATGGGCGTGAGCCGTTAGATGGTGTGATGACGCAATCACATGAGCCGGGTGCGTGTGCGACAATAGAGGGGCGGGAGATCACATATGGCAGTACATAGTCCCAGGGTGATACAAAGACAGCCTGATACCGTGCATGTCTCTGCGCCGGCCGGAAATGCACCATTGGCTGCGCCGTCGCTTGAAAACGGTGATCGGTTGACACGCCCCGAATTCGAGCGCCGCTACGCCGCTATGCCACAACTAAAAAAGGCCGAGTTGATAGAGGGAATTGTCTATATGTCCTCACCCCTGAAATACGACGAACATGCCGTGCCACATAGTAAAGTCATCACGTGGTTGAGTGTTTATGCGGCAAGCACACGATATACCGCGTGTGCAGACAACGCCACGGTGCGTATCGACATAGACAACGAAGTGCAGCCGGATGCGCTACTGCACATTGACGCCGCAGCCGGAGGCGCCGCCCAGGTGACACCGGACGGTTACCTCCAGGGGGCGCCGGAACTCATCGTCGAAATCGCGGCTAGCAGCGCATCGAACGATCTCCATGATAAGTTCAGGGTATATCGCCGTGCAGGCGTGCAGGAATATGCAGTCTGGCAAGTCTACGAGCGCCGATTTGACTGGTGGGCGCTGGACTCAACGAATGGCGACTATCTCCCACTGGGCGCCGATGTGGATGGGATCATACGCAGTAAGACGTTCCCAGGTCTGTGGTTGAACATGACTGCGTTGATATCCGGCAATCTGGCCGATGTTCTAAAGAGCCTGCAACAGGGGTTAAACTCCGCAGAACACGCAGACTTCCTGAAGAGACTGACGATAACGTTCTGACCCTAACTGATCCCCTGCGAAGGTTGGGCTTGCAAGTGACGAACCCAATCGAAACCCTTCGCAGGGCTGGTGTCACGAGTAACCTTTGCAGGGGAACTCACAACCTCAGCAAAGGTCGTTACTTAAACTCGGTCTCGCACAGCTTGAAGAACTGCTCATACTCGTCCTCGGTGTTGTAGTACGCCATCGACATGCGGATCGCGTCGAATGGCTCGCCGACAGGCCGCAGGATGGCTTTCTTCTCCTGGAACATCCGCCCCACAAACTCGCCGATCTCCTTGATCGTTTTACCGGGGAACTGGATGCTCGCCATCGCCGAGGATTGTTCCCACGGCAGCGGGCAAATCAGCCTGTAGCGCTCCGGCTGTTCGAGCACGCGCCGCTTGAAATAATCCGATAGTTCGCGCATGCGCGCCTCAATGGCGCCCGGGCCGAAGCTCTCATACCAGTCCAACACAGCGTTCATCGTCGCGAACACCTGCACGGGACGGGTAGCCTGCAACTCGAAACGCGACGCGCCTTCGACCCATTTAATCGGGTGATCCCACACAATCGTCCCAGCGCCGACCATCGGCGGGTCGAGTTGTTCGATGAAGTCTTTGCGCACATAGAGCAGCCCGACGCCATTAGGCCCGTACAACCACTTATGGCCGTTGCTGATGTAGATGTCGCACCCGATATCGTGCAGGTCAATGTTGAATTGTCCTGCCGCCTGTGCGCCGTCGATGTACGACGCGATGCCGCGCTCGCGACACCATGCGCTGATCGCCTTGACGTCGGCCCTCAGGCCGGTGTTGCAGCACACGTGACTGGCGACCAGCACCCGTGACGCGTCGGTCACATTCGCGTTCAGGCTCTCGATTACCTCGGTCGCATCAGGGCTGAGTTTGTAGCGGATCAGGCGTATCTTCCCGACCTGTTGCAAGTAGTCGAAGATCATATCGGTGGTGGGGTACTCGTGATCCGAGATCAACACATCCACCGGTTTGTCCGGCGACGCGCGCAGGGCGTCCCAGCGCAGCCACATGGCGGAGTTCAGGCTATGCGATGCATTCCATGTAAACGCTAGTTCATCCTCGGCTGCGCCGAGGAACTTGGCCAGCCGGTTGCGCGCCTGGATGGCTTGCTGGCTCACTTCGTAATAGGCGGGCAACCCGCCCAGCTCCGAATAGCGGGTTAACTCGAGGAGCTTTTCCACAACGGGTTGTGCGGGAAGCCCTGAAGTGCCGGTGTTTAAATAAAGGGTTTGACTGAGGACGGGTATCGCGCTGCGCGCGCGGGCGATGTCATTGGTATTCATATTTGCGCGCATCATTCTACTGCGAACTACTGCGAATTCAACCTGATGCAGACCGATGCTAAACTTTGTGGGTTGAAAACAAACACCACACTCTACCCAATGATCGTCGCGCGATTCATCGTCCCCGCCGCGGCATTGCTCTTGTTGATCGGCCACTTCGCGCCGTGGGTGGCGCACAAGACAGCGGCGCTGACGCTAAGCGCGCACGAACTGGCAGTGTTCACGCACTTCACCCCCGGCGCTGGGGTATTTCTGAACCAGTGGTTCTATCTGCCGCTGTGGGCTGCCGCCCTTGCGGGTGCGCTGCTAGCCGGCGATATTCCCGACAGGATCAATCGCATGCTCGCGGCAGTGGGTTGTGCGGCGGTGGCATCGCTGGGCATGCCGGGCTACCCACAGATACTCACCGCCTTCCGCAACCCCGATTACCAGTTGCAGTTCTTCATCAGCCTTGCGGTCATCATTCTGATCATCGTGATTGCACTCCTGCGGCTGGGTCAACGAGTGCGCCCACATATGCGCGTGATTGCTATCGCGACCCTGTTCACGCTGTCCGCTGTGCCGCTCGCGGGTTATCTGGCGGTTAAACCGGCCATCGAACAACTGTATAACGACCCTGTCGGCATCGGCGCCGGGTGGTGGCTTACGCTGTTTGCGGTAATCCTAGGTTTGGCATCTATTGCTATTCGTGTCCCACGTCCGGCGCGGCCCTCATGATTTTCCCAGCCTCCACATGCTAGAATCAATTTACGCTTAACCGTTATGATGTCAAAGTCACCTCCACGTTGGGAGTATGTTATGAAAAGCAAACCCAGAATTGCCCGACCGGCGCCTCTACTCACCATCGCCATCGCGTTCATGATGGTGGTGTTGTCGGCCTGTGGAACCCCTGCACCGGCTACGATGACGGCGACGATCAGTTCGCCGGATGCCACTATGCTATTGACGGTGTCGAAGTCGATCAGCATTGAGGGCAAGGTCAGCGGCGCCGGCCTGAAGTCGGTGGATGTTTTTGTCGATGGCGCAAAGTTCACCAGCGTCGACACACCCGGGCAGAATAACGAATTCGCCGTAAGCGTGCCGTGGACGCCTGACAAGATCGGCGCTCATGTCGTGCAGCTTAAGGGACTCGATGACAAGGGCGCTGTGCTCGTCACCTCCGACGCGGTGTTTGTGACGGTCGTTGCGGGAGGCCCGACGGCTGTGCCCGCTGCAGCCACGCCAACCTTAGCCCCGACCCTTGGGCCCACAACTGCGCCCGTAGCAACCGGCTCAGCCATCACTACAACGACGCAGACAACCACGACCAAAACCGCGATAGCGCCTGCTTCTTCCAGCGGCCCGACGGTGTCGGTGAAGGAAGGCGACTACGTCAATGTGCGCAGCGGGCCTGCCACCGGCTTCGACAAAGTTGGCACACTCGACCGCGGACAGAGCATTGCGATCAAAGGCAAGAACACCGATGGCACGTGGTGGCAAATCAGCTTCCCCACCGCGTCAGGCGGCGTAGGCTGGGTATTCGGCGCCGTCGTCACGACCGTCGGCGACACCGGCAATATCCCGAGCGTAGCTTCGCCTGCAACGCCAACCCCTGCTCCCACTGACGTGGTTGTCGCCACGCCTGTCCCTCCAACGCCGGTTCCGGCGCCGACGTCCAACATGCCGCCCTCGGCATTGCTTCCCTATAGTCAGGCGATGCGCTTCTCGCCGCGCGATGATATCGGCGATGTGCCGCTGGGCTACAAAGGCGAGGGCAAGACGACGAATATCGTCTGGGAAGTGAACGGCGCAAAAAGCCTGGAACTGGAGATTACCTCAGATGTTGGCAGTGGTATCTTCCAGAATTGCCCGGCTGGCGACCTTGGCACGGTTTCGCCTGGCGACGCGGTCAATCGCCGCATCCCGCTGCCGGTTCCAAGCGGTTCGTACCAATTGACCATCGCCGGCAAAGGTTACTATGTCGTGAAGATAGACGTGGTCAAGGCTGACGGCTCGACCACTTTCATCCCGCGCAACGTGATCGTGGATTGCTACAAGACGCAGTAAGAAAGTGAGCGTCTTGCGAGGGGTTGTCGCGCGCGCATCGTATCTATACGACACCCCTCGCAAGGTTCAGTAGATGATGCCACTGTCCAGCGGGTAGATCGGTCTCGCCAGCTTCTGATATGTGAACCGGCTCAGGTCTGCGCCGCACAACCCCGGCGTATCGACCTCATAAATCTCCGCCGCGATCGGGCCGTAAGAACCTCTGAAGGCCACCGCCGACTTCACCACGATGATCCGCTGCGCCTCCGGCGCGATGCCCTGGCTGCGCAGTTGCGCCAGGTTTCCCGGCGGCGTCTTGCGCTCGTTAAGCAGCACGCGGACACCGCCGCATCGCACTACGGCGCATCGCCCCATGTTGACATCGCGCCCGTAGAGTTGCGCGAAGTGATCCTTGCCTTCGACGCAATAGCGCCCGTCAGTCAGCCGCTCGACGACTCCGATCAGCCAGACGCTCTTGCCGTGCCACGTATCGCACTTGCCGCCGACCAGCATCTCGATTTGCGCCCCCGTGCCGACCTGCACTGCATGCGCTACCGCTTCCGGGTCGGTGATGACGACAACAGCGTCGTGGGCGCCCGCGTCGATCAACGCCTGCAGCAGCACGGTGCCATCGCCAGGTGTGCCGCCACCGATGTTGTCGCCCACATCGGCCAGCACGACCGGCCCGCGTGGCGCGTTGAGCGCCCGGCGCATCGCGTCGTCCACCGCAAGGCCTTTGTAGCCGGCGGCGGTGCGATGATCCCATGCGATCTGCGCCAGTTCGCGCGCGAACGCGCCGGCAAGCACGGGATTTTTGTCCGTCGTCACGATGGCGCTGACGCCGCTGAACGGCGTGTCCGCATACGCGAACCCGCCGAGGATGCTGACGTTGACCACGCGGGGATCGCGTTCCATTTCCTGCGCGCGTTCGTGCATCGGGCGTAGCGGTGGTTGTTCGGTCCACGTCGTCAACGCACTGAGCAATAACGGCGGATGCGCATATGCTGCAGTTGGGCGCAATCCGCTGTCGATGATGCGGCGCAAAATCGCGGCGGCCTCGAACCCGCGCTCGTAGGTGTCGAGATGCGGGTTTTGATCGAAGGCCACGAGTGTGTCGCTGTTGGCGAGCATCGCGGGGCTGACATTCCCGTGCATATCGAGCGTCGACACGATCGGGCAGCCCGATCCTACAACTGCCCGGATGCGCGCGAGGATATCGCCCTCGCAGTCGTCGATCCCCTCCGCGACCATTGCGCCGTGCAGCGAGAGCAGCACGCCGTCCACGGGCTGCAACGCCCGCAGTCGCGCGAGCAGGTTTCCCACCAGCGCCTCGTACGCATCGCGCGTCACCGTTCCACTAGGCGTCGCTGCGGCATACAACAGCGGTACCGGCAAGTACCCGGCCTGCGCCAGTCCCTCGATCGACCCGCCGAGCGAGGTAGGAGTGTCGCGCATGCGTTGCAGCACCGCGTCGCCCTCGCACAGGCTCTGCTGCGCGAACGCCTCGATGCCGGTGCGATCCGGCGCGAACGTGTTCGTCTCGTGAATGATCCCGCCGATGGCGATCTTAACCATGTGTGTCATACCTCAAGCAGGCAAATAGCTTATTAGCAAACCGAGAAACATGATGCATGATCTGTTATATACCATGCAGTCACATGAAAAATATCCGCTACTTCGTTCCCTGTTACGCGCGATCGGTCTATCCAGCGAAGCCATTGATGACATCGTTGAGCGCATCAACGACTTTTTGTCGGACAAGCATGACGACAAGCAGTCTGTTGCTCAACAGGTCTACCCCTATTTTGTTCGCGATGATTTCCTTTCGCGCGCGGAAATGAGCTTCTATCTCATTCTGAAAAATGCCGTGTCGGAGTGGGCATTGGTCTGTCCAAAGGTGTCTTTGGGGGATCTCTTTTATGCGAAGTCCCAGGATAACAGCCTCCATCGCACGCTGACGAACAAGATCGATCGCAAGCATGTGGATTTCCTGTTGTGCGATCCAAAAACGGTGCGGCCCATCCTGGGCATCGAACTTGACGATAAAAGCCATCAGCGCAGCGATAGACAGGCGCGAGATGAGTTTGTGCAAGAGGTTTTCGCTGCAGCTAACCTCCCATTGGCAAGAATTCCGGTTCACCAAGCGTACGCCACAGCGCAACTAAACGCACTCCTGCGGCAACAGGCTGGACTGAGCGATCCAGTTTCACAAAGTAAGATTGAACCTGTTGAACCAGTCGTGACGACGCCATGCTGTCCAAAGTGCGGAACGGAAATGGTATTAAGAACAGCCAAGACCGGCGCAAATGCCGGCGGTCGGTTCTGGGGATGCCCGGATTATCCACGCTGTCGCAGTATCGTGAACTACGAGCCCTCTTCCGCGATTGTAAATCCCTGATCACGCGCCCTGGGAGGGTTGGACTTGCGCAAAGCACAATCCCAAGGCGTCCCTTCGCGGGATTGCACCCATGCTTTCTGCGGCCAGCGCAGCCACGCTGCATCTGGAAATTCCATGAAAGCATCCAGAGTGGAATGGCGCGCGTGCTGAGTCAAAATCTGCCCAACGTGTCATCGCGCGCCATGCAGTCGATGGATGCGAACACTGCGGAACGAGTCCCTCGTCAACGTATAAGCCACGGACTTGGCGCTTAACAACGCCGCATCCATACGCGTTAAGAAGCTATGGTATCTTTTCTGTATCACTACAACACGGCCGTCGTGCAACTTGCACGACAAATGACGACAATGCCGCGATGCCCGCTACTGCAAAGAGCGTCGG
>CAIXPS010000414.1 GCA_903921365.1 uncultured bacterium | reverse complement strand
TGCTGAATCAGCAGGGATAGAAGGCGGCGGGGGCATGACAAGTTCCTCATTTTCCGCTGTCGATCAGGGCACTGAAACACTGGTGCGCGCGCATCAATTAGTCAGTCCGGATCTTTACGTTATCCAACGCTTGCTGAAAGCTGACATCGCCCCCGACTATCCAGCGCTTTTCGGCGCGCAGCTTCAACCGAAAATCGCCGCATTGGCTTTGCTCGTTCGTCAAAAGTTACTCGACTTACATTACGATGCCATTCCCGCCCAAGAACTGCAAAATGCGCGCGAAGATCTATCCAGTTACGTGCAAATTCTCTTCGACTTGCACGCCGCTGAGGCGCTTGGCATCTTCTACGATCTGGCGGTAGAGTATGGCGGAGGGAAAACATCGGGGCTGTGGACCAATGTCGGCTCGCGCTGCCTCTATCTGTTGGGACTGCTGCCCAGCGAAGAACAACGAGCGCTAGAGTTTCTGGATACCAGACCACATGCATTAGCACAACTCGACCACCTGGCGCAATCCGCCAACCCAGAAATTGCGCAACCGGCGAAGTCGCTGCGCGCCGCCTATGGTGTCTGGCACGAAGATACTAGCGCTAAATCGCCGCTGTCGCCCCCATCACCATATGTCTCCTTGTATCAGCAATATGTTCAAGATGTCTCCTCCGGTGAAAATATTGGGCTATCTTCCTGGCTCACGTCGAAAGATCGCATCGAACATGCCGTGATGTCCGGTGATATGCCGACTGTCGTGCAATGGTTGAGTGAAGGGGCACCCGCGGCGTTGCGTGTCGCGCTCCGTTACGCACAATCAGTCATGGCGCCTCCTGCCTATATCGAACTCCTCGGACACGCGCTGCAATTGACCAAAATCACCCCGCAGCGTCAACTCGTGCTCTTAAAGGAAGTCAGTACGCTCAATCAGCGCGCCAATATTCCCGGTGGTGTTCCCGAACTGAACCGCATCCTGACGCAGGCGGCGATGTCCTGCGATGAGAGCATGCGCGAGATCGCGCAGATCGCCATCCAAGCGTTGCTGACGGTACGGGCCTTCAAATCGTTGGTGGCAATTCTCGAACATGCGACCAGTTGCCA
The DNA here is from genome assembly GCA_903921365.1 of uncultured bacterium. Classification (GTDB taxonomy): domain Bacteria; phylum Chloroflexota; class Anaerolineae; order J036; family Brachytrichaceae; genus CAIXPS01. The sequence continues at coordinate 424 of CAIXPS010000414.1, read as the reverse complement.
GGTGGCCGAATGGGCGCTGGAAGCGTTACGCGATGCGCGCCAATTGCAGATTGCCGGCGTCATCGTACAACGACGCCCGGAATTACTGCCATCGTGGCGCTCCGCGCAAGAACACCTGCGTCATCTGCGTGAACTTGCCGATGGCGCCGCCAACTGCCTCTCTGAAGGAACAGCGATGGTGTATCTGACGAAATTAAAAGAATACCACGCCATCGAAGAACTGCGTGAACTTAGTAAACAGAATACCCGTACCGGGGAATTAGCAAAAATGACACTGGCGGAAATCGACCCGTCGTTGGTCGTTTCCTTATATTGAAGAAACATGGGCAATATGAGAATGATGGGAGTTATCGATACACGTGAGCGAGTGATCTACCGTCTTCATTTCTGTTCTTTCCATAATTACATTAGGACTTTCGCTCGT
>CAIXPS010000413.1 GCA_903921365.1 uncultured bacterium | reverse complement strand
CGGGAGAGTTGTGCGAGCATGATTGCGATGAAGGCGGAAACGCCGATAACGGTCAGCGCAACGACTTTGCGCCGCGCCGCCAGCTGAGACGACATTGACGCTGCTTCCGTCTTCATTTTATGCCTGCGTATTCGATCCGGTCAATGTCCCTACCTGAGTAGGGCACCCTACCTGAGTAAATCGCCCTACTTGAGCAGTTCGCGCACCACTTCGCTGACAAGTTTACCGTCAGCCAAATCCTTGACCTTCGGCAGCAATGCCTTCATTACCTCGCCCTGCTGCCTGGGGCTAACGGCCTTTACCTCTGCAATCACTTGTTTAGCCAGTTCCGTGACCTGTTCGCGGGTCAATTGTTTTGGCAGATAGGACTTGAGGATATCCAGTTCGGCAGTTTGTTGGGCGACGAGGTCTGCGCGGGCGGCGTTGGAGGCTTCCAGCAGCGACTCTTCGTGCTGCTTGACCTCGCGCCGGATCAACGCCAGGATTTCGCCTTCGCTGACCACGCCGCCGCGCACATCGGTGCGCGCGTCAATTTCGGCGTTGCGAACACTGGCCATAATCAAGCGCACCACTATTTTTCTGCGCTCATCACCATCGCGCATGGCTTCCTTCAAGTCGTTCTGCAATCGTTGTTTTAGTGTAAGACCCATCGTACTGCTCTATGCCTTATGCTCTATTTGAGAGGACAAACGAAAACGCTTCTGCTTTTGTAAAAAATCAAGGCGGACATCTTTGCCCGCCTTGATTGTATAACGCTGCGCGAGGAGTGATCCGAAACTACTGCTCGTTCATCAGGAGTTTCGAGGTCTGGCGGCGGCTCTTGCGCAATTTGGCTGCGCGCTTACGCTTATCTACGATGCTAGGCTTCTCGTAGAAACGGCGGCGGCGCACCTCCGATAACACACGGTCGCCCTGAACCATCTTATTAAAGCGCCTTAGCGCCGATTCAAATGACTCATCATTATCAATGGTCACACGCGTCACAATATCACCCTCTTTCTTGCGCAGATTATCGTTCGGGAAATAGATCGAATGACTATAACAAGCTTATAGATTATACGGTATGCCCAACTCCTGTCAAACCCAAAACCGGGCGGGCATTACAATACAGGTCTATAGAAGGGATGAGATAAGGTTTAACAGCGGGAGCAAACAATGACTCAGTCAGAGTTTCGCCAATGGATCGAAAGCATCCTCGGCAATATGCCGATGGAAGAAGTAGTTTCAACAGAAGTGCTGGCGCACATGAATCGGCTGCAATTGCAGGCCGAGGAAGCGGCATGGAATTTTGCGCGCGAGGAATCGCGCGAGTCGTTCGAGTTGACCATTCGCGCCATGGTCAAGACTATGTTTGCGATCGGTTATGACGCCGGCCGCGAGCAGTCACAAATCGACCGCATGTTCGGAGAAGGGAGCAGTTTTGATGAGGAGGATAACGCCGGCACGCTGCCCACCTGACCAGCGCCGATTTTAAATAAATGAAACAGATCCGCAATTTTTGCATCATCGCCCACGTCGATCACGGAAAATCTACACTGGCGGATCGGCTGCTCGAAGCTACGGGCACCGTCACGTTGCGTGAAATGCAGGCGCAGTTGCTCGATACGATGGATATCGAGCGCGAGAAAGGCGTTACCATCAAGGCTTCTGCCGTGCGCATGAGCTATACGGCCACAGACGGCCAGACGTATGAGATCAACCTGATCGACACGCCGGGACATGTGGACTTCACTTACGAAGTCAGCCGCGCGCTCAACGCGTGTGAAGGGGCGCTGCTGGTTGTCGATGCTTCTCAAGGTGTGGAAGCGCAGACGCTGGCCAACCTGTACCTGGCGCTCGAAGCCAACCTGCACATCATCCCGGTCATCAACAAGATCGATCTGCCGCACGCGCGGCCTGACGAAGTCGCGAAAGAAATCGCAGAACTATTGGGCGACGACCCGGACACGGTATTACGCATCTCGGCCAAAGAAGGCGTCGGGATCAAGGAAGTGCTGGAGCGCGTGGTGCGCGATGTGCCGCCGCCCGTCGGCGATCCGACCGCTCAGTTGCAGGCGCTGATCTTCGATTCGCACTACGATGCGTACAAAGGCGTGATCGGCTATGTGCGCATTACCAACGGCTCCGTCACCATGAAGACGAAGCTGCGGCTGTCGGCCAGCAATGCGGCGTTCGAGCCAATTGAGATTGGAACGTTCACCCCGCGCATGACGATCACAGGTGAACTGCAGGCCGGCGAGGTGGGTTACATCGCCACTGGCTTTAAGGGCGTGCGGGAGTGCCGCGTCGGCGACACGATGGTCAATGCGGCGCAGCCAGCGGACGCCCTGCCCGGGTACAAACCCGCCAAGCCGATGGTGTTCGCAGGTATTTACCCGACCGTTACCGATGACTACCCGCTGCTCCGCGACGCGCTCGATAAGCTGCAACTCAACGACGCCTCGCTGACCTTTCTGCCCGAGACATCGTCCGCACTGGGGTTCGGCTTCCGCGTCGGCTTCCTCGGCATGTTTCACATGGAGATCATCCAGGAGCGTCTCGAACGCGAGTACGACATGGACGTCGTATTCACCGCGCCAAGCGTGGAATATGAGGCCGTGCTGACCAGCGGCCAAGTGATCCGCGTGGATCGCCCCTCTGACATGCCCGACCCGACCCGGCTTACTGAGATGCGCGAGCCCTGGATGAAGATTCAGATCTTCACGCCCAAGGAGTTCATCGGTCCGATCATGGAACTGGTGACCAAGCGCCGCGGCGAGACGGTGAATATGGAATACCTCGACACTAACCGGGTCATGATGACATACCGGCTGCCGCTGTCAGAGATGATCATCGACTTTTACGACAAGCTAAAGAGCGCCACGCGCGGTTACGCCTCGCTTGACTACTCGTTCGAGGGCTATCGCACCGGCGACCTCGTCCTGATGGACATCCTTATCAACGG
>CAIXPS010000412.1 GCA_903921365.1 uncultured bacterium | reverse complement strand
ATCGCCCAACGCAGTTGAAAGCGCAGTTGGAGGCAGTGTTGAAGGCGGTAATGGCGTATTAGTTGCCTCAGGGACGGGCGTATCAGTTGGCGCCGGAGTGAGTGTTCGCTTCGGCGCCGGTGTGCGTGTCACATCAACCGCCTTCGGCGCCGGCAGGCTGGTTGGGAGTGCAGTGGGTGCGCTAGGCGGCGCCAGTCCAGGCACGATGATCACCGCGAGCGACGCCAGGATGGCGACTGCAATAACGCCAATCGTAACCGTAGCCCAGCGCGGTATGAGCGGGTTTTCTGGCACAGGCGCTCGTCTCGTCCCGGGTTTGGGAAGCCGCTGACTTGCGAGATTTATCGTGGGATCATCATAAGCAGGGGCAGCGCCCAGTTGCGCCGTTCTATCCGACGCCGTGCTTTTTAGCGCCGCGCTTCTTAGCACCGCGCGCATCTCCGTGGCGCTCTGACAACGCTTTGCGCGATCCAACTGCAGCGTTTTCTCAATGACGCTGGCCGTATTGATGCTGATTTCCGGGCGTAATTGATGCAAGGAGAGCATCGGTTGACCCGCGAACTGATCCGCCGCACTCGTGGGCAGCTGGGCGCTCAACGCCTGGTACAGTGTGGCTGCCAGCGAGAACAGATCGCTGCGTTGATCGGTGCCGCCGGTGTACTGCTCCGGCGGCGCGTAGTGCGGCGTCATCGTGCGCATGCTGAAACTCGACATTTTGCCATCTGCGACCTTGACCAGCCCGAAGTCAACCAGCACGACGCGCCCATCGGGTTGCACGATGATATTCGCTGGCTTGATGTCGCGATGCAGCACCCCTTGTGCATGCACGTAGGCCAGCACATCCAGAAGCTGGTCGGCGTACTGCAGCACAGTCGCCTCTGGCAGCCCTTGTGGCCCGATCAGCTTGTCCAGGCTCTGCCCGCTGATCAGGTCCATCACCAGGTAGTAGTTCCCACTATCGCTAAAATAGTCCGAGACGCGCGGCAGGTTGGGATGGCGCAATCCCGCCAGGGTTTTCCCTTCGCGCTCGAACTGCTTCGCCAGAACCTCCACCTGCTCCGGGTCGCCAGGCGGCAGCATTTCCTTGACCACGCAGACCATGTCGAGTTTGATATGCCGGGCTTCGTAGACGGCGCCCATGCCGCCGCGCCCCAGCACCTTTACAATGCGATATCGATTTTGAAGTAATTGGTTACTCTGTAGCATGACCGCCAACCCTTGTGCGGATTATGGCACAGTCCACCAAAACGATCGCGCGCCTCAAGCTGGAAGTGCTAAAGGGTAGATTCGAACATTTTCATGTTCTACCCTTGCGCGATACAATGGATGTTGTATAATCTCGTCGCTGTTCCTCGATAGCTCAATGGTAGAGCAACCGGCTGTTAACCGGTAGGTTACTGGTTCGAGTCCAGTTCGAGGAGCTTCTGGTTTTTTGTCCCGGATTTCACCGCTAGGCGCCAGAAGCCCCTCAAAAACAAATCCGACCCGCCTGAGATTGCGCAATCTCTAGTTTCTAGTCTCTAATCCCCAATCCCCCTATTCCGCCCGCGTCGCTGCCAGCAGCGTGTTCTTCAACAGCATCGCAATCGTCATAGGCCCGACGCCGCCCGGAACCGGTGTGATTGCCGCCGCAATCTCCTTGACTGCGTCGAAGTCCACGTCGCCCACCAGGCGCGCGCCGCTCTTGCGCGTCGCATCCGCGATGCGGTTGGTGCCCACGTCGATGATCGCGGCGCCTGGCTTGACCATGTCGGCGGTCACAAAGTGCGGCTTGCCGATCGCGGCGACGAGAATATCCGCCTGACGCGTGACCGACGGCAGGTCGACGGTGCGGCTGTGGCAGATCGTGACGGTGGCATCACGCGCCAGCAGCATCAGCGCCACCGGCAGCCCGACAATCGTGCTGCGCCCCAACACCACGGCCCGTTTCCCGCGGATCGTTATCCCGGAGCGGTCGAGCAACTCGATGCAGCCCTGTGGCGTGCACGGCGCGAACGCCGGCTTGGAGCCTTTGACGCCAAGCACCCCGAGGTTCGCCGGGTTGAAGCCATCGACATCCTTGGAGAGCGGCACAGCGTTCAGCACCGTTTCCTCGTTGATATGATCGGGCAACGGCACCTGAACCAGGATACCGTGAACGTCCGGTCGCTGCGCCAGATCAGCAACTAATGCCAGAACCTCTGCCTGTGTCGCGGTCGCCGGTAGCTCATACCCAAACGATGTAATACCCACTTCGGCGCAGGCCTTGTGTTTGCTGCGCACATAAGTCGCCGACGCCGGGTCGTTGCCGACCAGAACCGTCGCCAACCCGGGCGTGACGCCCTTCGTTGCCTTCAATTCTGCTACGCCCGTCTTGATTTCGTTTCGTATCGCTTCGGCTATTGCCGTTCCATCTATAAGTGTTGCCATGGGTATATTGTCCATGCAAACCGGAGATTCGAGAATAGAGAATGGAGATTAGAGATTGGGGATTCAGCACTGGCAATCTCCAGTCTCCAATCTCTAATCCCTCTGCAACAACGCCATCGCACTCGCCGTGAGCAGCGCCGCTGCGATGGGCATCGCGTCTTCGTCGATCCGGAAACGCGGGCTGTGGTGGGGTTCGGTGATGCCCTGTTCCACGTTCCCCGCGCCAATAAAGACGTATGTGCCCGGCATGCGCCGCAGAAAATACGACGCATCCTCCGCCCATGCCAGCCGGTAGTCGCTGAGGACGTTGGGCGCGCCGACCAGCCTCTGTGCCACCCCGCGCACGATAGCGGTTGTGGCCGGGTCGTTGACAACCGAAGGCGTGACGTGATCCGAGAAGACCACTATTGCCTCGACGCCCAGCCCCTCTGCGACGGATGTCGTTATCGCCAGCACGCGCGCGCGCAACGCGGTCGTCACCTCGTCCTTATACGAGCGCATCGTCCCGCCAAACTCAACCACGTCGGGGATGATGTTCTGCGCGGTGCCGCCGCGAATATAGCCGACCGACACCACCGCCGCATCCATCGGGCTGATATTGCGCGACACAACTGTCTGCAACGCGCTGATCACCTGTGCCGCAGCTACGATCGGGTCCGCGCCTTGATGCGGCGTCGAACCGTGCGTCCCGCGCCCGCGCAGCGTAATCTGGAAATCGTCGGTTGACGCCATGATCGGCCCATCAGTCACGCCCAGTTTGCCGCGTGGCATCTTGCTGTCCACGTGCATCGAGAGCACACGGGTAGGCGCAGGAGTGTTCAACACGCCGTCCTGGATCATCGCCAGCGCCCCTTCCACGTTCTCCTCCGCCGGCTGAAAAATGAACTTGGCGATACCGGCCCAATCGTCCCGATGGCGCGCCAGCAATTCAGCCACGCCGAGGCCGATCGAGGTGTGCGCGTCGTGGCCGCACGCATGCATCACGCCCTCGTTTTGTGAGCGGTAGGGCAGGTCGGTCGCTTCGAGGATGGGGAGCGCGTCCATGTCAAAGCGCAGCAGCAGCACTTCGCCGCCCCCGCGCTTGTCGCCCTCCAGGATGCCAACCACGCCGGTTTTGCCGACGCCGGTTTGCACTTCAAAACCCAACTCGCTCAACCGGCTTGCGACGACGCCCGCCGTGCGCGCCTCGCGGAACGCCAGTTCAGGATGCGCATGCAAATCACGCCGCACACTCACCAGCCGCTCGCGCAACCCCTCGGCCTCCGCATATAGTCGTGCTACTGCTGTCACTCCTCATCTCCTTTAAGCCTGCCCGACTGTCGGGTGCTCTCTTTACAGCATAGTGACTGGATTGGCGCCTGTCAAGCTGCGCGTGCGGCGCGCCGGCGTCGCCAGCGCGCGGTGCGTTTGCGAACCGCGCAAGCTGAATTACAATAATAGCCATGCAAAATCAGGCTCAAAGCTCTTCAATTGTCACAAATGTCACAGACCCGTCGATCCAGATTGTTGAATGCAAGACAAAAGCCGAACGCCGCCAGTTGATTGACTTTCAGTGGGAAATTTACAAGGGGGATCAGTACTGGGTTCCCCCGCTGATCAGCGAACGCGAAGCGTTTTACGACAAGACGAAGAACCCCTTCTTCGAGCACTCCGATGTGGCGCTTTTCCTGGCGAAGCGCAGCGGCAAGGTCGTCGGGACGATTGCTGCAATTCATAACAAAAACCACTGCAAGCACTTTAACGACAAGACTGGCTTCTTCGGCAGCTTTGAAACCATCGACGATTTTCAAGTGGCCAAAGCATTGCTGGACACGGCGCGCAACTGGCTGAAAGAACGCGGGTTGGACGCAATGCGCGGCCCCGCCACGTTCAGCGCTAATGAGGAGTATGGCCTGTTGATCGAGGGCTTTGATTCGGAGCCGCAGGTCATGATGACGTATAACCCGCGCTATTACTTGCCATTGCTGGATCAATACGGGTTGAAGAAAGTGATGGACCTGTACGCCTGGTGGGCCTCCACTGAGCGCTGTAAAGAGGTCATCATGGGCGGGCGGTTCGAGCGCGTCGCGCAGATGGCCATGAAGCGCAATAAGTTCACGATCCGCAAAGCCGATATGAGCAAGTTCGACGAGGAAGTCGAAAAGATCAAAAAGATCTACAACAAAGCCTGGCTGCAGAATTGGGGCTTTGTGCCGATGACCGAGCACGAAATCGATCACCTTGGCAAGAATCTGAAGCAGATTGTCGACGCGGACATGGTGTTTATCGCCGAGAAAGATGGCGAACCAATCGGCGTGTCGATCAGCCTGCCTAACGTCAACCGTCCGCTGCGCAAGGCGCATCCCGACCCAAAGACTCCGGAGCTTTGGACGTTGTTGAAGTACCTGTGGTACCGCCGCACAATGGTGAACTCGTTGCGGCTGATCATCCTGGGTGTGCTCCCCGAGTACCGCATGGCAGGGATTGATGCTGCCATGATCTACAAGACATTACAGGTGACGATTGAGAAGGGCCTCATCGGTGGCGAGTGCTCATGGATTCTAGAGACTAATGACGCAATGAACCGCGTGATCCAGTACGCCGAACCCACGTTGTACAAGAAGTATCGCATGTGCGAGATTGCCATTGATGCAAATAGGGATGCGGCTTAAAATGCAGCCATATAACGCGCGGCCGTCTGGTGATGAGAATCCGTAGGCGTATCCTGATACCGATCATCGACGTTGTCCTGTTCAACGTCGGTTTCGTCATCGGCTATTTCATCAGGTATAACTTCCAATGGTTCCGTGAAACCGGATTTGACGCCCGGCTTGAGGACTACTGGACGATACAGATCGCCTTTACCATCGCGTTCTTAGTCATGTTTCGCATTGACGGCGTATATACCCCACGGCGCGCGCCCGCGTGGCTCGATCAGATCTATGTGATCATCAACAGCTCGGCCAAGGCGATGGTGGTCGTGCTGGCATTGATTTTCATCTATCTGCCGGCGGGGTACTCGCGCCTGATGATCGTGGAAGGCGGGCTGGCAGTCGTCATCCTCGTGGGCATTGCGCGCTGGGTGCAGGGACTCATCGAGTCGATGCTGCGGCGGCGCGGGTATAACATCGCGAACGTATTGATCGTTGGCGCCGGCGAGCTTGGTCGCGCCGTCATGCGCACGCTCGTGGCGCGCCCGGAACTGGGGTATCGCTGCATCGGTTTTGTCGACGACGATCCGCAACGCGGCAGCACCAATATCGGGCGATTTCCGGCGCTGGGCGCACTCGACGCCATCCCCTCCATCCTGCGCAATCAGAAAGTCGATGAAGTGGTGGTGACGCTGCCGTGGTCGGCGCAACCAAAGATTACGCAGGTAGTGGAGTTATGCGCCCATCGCGGCGCGCGCGCGCGCGTGGCGCCCTCGCTGCTGCAGATCAACATGGGGCATATCGATGTTAACGACTTCGGCGGCATTCCGCTGTTGAGCATGCGCGAGGATCGCACCAGCCCGGATGACCACACCATCAAACGCCTCCTCGACCTGGTGGGCTCGGCGCTCGTGCTGACTTTGTGCGCGCCGATCATCCTGTTCTTCATGCTTCTGGTGTGGCTTGAATCGCCCGGTTCGCCGATCTATTCACAGATGCGCGTAGGCAAACACGGCAAGATGTTCAAGTTTTACAAGCTGCGTTCGATGCGCCCTGGCGCCGATGCCGAGAAAGAGCATCTGAGGGCGCATAACGAGGCCGATGGGCCATTGTTCAAGATGAAGAACGACCCGCGCCTGACGCGCGTCGGGCGGTTCATCCGGCGCACCAGCATCGACGAGTTGTTGCAGTTCTTGAACGTCTTGCGCGGCGAGATGAGCATCGTCGGACCGCGCCCGAACCTGCCCGACGAAGTGGCGCGCTACAGTGACTGGCATCGCGCCCGCATGCGCGTCCGCCCTGGCATCACCGGTCTGTCGCAGATCAGCGGTCGCAGCGAATTAACCTTTGACGAAACATGCCTGCTGGATATCTACTACATCGAAAGCTGGTCGCCATCACTTGACTTAAAAATCGCGCTCAAGACCATCCCGTACCTGATCTCGGCCCGCGGCGCTTACTGAGCAGACAAAAAACGCGTAATACTGCATTCATCTTCGCGTGGTACGATATAGTCCTATACGATATGCCCCATTGCGTGTCGTCGAACCGTTACATAGAGGATGGAAATAGCCTGTATGCCCGCTCAATCGATCATCAAAAAAACATCTATCAAGTCAATCCCATTTACCAAGCAGTTTGGTTTTCGCAAAGAACTGAACAAGCGTGTGGAGACCTACCTGAAGGAAAACAAGCTCCCCACGCGCGACATGCCCGCCATGTATCTCAAGACCGCTATCGTGATGGCGTGGTGGATCGGAACCTATCTCGTAATTATGGGGGCGGGTCTGCCGTGGTGGGCCAACCTCCTCCTGTGCATTTCGTTCGGGCTGGCGACTGCCGGCATGGGGTTCAACATCATGCACGATGCCATTCACGGCGCCTATTCGAAGTCGCCGGTGGTCAATAAGATCATGGGCATGACGATGGAACTTCTGGGCAGCTCAAGCACGTTCTGGCGCCAGAAGCACAATGTGTGGCATCACACCTACACCAACATCGCCGGCCTTGACGAAGACCTTGAGACGCAGGGGTTGTTGCGCTTCAGCCCGCACGATCCGTGGAAGCCAATTCATCGCTATCAGCAGTGGTACGTGCCGTTCGTGTACTCACTGGCCGGGTTGCAGTGGCTGCTCTTCCGCGACTTCCAGATCTATTTCACCGGCAAGACCGATGAGTTCCATGTTTACCCCAAAATGACCTTGCAGGAAAAGGCCATCTTCTGGGGCGGCAAGATCACCATCCTGACACTACTGCTGGGTTTGCCGATGTTTGTGTTCCCATGGTGGCAGGTGGTCATCGGCTTTCTGGTCATGATGTTCACGGTTGGCATCGCGCTCACCACGATCTTCCAACTGGCGCATGTGATGGACAATGCCACATTCCCCGAACCCACCGGCGACCCGCTCAAAATTGAGAACGAGTGGGCTGTGCACCAGATTCAAACCACTGTGGATTTCGCCCCAGGCAACAAAGTGCTCAACTGGTATGCTGGCGGGTTGAACTTCCAGGTCGAGCATCACTTGTTCCCGCACATCTGCCACCTGCATTACCCGGCAATTGCTAAAATCGTGGCGCAGACCTGCAAAGACTTCAACCTGACCTACAACGTCATCCCCACCTGGCGCGGGGCCATGGTCAGCCATTGGCGCATCCTCAAGCACCTGAGCGAAACGCCACAACTGGCTACAACTTAAAAAGAGAAAAGAGATTGGAGATTAGGGATTAGAGATTCACAGGTCGCGACTCCACTTTAATCTCCAATTTCCAATCTCTAATCCCTCTTCCCTTACATCACCTGCCGCCCCTCTAGCGCTCTGCTGAGGGTGACCTCGTCCGCATACTCCAAATCGCCGCCGACCGGCAACCCGCGCGCCAGCCGCGTAACCCGCGCGCCGCTGCCAGCCAGCTTGCGCTGGATGTAGGCGGCGGTGTTCTCGCCTTCGAGGGTGGGATTCGTGGCGAGAATCACTTCGCGCACCGGTGTGCCCTCGCCAGGGCCTGCCGCGACGCGCCCCAGTAGTTCCCGCACCTTCAGATCATCGGGCCCAACGCCGTTCATCGGCGAGATCACGCCGTGCAGCACGTGATACAGCCCGGTGAAACCGCGTGAACGCTCCACCGCCGTCACATCGAGCGGTTCTTCCACCACACAGATCACACCCCGGTCGCGCGTCGGGTCAGTGCACACATCGCACGGGTTGCTCTCAGTGATGTTCTGACAGATCGAGCAGAAACGCGTGCGCGCTTTCAGGTCGCGCAACGCATCCGCCAGGCCGACCGATTCCTCCGCCGGCGCGCGCAACAGGTAGTAGGCCAGGCGCGAGGCTGACTTCGGGCCGATCCCCGGCAATTGCGACAGTGCATCGATCAGCCGCGTCACCGAGGGAGGGAGCGTTTTATTGATCTGGGGCATGGTAGGTGGCGCCTGGTTACATCAGACCGGGAATAGAAATACCGCCGGTGACGGATTCAAGCCGTTTCGCTGCGTGTTCCTGCGACGCCAGGATGGCTTCGTTGACCGCGGCGACCAGCGTATCTTCAAGCATTCCGATATCGCTCGGGTCGACTAGGCTTGGATCCAGCTTAATGCTCTGGACGCGCTGATGACCGGTGATCACCATCGTAATCGCGCCGCCGGCGGCGGTCACGTTCACCATCTCGGTCTCAAGCGCCTCCTGCGTCTTCTTCATGTCTTCCTGCATCTGTTGGATCTTCTGCATCATGTTACCCTGTCCAGCAGGTTGTTGTGCCTGCCCGCCCCGGGGCACAAAGTCACTTCGTCGTCCTTTTGCCATAATTCTCCTTATTCTCTCAATTTTCCGCCGAGTTTTTTTGCGGCCTTGATCACCGGATCGTCATTCGGGTCTGGTTCCTGATCCGGCTGACTGGTGAAGACCTGCACTGTAAATTTACCATTAAGCAGCTGGTTCAGCGCCTGGGTCACGCTATCTTTGTTTTTAGGGTCGTCAAGCCGTAGCCGCATTAGATCATGATCGGCCTTAATGCGGATGACATCACCCTCAACCGAAGAGGGATGGCACGAGCGCAGACAGGCAGCGGCCGGTTTGTTCACCGCATTCACCTCAGTGATCAACTGTTTCCAAATGGATCGCAGCATCTCTGACGACGCTTCTCCGCCTTCCAGCCGCGGCACTCTCACCTCCGGCTTCTGGGTCGCGACCTCTTGCTTCTGAACGCCGCTCTCCACCCTCTCCGCTCTCCCCTGTCCTCTGCCCCCTCTCCCCTCCACCCTCTCCCCTGCTCCCTGTTCTCTCTCTCCCTTCCCCTGACCTCCGACATCAGTCGTCTCCACAACAACTGCGCACTCCAGATACGCCATCTCGATCAGCAACTGTGCGTCCACACTGCTGCGCATTTCATTAATCGCGGAACTGAATGACCGTATGCCGCGCAGGAGGATAGCGCCGCTCATTTTCCCGGCGTAGTTGCTGAGTTCTATTTTCTCCGACTCGCTCAACTCACCCGGTTGTGATTGTGCCAAGGCATCCTTCTGGCTCACCTTTACCTGCAGTACCGCGCGCAGATAGTCCACCATCTGGCGCGCAATCTGGCGGGCATCGGCGCCCTGGTCAATCGCGGTCTGGATTGCATCCAGCCCGGCCGCCGCGTCGCGCGCAGCGAGGCCGTCCATCAACGCCCGCACAGTAATAGAGTCGGTCGCGCCAAGCGCCTCGCGCACATCGTCGGCTGTTATGCGCATCGAGTTCGAGGAGGCCAACTGGTCGAGCAGGCTGATGGCGTCGCGCAACGAGCCGGTGGCCGAGCGCGCGATCAGCATGAGCGCATGGTCATCGGTCTCGATGTTTTCGCCGCTGCAGAGCGTGTGCAACCGCCCGACGATCTGCTTGACGGGCACGCGTTTGAAGTTAAAGCGCTGGCAGCGCGATAGCACCGTGGCTGGGATTTTCTGCGGGTCGGTCGTGGCAAGGATGAACACCACATGCGGCGGCGGTTCCTCCAGCGTCTTCAACAACGCATTAAAAGCCGCCAGCGAGAGCATGTGCACTTCATCAATGATATAGACCTTGTAGCGCAACTCATTCGGCTGGAAGGCCGCTTTGTCGCGAATCTCGCGAATGTTATCGACGCCCGTGTTCGAGGCGGCGTCGATCTCAATCACATCTAACGCGCGACCTTCGTTGATCTCATCAGCGATGTGCTTCGCATTGGGCGCGTTGGGATCGCCCCCGGCGGTGTTAATCTCACGCGCCAGGATACGCGCTGTGGTTGTTTTGCCACAGCCGCGCGACCCAACGAACAAATACGCATGCCCAATACGATTGGTCGCGATCTGGTTCTTGAGCGTCGTTGTGATGTGTTCCTGGCCGACCACGTCCTCAAACGAGTGCGGTCGCCATGTGCGATAGAGTGCCTGTGCCACGCCCCTAGTTTAGCATGTCCACCCGGCTACGGGCGCATGAGTTGACCATAGAGATGGCCGAGGACGATGGTGAGATACGGGTTGACCAAAAGGACCAGGGGGATGACCAGGCACGTGACGCAGACCCCGATGATCGGAATGATGCCGATAACCCCGAATACCAGTCCGAACCCCAGACTGATGACGAGTGGCGCGAGCACCACGAGGATGTAGTCGCCGGTGCGGCCTTTGATTAGCGCCAGAATCTCGTTGAAGTTAAACGCAGAACCGATCTGACCAGTGCGGGCAAGCTGGACATAGGTGGCCGGAAAAATGCACGCAAACACGAGGCTGTAAAGCATGATCAGGCACGCAAGCGCGATCGTGATGACGATGAAGCCGGTGCTGAGGGCTTCGCGTGTGTTAGAACGCATGCTATCCGCTCCTACCCCGAACACCACGCTCAACAGCATGAGCCCAAACCCGATGACCAGCAGCGGAATCGCATAAATCAACTGCACGACCAGTATCTTCAGCCCATCGCCCATGAATTTGCCGAGGTCGTCCCAGCGCGGCAGCGGGACATCCTGCCCCTGTGCCGTGTTGCGCTGCACCTGCAGCCCATAGCCATACATGGCGAAATTGAGGATCGGGACAAGGCTGACGCCCGCGCCGATAAGCATCTTGACTGCCCAGTCCTTGTCTTCAAATGGATGTTGGATTGCTCGCCCTAAGTCGATCATGATGAAACTCCTTGATAACTGTCCAGTACTATTCTATCCATGAAACAGAAACGGGGTAAATGGAGCCAGCCAGCGCTGGCTCCGCTCGAACATATGTGCTAAAGTGTGGCTATGGTGGAGACACCGGTTCAACTCGCGCTCTTTGAGACGCAGGACTCGTATGGCGAGGCGCACAGCGGCGCGCCGACAATTCCCCGTGTCGCGCAAAGCAGCGATGATTTCGCCGAACTGTTGCGCGAGATCGACGCCGCCGATCGGATCGCGTTTGACACCGAGACCACCGGCGTCGACATGACGCGTTGCGACATGGTCGGCATGTCGCTGACGACGCGCCCCGGTATCGGGTGGTACCTGCCGGTTGAAACGGCGAGTGGCGACTGGCATCTCCCCGCAGACTCGCCCGACGCGCTGACGTTGCGTGGCGCGTTGAACCGTTCGCGCGCACTGCTCGCCGCGCACAACGCCAAGTTTGACCTGGGCGTATTGCAACGGCATGGCATGCCCATTACGCACCCGGTCTACGACACGATGATCGCGCAGTTCGCCATCGACCCGTTTGCGCGCGGCGCGCTCGGCCTCAAGCCGCTTGCGAAGCTGCACCTTGGCTGGGACATGCAGGAGATCGAGACGCTGATCGGCCACAGTCACGTTTCGCGGCAGCGCTCGATGCGCGATGTGCCGCTGGCGCTCGTCGCCCCTTACGCCGCAGCCGATGCCGATGCGACGTGGCGGCTGGTCGATGCCCTGCAACCACAGGTCGCCGCGCTCGGGCTGGAGAGACTGTTGAACGAGGTCGAGTTTCCGTTGATTCCGGTTCTGGTTGACATGGAACTGGACGGCGTGGCCATCGACCGGCCGTATCTCGCGGCGCTTTCGGTAGAGATGACGGCGCGCCTGCGCGTTGTCGAGGCCGACATCTACCGGCTGGCTGGGCGCGTGTTCAACGTTGGGTCGCCGCAACAGTTGGCAAACATGCTGTATCGCGTGCTGGGGCTGCAGGTCGATGTCAGCGCCGACGCTGCCTACCTGCCCTCGACGCGCGCGCACCGGCTGGAAGAGCTGCGCGACAAACACCCGATGGTGCCGCTGGTGCTGGAACAGCGCGAACTGGCGAAGCTGCTGGGCACGTATGTGGATGCGCTCCCGGCGCTTATAAACCCCGCCACCGGTCGCGTGCACACGCACTTCAATCAAGCCGTGGTGATCACGGGGCGGCTGTCGTCGTCCAACCCGAACTTGCAGAACGTCCCGATCACTTCCGAGATGGGACGGCGCGTGCGCCGGGCGTTCATTGGCGCACCTGGTGCGCCAGACTCGCCGAGAGCGTGCGTGCTGTCGTCGGACTACTCGCAGGTTGAGTTGCGTGTGCTGGCGCATCTGGCCGACGACGCCGTGTTGCGCGCGGCATTTCAGCGCGGCGAGGACATCCACGCGTCCACCGCCGCCTCGATCTATCACGTGCCGATCGCGCAGGTCACCTCGGAACAGCGCGGCTTCGCCAAGCGCATCAACTTCGGCATCGCCTACGGCATGTCGTCGTTTTCGCTGGCGCGCTCGACGGGGATGACCGACGCGCAGGCGGAGAAGTTTATGGCCGATTACTTCCGGCGCTTCGCCGGCGTGCGCCGCTGGCTGGAATCGACCAAACGCAAGATGAGCTGCGATGGTTACGTGGCGACGCTGTATGGCCGACGCCGCCCGTTCAACGACATGCGCGGACGCGACGGTAGCGAGGTGCGGCGCAACGAGAGGTTGGCGGTGAATCACCCGGTGCAAGGCAGTGCGGCAGAGATCGTGAAGATCGCGATGATCAAACTCCAGAAGGCGTTGCGCGCCGGCGGGTATAAGGCGCGCCTGACGGTGCAGGTGCACGACGAGTTGGTGCTGGATGTGCCGCGCGAAGAAGTCGCCGATGTGCGCGAACTGGTGCGCCGCGAGATGGAGGAGGCGGTGCAACTCAGCGTGCCGCTCAAGGCGGGCATCGGCGTCGGGGACAACTGGGACAGCGTGGAATAGTCGCCTGGGAAACCCTTCGGGTGTGATCGGGCGTATCGAAACCCTGGCAAGCACACCCGAAGGGTTTTTGGAGGGGGCCGTTAGCCCGTTGTCGAGGTTGCCTGCAACGCTTTCTGTGCGTCCAGGTAATTGGGGTTGTACTTTAGTGCGGTCTGGAACTCATTGTGCGCCTCTGTGGAACGTCCCAGCCCGAGCAGGGCCAGTCCCTTGTAATAGTGCGACTCTTCCAGATCGTCCACCACGGCGAGTGTGGCGTCCGCAAGCGCGATCACTTCATCATAGCGCCCCGTTTGCAGGTAGGCCACATACGGCCCGAATTGGTACCACATCATCCGCCATGGCAAGCCCAGAATGCGCGCCTGGTCGAATGCCGCCGCTGCATCTTTATATTGCTGCAAGCCGTTCAGGCTGGCGCCCAGGTTAAAGTAGGCGAAAGGATTTTGCGGGTTCGCCGCGATCTCAGCGCGGGCCTGTGTAACTGCGTTCGTGTGCATCGTCGCGTCGTCGAACTCGTTGCCCAGGATTGCGCGGACGGTTGTCTCTTTGTCGCTGGGATAAACGACTATATAGAGCCGATTGAAGGCGCGCCAGTCGGCATCCATCGCGGCGAACGCTACCTTCACGTTCGGCCCCTCGTACGAGTCCATCGTGGTGAATTCCTTGTCGTCGTAGCCGGTAAGGAGTTTGTAGTGTCCCATCCAGCCTTCTTTGCCGCTCGGCGTCACGTATCCGTTTTCGGTCATCACCGGCAATCCGTTTGACAAGAGCTGCTTCATCTGCTCCAGCGTGCCATTCTCGCGCACAATCACGCGCAGCTCGGTTTTGTTAACGTATGCTGCGAGTTCATTCGGACTCACGTTCTTATCGTCCCAATCCGGCTTGGTGAACGCCGCGATCTCCTTCTGCGTGTCATTCCGCCCATAAAAGCTAAGGTACATCATCAAGGTCGTCGGCCCACAGTTGTTCCAACCCTGAGCTTCGTGCTTCACGCCGGTCAATTGCACGGTAGCTTGAATCGGCGTCAGATACACGTCGGGCGTGGGCGTCAGCGTGGGTGGGGCAGGCGTCTGCGTGCTGCGCAGAGCGACAGTGGGTGATGCTGTGGGGGCGGCGGGGGAGGGCTGGGGAGTGACGGTGACCCGTTGTGACGCCGGTGGCGTGGTTGTAACCGCCGGCGCCGGGTCGGTCATAAAGGTAATAATGATGTTTAGCGGTGTGGGAACGAACTGCGCATGCGCCTTCTGCGGCAGCATCTCCGCGACGCGAACGCGCGCCGAAAGATATTTCTGCTGCGCATAATCGTTGACAGGGTTATCTGTTGAAAATATAATCCATGCCAGCAGCAATACGGCGAAGGCCGTAATTGCGATAAAGGCCAGACGAGTGTGTTTCCATCTAAACATAGGGATTGAATCAAGGGCGTTCCACCTCTTACGCCAAACCAGATGCTATTTTTACGCGCTTGTGCGACCAGGCGCGTTAGTCAGGCGTCGAAAGACGCCGCAAAGCGCGTTGTGCGCCCAAGTAGTTTTTATTGTAAAGTAATGCGGACTGAAATTCGTAGCGCGCCGCGCCGGCTTGTCCCAATGCGTTCAATGCCATGCCCTTATAGTAATGTGATTCTTCCAGGTTGTCGGCATACGCCAGTGTGGCGTTGGCGAGTGCGATCACATCGTTATTGCGACCAGCAGAGAGATAGGCGACATAAGGGCCGAATTGATACCACATCATGCGCCACGGCAGACCAATCGCGCGGGCGCGGTCGAACGCTGCCGCGGCGTCCTGATACTGCTGCAATCCATTCAGGTTCGTGCCCAGGTTGAAGTAGGCGAAAGCATTCTGTGGGTTCGCCGCAATCTCAGCGCGGGCCCGCGTAACTGCGTTCGTGTACATCGTCGCATCATTCACTTCACTGCCCAGGATTGCGCGCACCGTCGGCTCCATGGCGCTCGGATAGACAACTACATAGCGCCGATTCAACGCCTGCCACTCGGCATCCATTGCATCGAATGACACTTTCTGGTTCGGGCTGGCCAATGGATCCATGAAAATGAATTGCTTGTCGTCATAGCCGATAAGCACTTTGTCATGTGCTATCCAGCCATCTCCGTACTGTGTCATGCCCGTCTCAATGATTACCGGCAACCCGTTCGATAAAAACGCCTTGAGAATGTCTGTAGCGCCGTTCTCACGCGTCATTCCGGCCATTCCAATCTTGCGGGCGTATGCCACGAGTTCATCTGCGCTCACGTTCACATCGTACGAGTCGGGTTTGGCAAATGCAGCGATTTCCTGTTGCGTATCGTCTCGGCCATAATAGCCAAGAACCATCTTCAGCGATGCCGGCCCACAGTTATTCCAGCCCTGGTTCTCTTGTTGAATCTCACTCAGGATGATGCTGGGTTGGATAGGCTCGAGGGAAACATTCGGCGTCGGCTTCACCGAAACAGCCGAGTCTTGCAAACTTATCTTTGAGGGCAGTGTGGTTGGGAGAGTTGCAAGAAACGGAACTGTTGGGAGAGTTGCCGCAGTCGGGAGTATTGTCTGTGTTGGGACAGATGCAGGGGTCGTCAGAACGGACGAAGAGGGCGCAATAGACGCGCCTGTCCCCGCTGCTATCAGTGCCGCGAAACCGATGATTACAGTGATGGCCGAAGCCACAGTTTTCACACTAGACATACAGCCTAACCCTTTATGCACCTATGGATTGACGCACAGACGGCTATTGATAGTCTTCATGACGCAACGTAGCCGAGAGCGCTTGCAGGCGCCAGCAAGTGACCTGCACCATATCACTTTAGCTGGATGGGCTTATAAACTGCTGAACGACTACAGTGATTCAAGTGAGAAGGGATAGAGTTATGGAATGCGGCCCGACTTGAAATTTGGCCCTATACTAGCGCTTGACGAAAAACGGATGAAGAAAGGCAGGACTCGCCTGCGAGGGATAACCCGATGAAGATCACGAAGCTTGAGCTCCTCAGGGTCCCACCCAGTTGGGTGTGGCTGAAAGTGCACACCGATGAAGGGATTACGGGTCTGGGTGAACCGTACCTGGAGAACCATGCGGAAAGCGTCATCGCCGAAGTGCATCGGCTGGAGCCGTTGCTGATCGGCCAGGATCCAACACGCATCGAGGCGCTATGGCAGATCCTGTACGATGCCGGTCTGGGCTACAAGGGTGGGGCGGTGACCATGAGCGCCATCAGCGGCATCGACATCGCTTTGTGGGACATCAAGGGAAAAGCCGCCGGGTTGCCCATCCACCAGTTGCTGGGCGGCGCGTGCCGCACCAGCATCCGCATGTACCGCGCGACAGGCGGCGAGATGCCACACTTTGTGCAACCAGGCCAGGCTTATCGCGAAGGCCGCACCCCGGCGATCAGAGGCGCTGATGACGTGCGGGTGTGGGCGGAGGCGGCGCGGGTGCTGGTGCAGGAGTGGGGTTTTCGCTGCCTGAAGGTGCACTTCGGCCCCGGCGACGGGTTGGAGATCACGTCGAAGGTGCAGCGTTTTGCCGAGCAGTTCGCCGCGGTGCGCGAGGGCGCCGGGGCGGAGGTCGATGTGGCGGTCGATATCCACAACCCGCATCCGACCATCGCGCTGCAGATGATCGAGGCGCTTGCCCCCTACCGGCCGCTCTTCATCGAAGAGCCGATGCCGGTTGAGAGCGTCGGCACGTTGGTTGATCTGGCGCACCGCACCAGCGCACCCATCGCCGCCGGCGAGCGCTGGATGGGCAAGTGGGTATTCTTCGAGGCGCTCAGCAAGGGAGGACTCGCGGTATTGCAACCCGACATTTGCCACGCTGGTGGGATCACCGAATGTCGCAAGATCGCCGCGCTGGGCGAGGCCGCCTTTGCCAAGGTGGCGTTGCATTGCCCGCTCAGCCCGCTCTCGCTGGCCGCATCGGTGCAACTGGATGCGTGCATCCCCAACTTCCTGGTGCAGGAGCACAACGAGGTGAACGATTGGCGTGATGGGTCACAGACCGTCATCGGCAAGGGCTACCTGCGTGAGCCGTTTGTGATGGACGACGACGGCTGTGTCCAAGTGCCCCAGGGCCCCGGGCTTGGCGTTGAACTAGATGACGTCGCGTTCGCAGAGATCATGCAACGGCCGTGGTCAAACCAACGCGGGTAATCCAGAGCACCGAATGAATTCGTGGCTTCCTATCTTGCCGGTGTGTATGCTATGCTTTTGGTAAATGGAGACTGATCCAATGAGCGCTCAAGTCATTACTTACGAGACTATTTTGTCCGCTTTACGCCGCGTGCCCGTAGACCAGTTGAGCCAGGTGTATGACTATCTGCTGGATTTGCAGGAAGATGCGGATGATGCCGCTGCGCTTCGGGACGCGCGCGTTGAGTATGAGCGCACGGGTGATCCCGGAATTCCGCTTGAAGACTATATCCGCTTGAATGACCTACAGGATGAGGTCGATGCGGCAGCAAAAGCCGAAAATCTGATGGCAGATTAGCTGTATCCTCGCATATATCCGGGTTCTTGCTGACAATCCGATGCCAATAGGCGCGATCAAGATGCATATCGACTGCCTGTCGGCGATTATCGTGTAATCTACACGATTGAGAACTGCAGTTTGAACTCAGATCATCGAGCACGAATCCACAATACTCTCGCATATCGCGCCAGACGGATCGACATCGTTGAGTGGTATGGTGATTCAGGTCATTTGTGCATGGCGCAATTTGCTGCACAATAGACGCCAGATCGTGAGATGATTTAATGAGGAGGACGACATGACCAACGCCTGGCCCGAGCAAGTTTACCGCCGTTACTCAGTTGATATTCATATCCCCGACTGGGACCCTGCACTGCTCTCTGCATTCGATGCGGCGGAGTACGTGGGCAACATCGCGCGCAGCGGGGCAGGGTCGCTGCTGCAATACACCACCTCGCACGTGGGTTTGTGCTTGTGGGATACGCAGATCGGCCATCGCCACGCCAACATGCCGCCCGGTCGCGACTTCTTCGGCGAGGTCGTGTCCGAATGCCGCCGGCAGGGCGTGCACCCGCTGGCGTACTTCAGCCTGATTTTCGACAACTGGAACTGCGAGCACCATCCCGACTGGCGCATTCTGCCTGCCGATGGCTATACGCAACTCAACGGGCGTTACGGAACGGTGTGCCCCAACTCGCCTTACCGTGAGTATGTGTTCGCCTGCCTGCGCGAGATCGTCGCGCGCTACGACATTGATGGGATGTTCTTCGACATGACCTTTTGGCCAGCCGTATGCTACTGCCCGCATTGCACGGCGCGCTTCCGGGCGGAGGAAGGCCAGGAGCCCCCGCGCATCGTGAACTGGGACGACTCCACATGGCGCGCGTGGCAGGCCGCGCGGCAACGCTGGCTGCGCGAGTTCGCCGTCGAGGTCACGAATACGGTGAAGTCGATCAAGCCGATCACGGTCAACCATCAGTTCTCCACCATTTTCCACAACTGGACGCTGGGCGTGCCGCTCGAGATGACCGACGCGTGTGACTATGTGGGCGGGGACTTCTACGGCGGGCCGGCGCAGCATTCGCTGGCGTGCAAGGTATACGACAGCATCACCCGCACTCACCCGTTCGAGTTCCACACGTCGCGCACGCGCCTGTACACCGATCATGTCACCGTAAAGCCGCTGGAGGAGATTCGCACCGAGGCGTTCGTCGCCACGCTGCACCACGCGGCGCTGATGCTGGTCGATTACATCAACGTCGACGGCACGCTCAACCCTGAGGTGTACGCGCTCCTCGGCGAACTTAACCGGCAGAGGGCCGACTACGAGCCGTACCTGGGTGGTGAGTTGCAGGCCGACGTGGCGATCTACTTCGACAAGGAATCGATGTACAACCCGGACGAGAATGGCGTGCATGTGTTAAAGCTGACAGCGGTCGACCGTTGCCCGCATCGCGATGCCGTCGTCGGGATGGCGCGCATCCTGCAACAGGCGCATATCCCGTTTGGCGTTGTGACGAACATAAACCTCGACCAACTCAGCAAGTACCGCGCCGTGGTGTTGCCGAACGTGCTTGAACTGACCTCGGCACAAGCCGATGTGCTACGCGAGTTTGTGCAAAACGGCGGCGCGTTGTACGCCAGCGGCGCCTCCTCGCTGCT
>CAIXPS010000411.1 GCA_903921365.1 uncultured bacterium | reverse complement strand
TATGACTGTTGATGAATTTATTGGAGAAATGCGGAAACGAGGCTGCAGTGAACCTACCGCGATCAAAATTTGGCGTGGGGAGTACGAAGATTTTAATGATTTTAACGACCATAATCTGTCGCTAAGCAATCTTCGCAAAGCTGCTGATGTCTTACGGGTAAAAACAGGAACTCTTTTGCCAAGGTAACCCAAACGAGGTTGATCAGGTCTCGATCAAGGTTACTGTGAATAGGGGCTTTAGATGTTAATCAATCAATTCATTTCGTAAAAAAAATAACACGGCATTTTCAAGATTTCATTCATATTGCACAGCAAGCCAGGATAACCAGTCGGAAGCATTTTTCAGAGGGAAGGACATGAAAACTATCAAAAGCAACACCTCATCGATCGCAAATAGCCGTAGGGTCATGTACTTCATAATGATCCTGTTTATGCTATTATCTGGCGTGGGGATTCAGCCGGTCAGCGCAGCAGCAACTACTACGTACACCATCAGTGGCAACGCAGGAGTGGCCACCGCTACCATCACCTACACCGGGGGGACTACAACCGCGAATAGCGCCGGAGATTACTCTTTCACTGTCGCATCTGGTTGGTCTGGTACGGTCATCCCTTCAAAGACTGGCTATGGGTTCAGGCCTGCCACTCATACCTATACCAATCTGGCCTCAAACCAGGTCTCCCAAGACTATAAAACGGCGGCCGCCAGCCGGGTCTATTATGTTGACAATACAGTGGGTTGTTCCGATAGCGGTCAGGTCGGTTCGTTAGCGCTTCCATTCTGTCAGATCGCCAGAGGGGCAAACTTTGCGACTGCTGGCCAGATCGTGTATGTCCTCCACGGCACCTATGCGGAAACGGTCTACCCGAAATACAACGGCACGGCCGGAAGTCCAGTTACCTTCTGGGCTGATCCAGGCGTTACGGTGACCGGACAGGCAGGTACACTTATAGCAAATTACTCAGCATTCGCATTAAGCGGCAAAAGCTACGTGGTTATCGATGGCTTTACCGTCGATAACACCAGCGGCCAGGGCATTTATGTGGATTCGTCGGACCACATTACCATCACGAACAACCATGTCAGCCACTCTGGCGCCAGTTCGCTGTACCACCCCTATGAGCAGGGCATATATTTGAAGGGGTCCACCTACTCCACAATCAGCGGCAATATCACGGATCACAACACCTGTATCGGTATTCGCCTGCACATTAACAGCAATAACAACCTTGTCAGTAACAACATCTCCTTCTCCAATTACTCGGTGATCGAGACGGATGCTGCTGGGATCGAGACATCGGGGAGCAGCTATAACACCATTATTAACAATGTCACTTACAATAATGAGGATAGTGGGATCAATATTTATCTCTATAAAAGTGATACAGTCCCAATTATTACCGTGCCGTCCACCCACAACCTGGTGATCGACAACCTCAGTTATGAAAACGGCGACCATGGGATTGATACCAATAATTCACCCTACAATACGTATATTGGTAATACGGTTCAGGGAAATGGAACGGTAGGGATCAATGTTGAAGGCGAATCCGGTACAGGTTCAACCAATACGACGTTGTTCAACAATATCATTTCAGGAAACGGGTTTACCCCTCCCACAGGTTCTTTCGGCGGCAACCTGCGTGTTGACTCGGCTTCTATTACAGGCACGATGGTCAATTACGACCTCTTCAACCGAGAGAGTGCCACTGTCCAGATAATTTGGGATAATACCAACTACACCTCTTTAGCAGCTTTTCAGGCTGCCTGGCCACTGCAAGAAGTGAAGGATCAGGGTCTGGAAGGGGATCCACTCTTCGTCTCGCCAGTGCCGTCTGTTCTGCGGAGTGGCAAGGTGCCTTATGTGGGCGCGGGGGTTGTGGGAAATTATTACCTCAAGCCCGGGTCGCCGGCGATTGACAGCGCTTACTCGGATGCCCCCAGCCAACCGCTAAAAGACATCGACGGCAATGGACGGGTGGATGACCCGGCGACTCAGAATACTGGAGCTGGCGTGAGGACTTATGATGATCGCGGCGCATATGAGTTCCTCCCCTCCCAGCCCACAGTCACCACCCAGGCGGTGACCAACATTACCATGACCACCGCCACGGGCAATGGGAATGTCATCGCGCTCGGTTCACCCAATCCCACCCAGCATGGTGTCGTTTGGAATACAACAGGAGCCCCCACAACCGCTGACAGTAAAACCACGGATGGCGCGGTCAGCGGGACCGGCGCCTTCACCAGTGCAATGACTGGCCTGATATCCGGGACGCTCTATCATGTTCGGGCCTATGCCACCAATGCGGTTGGCACGGTATATGGTGGCGAGGTCACGTTTACTGCCCTGCTTGCACCAACTGTCACCACCCAGGCTGTGACTAACATTGCCATGACCACCGCCACGGGGAATGGCAATGTCACGGCGCTTGGTACGCCTAATCCAACACAGCATGGTGTTGTCTGGAGCACCCTGATCAATCCTACGATTTTGGACAGCCACACCACGGATGGCCCAGTCAGTGTAATCGGCGCTTTTACCAGTTCCATCACCGGCCTGACACCGGGGACGCTCTATCACGTCCGTGCGTATGCCACCAATGCCGCAGGCACATCCTACGGAGATGACCTCACTTTCACAGCTTCCCTTATGCCCACCACCACATCTGTGATCTGTGGCGGTGGCACCCCACTTGTCACCTTTGGATCGAGTATCAGCTGTGTTGCCATAGTAGTGCGTGGCTCTGTATCCAAGACCCCCACCGGGAATGTCACTTGGACTACGAATGGAAGCGGCAGTTTCGTCACCAGCCCGTGTTTACTTGCTGGCACGAACGGAACCGCCGCCTGCTCTGTGACTTATACACCCAGCACTGTGGATGCCAGCCCGCATTTGATTACGGCTACATATGCGGGTGATCCAAACTTCTACACCAGCAGCGGCAGCCAGTTAGTCACCGTCAATCCGAAGGCGATCACGGTCACGGCGAATACAGGGCAGAGCAAGGTCTTTGGGGCAGCCGACCCGGCGTTCAGCTATACATCCTCCGATCCGGCGGTGGTCTTCACCGGAACACTTAACCGTACGCTTGGAGAGAATGTGGGTGCGTATGCGATCACCATCGGCAGCCTGTCTGCTGGCAACAATTACACCGTGAGTTTTGTCTCGAAGGACTTCAGCATCACGGCGAAGCCGATTACGGTCACGGCGAATACGGGGCAGAGCAAGGTCTTTGGGGCAGCCGACCCAGTCTTCAGTTATACATCGTCTGATCCGACGGTGGTCTTCACCGGCGCATTGAGCCGTCTCCCTGGCGAGAATGTGGGCAGTTACGCCCTAACGATTGGTAACCTGTCCGCTGGCAGTAACTACAATCTGACCTTTGTCTCAAAGGACTTTACAATCACAGCAGTCAACCATGGGCCAGTCATCACTGAAGGCGCATCCGTGGGTGTCACAATGTCAAAAAATAGCACCCCAATTCCCTTCAGCTTGACTTTGAATGCGACGGATATGGATAGTGGCGATACTCTCACCTGGAGTGTCAGCAATCCGGCTGGTCATGGAACGGCTTCGGCAAATGGCAATGGTTCATCTAAGGCCATCACCTATACCCCTGTGCTTGACTATGTTGGCACGGACAGCTTTGTAGTTCAGGTTTCTGATGGCAAGGGCGGCATCGCCACGATTACAGTGAATCTTACGATCACTGGAGTGGGAAAATCTTCTTCGTTCACCACATTCCTGCCGGCAATCCAACGCTAACACCGGGGACAAACGAGAGTTTGGATGCAAACATAAACCTGGAATTGTGAGTAAAAGGATCGACGGTTTCCCATCCTGAAGTAAGGCAATCTCTCTGTTGGTTATGATCTTTCGATCAACAGAGAGATTGTTTCATCGCAAATCCTTCCTCGCTGTGACATTTATTCGGTGTTTGGATACAGACGGGTGCAGGGCCATACGGCAAGAACCTTTGGTTGGAAACATAAGAATAAGTTCCCACTGGTCTTATATCTGAAGAAATGAATCCAATGAGTTAATACCACTGGGAGCTTTACATGTCCAAAGCCCATATCGACCTCCAAATGATGTCGAAATGGCGGAGCGCGGAAAAATGGTGGTGGGGTAATAATAAGGGGAGAATAGCCTTGGAAGCACTCGAAAAGCTTAAAAGGATACATAATGGCTGACCAAGATTTTGTTGATTTGCGCTGGATATATTTTTTGATCCGCCGTTGGTGGTGGTTAATCATTGGTATCGCTGTACTCGCCGCAATTATTGCATATAGTGTCACTGCAATTATCCCCCCTATCTATCAGTCCTCCACTTTATTATTGGTCAATCCATCCAAGAGTACAACTACAAGTCAGTATAACGATCTAATGGCTGGTACACAGCTGGCAATTACGTACAGCCAGATGCTCAAAGATCGGCCTGTCCTAGAGATGGTCATATCACAATTAGGTTTGAAACGGTCCGCAGACGCGCTGGCTAATCAGATCACTGCTGAACCTGTTCGAAATTCACAGATCATAAAATTAACAGTAGAGGACACCAGTCCTATGCAAGCTGCACTTATTGCTAATACTTTAGCACAGGTGTTTACAAAACGGGTTGAAGAACTTTCAGCTCAGCGATATGCTGGAGACCTTAAAAGTACAAAAGACCGAGCAGCTGAGCTTCAGGCTCAAATGACAGATTTACAATCCCAAATTGATTCCCTACGCTCAAAAAAGGTAACAAAGGATGTGGCGCTGTCGAATAAACAGACCTTGCTGACGACCTATCAGACAGACTATCGCTCATTTCAAGCAAGTGCTCAGAACTTGCAGAATTTATTGGCCGAAATAACCGGAAAAGTATATATTGTCGAGCCAGTAACTGTTCAAAAGAACGCGCTTAAACCCACTAGCACAGCTTCCGTTATTGTATCAATTGGTGTGTCACAACCGACTGGTACGAACAGCCCGTTTGATAATCAACTTACACTTGCTTATAGTCAAATAATCGTGAATCCGCAATTATTAGAGGGAGTGATAAAAGAGTTATATTTATCAGAAACTGCGGATCAATTGTCAGCACAAATTTCATCTGAGATTGTCACCGGTACCCAGCTGATCCGGTTCAAATTCGAGGATCAAGATGGTGAAAGAGCAATCCTAATTCTGCAATCCCTGGTTAATGCATTTCTGGATC
>CAIXPS010000410.1 GCA_903921365.1 uncultured bacterium | reverse complement strand
TATTCAGGCAAAGGTATTTTGCCGTCGATCCTGGCGTTGCCATTCGTCCGCGCCGCGCTATGGATTCCAGCGGCAGACCCGGTGGCGGCGGCGCTTGTGCTGAACGCGCTACTCACAGCCCTTACGGCGTTTATCGTCGCCCGTTGTGTGCGGACTTTATATGCCGATCACCGCGCCTCGCTTCTCGCAGGCGTTTTGTATGTCGGTGGAACCATGGCGCTCGCCTATGCCAAGCGCTTGTTTACAGAACCTGCCGCGGCTTTCTGCGTTGTGCTAAGTTACTCTCTGCTGGCGCAATCGTGGCATGGCGGGATATCAAAGAAACGGCTACTTTTGGCCGGATGTGTGATTGGCGGGGCAGTCGCGGCGTCATACTCAAATGCCGTATTCCTACCGTGTTTCCTGCTGCTGGTCGTCTACCGGGCGCGCGCTGACCGTGCGCCGTTCAGCCGTCTTCTCACCTCTGCGGGTGTGTTTATGACTGGCCTGTTGCCCTGGGTGTTTTTACTGGCCTGGTACAACTTCGCGCGGTTCGGTGACATTACTCAGAATGGGCTGCCGTTGCTGGCGTGGAGTCTGCCATTCCTGACCCCGCAGGCTGCCGCTATCCGGTTTGGCGCGCTTCTGCTCAGCCCTTACCGTGGGTTCATCTGGTACACCCCATTGCTGTTGCTGACCCCAGTGGCAGTGCTTCGTCTATGGCGCGCCAGGGCGGATCGAGCAAGGGATCGAGAATTCGATTTATCGCGTGGAAATCTACTCTTTGCACTGGGCTGCACAGGTTGTTACCTCGTGTTTTTCAGTATGTGGAGTATGTGGTGGGGTGGGTTTAACTGGGGCCCACGGTTTTTGCTCCCAGTAACCCCGCTATGGGTGATCGCACTCGCCCCGACACTGGGTTCTGTTGGCGCAAAACGCCAAGGCGGCAAAGGCTGGGCACTCGTGACATCAACCCTGAAAGCAAGTGTTGTTGTTTTGTCAATTGCCGTGGCAATTGTGGGTGGCGTCAGCGACACTTTCCAGAGTGAGGGCCGGCTGGCGCGCGCCGGTCAATTGTCCGCGCTTGTATCGCCGCGCAACCTGACCGACACACCTTTGTTAACTGGCGTCGGCTATTTTCAAGGGTTCAGCGGTTTTGACCTGCTCACGCACGGCGACCTGGATGTCTGGTGGCGGCAATCGCCGGCGCTTAACGACGTCAACATGAAAGGGGCATTGCGGGATGTCGCAGATCGGTCAACGCCAGACAGCGTCGTTGTTTTTATCTCTCCCATGTACGTTGAACCATTTCTTCATGCGTACAAACTGCCGCTTCCGGTGGTTGGATTGGCGCCCGATCAGCACGGCATCGACATGCTCAGTCACCGTATAGCGACAGACTATGCCCGCATCCTTCTGGTTACCGATCAGGGACTGACTGACCCGCATAACACCCTGGAGCGCGCTCTGGAATCCGCCGCATTCCGCGCGAGGAATGAGTTTTATGACAGCTGGCGCGCCGTCGTCTTTGGCACAGCGCAGGGGCCATTTGCCCGTCTCAAGATGCCGGTGCGATTCGGTAACTCGCTGGTAATGCAGGAATTGGAGTACAGCCCGCGCGTGCAACGTGGGCAGGCCGTCGCCATCCGTGTGCACTGGCAGAAACCCATTTCTGACACACTGGGCAGTGTGGCGTGGTTCGCGCATCTCGTCAGTCCGGAGGGAGCGCTCGTTGGCCAGCACGATGCATTAGTAGGCGATGCCTACGGTTGGGGTGGCACAGCCGAACTCGATGATCGCAGAGGAATTCTGGTCCCTGCAGATGCTTTGCCAGGCGTCTATGTCGTCAATGTCGGTGTGTATGAACCGGGCGGTTTACGTCTGCCGGCATCAGACAACTCAGGCAGTCTGCCGGATAACGTTGTGACATTTAGTATTCAAGTTGATAATTGACCCAATCAACCAAGCCGTAACCAACAATGACAGTATCGCTCCCGCCAAAGATCAATAACGCAACGAGGAGATCGAGATGACGCGCGCCTCCCTGCGTTTTTTACTCACAAGACTGCGCCCCGCTGCATTTGGTTCACCTCCGATGAATGCAGTCGCCCGGCTGACATACCAGTTTGATCGCCTGCGCAGTGTGCCCTTTGGCGTGCTGGATACGGCTGCATCGACATTCCTGCTGCTGGTTGCGGTTCAGGCCTATCAGGCTGGCGCGATTGAAAAGGCGTTGATCGCGGCAGGTGGCAATGTGGGCATGTTGACGGCGCCGCTGGTTGTGCAAACCGTGGAACGCATGCGCTGGCCCACGTCGCGCGCTGCGGCAGTGATCGCCCTGTTGGGCGGCGTCGCTTTCATGGCGGCTGGAATCATCTCTGCGCTTCCGGCCTTTGTTCTATTGAGTGTGGTTGCAGTAGCATGCACCCAGGCAGTTGTGCCGCTGATGACGCAGGTGTACCAGGACAACTATGCGCCACGCGAACGCGGCAAATACTATTCGCGCGCGCTCGTTCTGCGAGTCGCTGCTTCCTCAGTCTTTGCTCAACTGGCCGGGATGTTTCTGACGAACGATATCCAGTCGTTTCGGTGGCTTCTGGTGATTTATGCAGTCGCGTTCTGGGTCGCGGCATTCTTTTTCTGGCGTATTCCATCGCGCGCGCTGGCGTTATCGGGCAGCACCAATCCCTTGCGCGCAGTGAACTACGTTCTCAAAGATCGCGTCTTTACATGGACGCTGGCAGTCTGGATGGTAATGGGTTTTGCCAACCTGATGATGACGCCGATGCGCATCGAATACTTGGCAAACCCGATCTATGGGCTGCAACTGGATGCGCAGAGCATTGCGCTGCTGACCAGCGTAGTTCCCGGAATTGCGCGGTTGGTCATGGGCCCCGTATGGGGTTTGATCTTTGATCGCGCCAACTTCTTCGTGTTGCGGATGGTGCTCAATGTTGGTTTTGCCCTCGGCATCGCCACGTTCTTCACCGGCAATAGCGCGCTCGGTTTGATCGCAGGCGCTGCGATATTCGGAGTGGCGGCGTCTGGCGGCGACCTCGCATGGAGCCTGTGGGTGACCAAGTTCGCTCCGCCAGCTCGGGTGGCAGACTATATGTCGGTGCACACCTTTCTCACCGGGGTTCGTGGTGTCGTGGCGCCCATCGTTGGGTACCAGTTGCTGAACTCACTGTCACTCGGCGCACTGAGCTGGATCAGTGCAGCGCTGATTTTGCTGGCCACACTCATGTTGATTCCTGAGATTCAGCACGGGCGAGTGAAGGCGCCAATCGCGATTGACAACAACGCGTAAAATGAGATTACTCTGCAGTCGTGTCACAGTCTGGAAACTACGGATCGAGGACAACAACGCAGGACATGAGGTGAGATATGGATGAGTTAGTCGAGTTACTCGAGAAACCGAAAGCCGAAGAAATCTACATGATCGCCGGGTGGCGGCAGTGGGCGGACGCCGGAGCAGTCTCATCGGAACTTCCGCGGTACCTGATTGAGCATACAAAGGCGCGCAAGATCGGACGATTGCGCTCAGACGGCTTTTATATCTTCCAGGTGCCCGGCACTCACGCTTTCCTGCGCCCAGAAATCAAATTTGTCGATGGTCACCGCAAGTCGATAACAACGCATCGCAATGAGATTTTCTACACTGGCAATGAGCGCCGCGGGTGCGTGCTTTTTCTTGGCGAAGAACCGCATATCAGCGGCGAGCGTTATGCCGAGGCGTTTTTTAACGTCGCGCGTGAGCTTGGCGTAAAACGCGTCGCGGGACTCGGCGGCGTTTATGGGTCGCTGCCGTATGAAAAAGATCGCGCTATTTCATGCGTATACAGCGCGCCCGCTATGCAGGAAGAGTTGTCCAAGTACGCTGTGTCGTTCTCTAATTATGAAGGCGGGGCGAGCCTTGGGTCTTATCTCGCAAATAAGGCTGAACAGATGGGGATCGAGTATTTCACCTTCTATGCGTTTGTGCCTGCCTATGACTTCTCTCACCTCTCGCAACAATTGCAAGGCCTGCGCATAGAAAACGATTATCGTGGCTGGTGTGAATTGATGCGCCGGTTTAACCACATGTTCCACCTCGATATTGACCTGGCTGACCTTGAGCGCCAATCCGAGGACTTGACCGTCTCTGTGATGGCCAAGATCGACGAGCTGGACAGCAAATACCCGCAACTGAAGGTCAAAGACTATGTCGCTGATCTCGCGAAGGACTTCGTCGAGATGCCTTTCATGCCGCTTGACGTCTGGGAGCGCGGGTTGAGCGATTTATTCACGGATAAGGATTAGCCTTAGCACTGGCACTGGCAGGTTATATGAATCCACAAAACACCGAAACAGAGAAAACATCTGATCACAACGCAGGGAACCGCACAGTTGTCGACTTTCACGGTCAACCCCTGGAATTTCGGATCGTAGGCCCTGATGATGCGACGATTCTCGGCGACTACTTTGTAAGTCTATCGACAGAAACCCGGCGCCGTTACGGCCCGCATGCGTTTGATCGCGAGACTGCGGAGCAGTTATGCGCAACCACTGACCCGGGTGAAACACTGCGAATGATCGCTGTTGATCGCACTGCCGCGACGCCGCGCATCATTGCCTACTTCATCCTGATACTGGGTGTTCGAGATGACGATGTTGTCCGCTACCAGATACTGGGAATACCTTTGAATGCGGCGCAGGATTGCACGCTCGCCCCATCCGTCGCTGATGACTACCAGAGTAAAGGACTGGGCAGCGTGTTAATGCGGCGGCTGGTTGAGATAGCGCGAGAAATCGGGCGAACGCGCATGGTGTTGTGGGGCGGCACGCAGGCAACCAACGATCGCGCCGTGCACTTCTATCACAAACACGGTTTCACAACCGTCGGAGAATTTCAGGAACCGCCCGGGTTCAATAATTACGACATGATACTGGATCTGTGATTGCCGTAAATCTCTACCGGTCTCTACCGGAAAAAGCGTTGTAATACATGAACAGGAGTCACAGACTTTGGATAAGCTCATCCAGATAGCAGAGCAATTTAACACGAACGGCCCGGTCGTGAAGGTTCAGGAATATGGCACGGGCAATGTCAATGACACTTACCTGGTCACGCTCGATTCACCCGATTCAGCCAGGCACTTTATCCTGCAACGGATAAACCAGCGCGTCTTTCATAAGCCTGAACTGATCATGGTGAATATGCGCGCTCTGAGCGAGCACGTTCACAGGCGCCTTTCGGTTGAGAACGATGAGCAGCGCAATGGCCGGCGCTGGGTAGTGCCGCGCGTCTATAGCAGCCGGGACGGGCAGAGTTACTTTCGCGATCCTGACAATGAATTCTGGCGCGCGATCAGTTTCGTTGACCGTTCAACCGCGTATGCCCGCATCCGGGGCGGCAGCCATGCGCGCGAAGCAGGCTACGCGCTGGGGCGCTTTCACGGCCTGATCAGCGACATGCAGATTGATCAATTGCAGGACACGCTGGTCGGGTTTCATATCACCCCGCAGTATCTAGGACGCTACGACGAGGTGCTCGCGCAGGATCATCACGAGGGCGGTATGAACGCCGACGCCCGGCACTGCGCGGACTTTGTCGCCAAACGACGGGCGTTTGCCTCCGTGCTCGAAGACGCAAAAGCCGCCGGAGATTTGCCGATCCGACCGATGCATGGCGACCCCAAGATCGACAATATCATGATCGATGATCATACGGATCAGGCTATCAGCATCATTGACCTCGACACCGTGAAACCAGGACTGGTGCATTACGATATTGGCGACTGTCTGCGTTCGTGTTGCAACTCGCTGGGCGAGGAAACACCCGATATCGCAAGCGTCAAGTTTGAAACGGATATGTGCCGTGAAATCCTCAGTGGTTACATGAGCACTGCAAGGGAATTCTTCACGCAGAAAGACTATGACTATCTGTACGATTCGATCCGCCTGATCACCTTTGAACTGGGATTGCGGTTCTTTACCGATCATCTTGAGGGGAACGTCTATTTCAAGGCGCGTCATCGCGAACACAATCTGCATCGGGCGCTCGTGCAGTTCAAGTTGGTGGAAAGTATCGAGGAACACGAAGGCGAGATACGCAAGATCGTTGCTGACTTTAGACAGCCAATGCCGGCGTCACAACTTTCTTGAAGACAAAGGTTAACGGGTAAAGCGACATGACAAACCAGACAATACGAGTCGGTATCGTTGGCGCAGGCGCCAATACGCGGTCGCGCCATATTCCCGGGTTGCGCGCAATTCCGGGCGTAGAGATCGTCAGTGTGTGCAACCGCACGCCCGAATCATCGCGCAACGCGGCAAAACAACTGGGTATACCAGTAGCCTGTGATGACTGGAAGCAACTGGTTGAATCGCCGGACATTGATGCCGTGCTTATTGGGACATGGCCCTACATGCATGCGCGCGTGACGCAGGCGGCGCTTGCGGCGAATAAGCATGTGCTGTGTGAGGCTCGTATGGCATGCGATGCAACCGAAGCCCATAGCATGCTTGACGCGTCGCGCGCCCGGCCCGGGTTGGTTGCGCAGATTGTGCCCTCGCCGTACTCGTTGAGGGTCGATCGGATGATCCAACGGCTGCTCGCAGAGGGGTATATCGGTGAATTGCTGGCGGTGGATGTCCGGGTTGGCGGCGCGTTTCTGGATGCGGAATCGCCCATGCATTGGCGCCAGGACTTCGATCTCAGCGGCTATAACGTGCTTGGGATGGGCATCTGGTATGAAGCCATGATGCGCTGGATCGGCGCCGCGACGCGCGTGAGCGCCATGGGAAAGACCTGTGCGCGGATGCGCAAGGATCAGAATGACTTGTTGCGACCGGTGCGCGTGCCTGAGCATGTCGATATCATCGCCGAGATGGCGTGCGGCGCGCAGGCGCATTTGCAGTTTTCGGCAGTCACCGGCCTGGCAGGCGCGCCTGAGGCAACCCTGTTTGGCAGCAACGGAACGCTGCGTTTCTCACAGGATAAGCTCTTTGGCGGCAAGCGCGGCGACATCGAACTGGCTGAGATCGATATCCCGGCAGAGCTGCAGGGGCGCTGGCGCGTCGAAGAAGAATTCGTCGCGGCGATTCGCGGTCAGGGCGTTATCACACACACGACTTTTGAGGACGGCGTGAAGTATATGGAGTTCACCGAAGCCGTCGCCCGCAGTATGGCGCGTGGTGCGTGCGTGACGTTGCCGTTGGAACCGTAAAACCTGATAGGTAAAACTACTAAAAAGCAATACCTTCGCCAAATAGGGAAACATAAAAAGGGCTTATCGGATAGACTTGAAGTCGACCAAAACCCAAGCTCACCCGGTAAAGCCCTTGACAGACATCATAACACTTTTGGTATGCATCGCACCGCAATTGGAAGCATCGAGTCTCCGACAACTCACCCAAGTCATTTATGGCATGCTGGTCGTGACGGGAC
>CAIXPS010000409.1 GCA_903921365.1 uncultured bacterium | reverse complement strand
GGCACAACAAACGTCAGTCCGTAATCGATGCCGCGTATTGTCGCCAGAACACCCTTCAGAGTGAGGGGTGACTTACTTCATGAATATCTCGCTTGCGGGGTGAGCGGAATGTGACAAAGTCAAATTAAGACTGGCCGACGATCGAAGGTGGGCTTGTGTCTTAGCCCAGTAGCTATGCGGCTACCGCAACATTTGTCCGAGCCAGCAAGTTTTTGACACTGGATGCATACCACTGCCCGCCCCTTGACCCAGGCGTCAGCCTCGGGGCTTACGCGTCAGTCATGCAGGCGCTCGGGCTGATTGATGGATTGGCCGACGTTGTGGCCGACGACAAAGTCGGTTTAGAACTGGACATCGAGAATCCCACAAAACAAGTTCGAGCGACAAAGAAAGCCAATGACTAGAGTCGCTGTCCACATCGATTTGCGTGGAACCACACATCGTGTTGGAACTATGCGCAGAAGTTGAAGTCAGAAATATGGGGTTGAGACCAGCCATAGCGACATAAGTATAAATGCCACCTCAAACCGCATGCCAATCTTTTTTTGCAGACTTGTGGCAGACTGGGTGTGCTGGATTGCAATAATTAAAATAGGTGTTATAAGAGTCCTGCAGTTGCGATTTGAAAGCAATTTCTCCCGAGGGATTAACGAGGCCAATTACATTGTCGTTGTATCTGTATTCCACACCACCCAATGAGTCTTCATTTTAGGAGCGTCTTTTCGTAGAACCAAGCACAATTTCAACTAGGTCACCCCAATTGGATGGCGGCTTTCCTGACTCCAGCATATTTTTAAATACGGCGTATGGGTCAGTTCGCGCCCCCTCTTTGCGGAGAGTATTCTCGTCATTAATCCAACAATAGATAATTAACTTCGATGAACTATCGTAGCGATAAAAAAGGCGAAACCGGCCTTTTAGAAATTTAGCCCGAAACCAGTTTTTGTTCACTACCCCAAGCGCTTTGCCCTGCCTATAGTGTTTGTGGCCTGGGTCCGCAGGAATTTCGTCGATAATTATTTTATTGATGCGAGCCAACAGCTTCGTTTTTGGATGGCCCACGTAGTCGTCTGGGCTGGCCGCAGCAAGACGGCCAACCTCGGCGACCAGGCCGTCGTACACAGCCTTGAAGGCTGGGTACATATATAGGCGCCAGCCGTTGCTGCTGGCAAAGGGCGAGGTCGGCATGGCGCGAGGCTCGCGTTTATAGGGAGATGTCGTCAGGAATCTCGTCGTCGTCCGTTACGACGACGTTATGCGTCAGCTCGGCGGCTCGGGCGACCTGCGACGCCGACAGAGGCTCAAGGCGCTCAGGATTGTTGGCAATGTCGCGTTCCATGAAGGCCAAGAAGGCGCCGACCACAGGGTCCCCATGCTCTCCCTGCTCCAACTCAGGGGCATCATCCAGGACATGAACCAGCAGCATGCCCCGACCGATGACGTGAGCCTCAATACTGGCTTTTTGGCAAAACTCGGGGTTTTGGCGGAACAGCGCACGTTCAAAACGGATGGCTTCAGACGACCCCGTTGTGGTGACAGCTCCCCGATAAGCGTACGTCGGCATCGTTGTGACCTCCCCAGCTCAGTCGTATAAATATACGTATGGCATGGCTGCCGTCAAGGACCGAACTAACGAAACGTTCGGATTTCACACATAAGGGGACGTATAGTGAACGTCAATCTATTGGGGAGTGACGAGAAACATACTCTTGCTGGTTTCCGTATACTCAGTCATTCCGACATTGTTTGCCGCACCTGAATTGGCGGTTTTTTTTCGGCGCCAACCACACCATGGGGTTGCGATGCGAAATCCATGTGTTTGCCGACAGCCTCGAAATGACGACGTTCATCCTTTGTCCGCTTATGGCACAAATCAGAACCGTTCGTTAGTTCGTGCCTAGTCGAGCCAGGGGAATCGGGTGAAAAAATCAGCGGGTGATGAGACTTGCGAGGAAGTCGTCATCCCAGGCGGCGACCTTGCGGCGGGCGCGCAGGGAGGCCTTGGTTGAGGCTCTTCGGAGCAGGTTGAGAGCGATGTGCTTGATGGTGGTGAAATTGGCGGGGGCGTTGTCGGTACGGACCCGGCACTCGTCGTCGCGGAAGATCATATCTAAAACCCAATGAAGACTATTTTCGATGGACCAATGACTACGGATGATCGGACCCAGTTGCACCGCAAGGAAAACCAAAGAGGTGATGTAAAATCTCGTCTCAGTCTCGATTTTATCGCCGATTTCCCGCGTGCTCTCGACCATGACGACACTTTTCATTCCAGGCCAATTGTGGCGCTCTTGGAGCCATTCGACATCGTGGATAACAGTTGTTTTGCGGGTTTCGATGCGCCCATGATCGCCATCGACAGTTTCGTCCTGACTAATCGTCGTATCTTTGAAGCCAACTTCCCGCTGTTCGGCTAAGAACACCTCAACGTCCTGGCGCAACGATCCTTGATATCCTTTGAGCGCGAGAACGTAATCAGCCTTCTTTTCAACGATCTTTGCGGCGATGTCACGCTGGCAGCCCATGGCGTCAATCGTTACAATCGCACCCTCGATCGCCAGCATATCCAATAACTTCGGAATCGCGACAATCTCGTTCGACTTATCCGCTACTTTGACTTGCCCAAGCACAAGGCGCTGGCGGGCGGCAAAGGCCGAAACCATGTGGATCGGTGCCTTCGAGTCCTTCTTCGCACCCGAACGGCGCAGCGTCTTGCCATCAATCGCGATCACACCGGCCGGTGCGCCGGTCAGGCTCGCAACCCAAGCGACAAAGCACTGCTGAAACTTCTCGGCGTCAAGAGACGCGAAGATGTCGCCCAACCGGTCGTGCGGCGGCGTTCCATCGCGAAAGGTCCCGAACCGACGCAGAAGATCGAGCTTCTTCTCTCCAAAGAGGGCGATCTCGGTAAACGTTTCCGCTCCGGCCAGCACCGCCAGCAAACTCAGGAGCAGCACCTCATGAAGCGGGTAAACCACTTTGCCAAGCTGCCGGGGGTCTGGAAGGTTCTCAAAATACCGAAGAAATACAACAGCTTCAGCTAAAGCGCCCTCCACTTGCTGGACGTTTTCCAGCATGTGAAGAACGACTTGTCCGCCTCGCTGGATCAAGCCGAGGATCGGCGGTTTTTCTTTCTCCAAAGTGCCTCGTCCCGGCGCACCCTTGAGCCGGCGGCAGCGTCCCTCGCGGCCTTTTTTTTGACGGCTTCGGGGTTACCCTTGTGCCCGGCGATAACGTAGACCTCGTCGGCCTCGACCTCACCATCGAGCACGACGTCCGGAACCTTGGCGACCAGTCCCTCGCGCAGATGTGTCGCCATGGCGTGGGCGTCGTCCTCGTTCAGGCCCAACTCTTTGGCGATCTGACAGTTGGATAGGTTCAGACCCATGAAGTATAAGCACAGAACCCAAACCCGCAGAGGCTGATGATGGCCCGCAAGAACGGTGCCTGTCAGGTCATCAAAGCGAGCATCACAGTCCTTGCACCGGAAGCGCTGCCGATGACGTTGAGTATCATCGTGGCCGTGGCGAACAACTGAGACACCACTGCATTTGACGCATCGCACACCATCCGGCCAGTATCATGATACGGCTGCTGTTGCAACGCAGAGCATATAGATCACGCGCTGTGGTTGTCGTATAGGCTTTTGAAACGGCCTCTTAGCTCGACTTTGCCCGTTTACGCTGCGTAGCATAGCGCGTCGGCCATACGCTTGGTGAGATCGCGGGCGAATTTTTGTGGGTTCGCGCCCTGGTCTGAAGTCGCAAAATACTCTGACAACCACAAGGTGTGCCTGACGGCAGCGATTGCGTCGCTGAAGGTCAGGCTGATTTTGGCGTACCACGCCGCCCCCTTGGGGCTGGTGTTCGCGTCAAACAGCGTGGTCGCCCAGAGGGTCGTCAAGGAATACATGCCCAGCAACACAGGCGTGGTGCGCAGGATGGCCTGGTCGGACCATTGCCGCTGGGTCT
>CAIXPS010000408.1 GCA_903921365.1 uncultured bacterium | reverse complement strand
GAGCCAGCAGCGTGGCGCCAAAATGAAGGGGCCTGCGGTGGCGGCGATGGCTGGGGTCGAGATTCGTGACCTTGTGAGCTCTTTTGATGGCGCCGGTTCTGTTGAAGCTCCGATGAGCGTGGAAATCGCCCCGAAGATTACCGGGCGTATCGAGATGCTCAGTGTGCAGGCAGGTGATCGCGTAAAAAAGGGTCAGGTATTGGTCAAAATCGACTCTTCTGATGTGGAAGCGAGTGTTCAGCAGCAGATGGCTAACGTCGCGGAGGCGCAGTATCGGTTGGCGCAGGCTAAGATGAGCCAGAACCCCGCTGATGTGGCCGTTAATACTCAGATTAGCCAGCAGAAAGCCACGGTTGCCAGCGCCGAAGCTGATTATAAACAGACCAAAACATCCTATGATGCGCAGCTTGCCGCGGCGGTTGCCAACCTCAGCGATGCTCAATCCAAGATTGCGAATGCAAACGCATCAGTTAGAAGCGCGCAGGCCAATTTGGCAAATGCTCAGACGAAGTTTGACAGGATTGATGGCCTCTATAAGAAAGGTTTTGTTGCAGCCCAAGATGTGGACGATGCCAAAGCCGCTGTCACGGTGCAGAAATCGTCGGTTGAGATAGCCGAAGGACAGCAAAATTCGGCGATTGCCCAAAAAGAATCCGTCCAGCAGCAGATGAATGTGGTCAAGGCTAAAGGCGCATCGGATATCGAGGCCGCAAAGGCCAAGCTCACGCAGGCAAATGCGGCGCTGGAATATGCTCAGGCGAACACTTCG
Organism: uncultured bacterium; assembly: GCA_903921365.1. Lineage (GTDB taxonomy): Bacteria > Chloroflexota > Anaerolineae > J036 > Brachytrichaceae > CAIXPS01. The sequence continues at coordinate 1,255 of CAIXPS010000408.1, read as the reverse complement.
CAAAAAGGCGCGTATCGCGAAAGCATCTCTGCGCTCAAGGCCTCAGTGACTGCGGCGCAGGCTTCCTTGCGCAGCGCACAGTCTAAGCGGCGGGATACGGTGTTGATTTCACCTTTGGATGGCTATGTAACGGGGCGATTCTCAGACCCCGGCGCGATTGCATCGCCATCGCAGCCGGTTTTGGATGTGAAGTTTGTGAAGCAGGTTTGGGTATCGGTGCCGGTGCCTGAGGATGTTTGCGCGAAACTGCACATAGGGTTGCCGGCGAAGCTTAGCTTTGACAGCTTGCCGGGGCGTATATTTGATGCCAGCGTTTTGCAGATTAACCCGTCGGCGGAAACGGCGAGCAGGCAGTTTATGGTTCGGGTGATTCTCAGCAATAAAGATAATCTGCTCAAGCCGGGGATGTTTGCGCATGTCTCCATAGAAACGAATCGGATTAAGAATGCTGTGGTTGTGCCGCGTGAAGCAATTCAACGCGACAAGGATGGCGTCTATGTGATGACCGTTGGCTCCGACAAGGAAGCAAAACGCTGCTCGGTGGAGCCGCAGGGCGAAGATGAGACGTATGTATGTATTGGTAATGCGCTGAAGCCTGGGGTGAAGGTTATTACCATGAGCGCAATGCCGATAAAAGAGGGGCAAACGGTCAGCGTCGGTGGTAAAAGAGGCGGCAATGGCGGCCAAGGCGGACCGGAATCCAGAGGAGCCCAAAAGAGATGAGTATATCCAGTTTTGCAGTTAGCAGGCCTGTTGCAGTCACAATGCGCATTGCGGCCCTGGTGCTCCTCGGCTGGGTGTGTTTGATGCGTCTGCCGGTGGACTTGTTGCCGAATGTCACGATACCAACTGTGAGCGTAACTGTCCAGTGGCCGAATGTTGCCCCTGAAGAGATTGAAGCTCAGATAACGAGACCGCTGGAACGCGCGGTGTCATCAGTTCCGGGTATGTATCAGGTAACCTCCAGCAGTGTTGAAGGGCGTTCGCAGGTGCGTATCCAGTTTCGCTGGGGTGTTGATATAGGCCAGGCGGCGGTCGATGTGCTTCAGCAGGTTCAACGCGCCCAGCGCTCATTCCCAACCGATCCCACCATTCAGAACCCGATTGTTGTTAAGATGGACCCGACCCAGATGCCGATTGTTACCTACGCGGTGTCGGGCATAAATGACCCTGTGAAATTGCGCTCTTTGCTGGATAACCAGATAACCCCGATGTTGGACTCGGTGGATGGAGTTGCATCGGCGACTGTGGGCGG
>CAIXPS010000407.1 GCA_903921365.1 uncultured bacterium | reverse complement strand
TTGGAGGTTTGACATGCATGCTCGATTCGTAGTTCCAGTGTCCGTATTCGTAGTGTCATTAGCCGTGGCCGGAGTTGCCTTCGCGCGTAATGCGCCTGCGGCGCCCACTGCGCCACAGACTGCCGTTGGCACGGGTTTCACGTTTCAGGGACAAATCAAGAATGCCGGCAGCGCCATCAATAGCACCTGCGACATGGCCTTCCGGCTTTTTGACGCCGCAGGCGCAGGCGCGCAAATCGGTAACGCCATCACGACGACTCTACCTGTCAGCAACAGTTTGTTCACGACGGTGCTGAACAGCAACGCTGAGTTTGGCGCAAGCGCGTTTAACGGCGATGCGCGCTGGCTGCAAGTCGCTGTAAAGTGCGCTGGCGACGCGGCGTTCACCGACCTGTCGCCACGGCAGCAGATCACTGCGGCGCCGTATGCGATGAATTCAGGCGCAACACTCACGTACACGCCGGGCACAGGTTTGGCGCTGACAGGCAACACGTTTAGCGTCGTCACAAGCACCATTCAGGCTCGCGTGGCGGGCGCCTGCACAGTTGGCAGCAGCGTGCGGGTGATCAACGCCGATGGCACTGTTGTGTGTGAGAAAGCTTCATCGACATGGATTCAGCAAACGCCTGCGGGCACTATGTCACTGACTAATGCCGGTGGCAATGTCTATGACTCGGGCAACGACCGCCTCCTTTTCTTTGGCGGGTCATACACAGGTTATCCATACTCGTATGATGTGTGGGTCCTCAAGAACGCGAGCGGAATCAATGGAACATCAAGCTGGATGCAACTATCTCCTGCAGGGGAGTTACCGCAAGGCCGGCATATGGTCTCGGTTGTCTATGACCCGACAAGCAATCGCATGATTGTGCACGGCGGCTGTGCAGGCAATTGTTTGCCTATATTGGCGGATACCTGGGTTCTCAGTAATGCCAACGGACTCGGTGGCGCGCCAGTTTGGACTGCGCTTCCTTCGGCGCCCATCGCCAGAGCAGGGCATGTCGCCGTATACGATGCCGGCAGCAACCGGATGATTGTTTTTGGTGGAAATACCGGATGGCTAACTTCAGATCGCAACGATGTCTGGGTGCTGGTCGATGCCAATGGTATTGGCAGCCCGTCCTGGGTACAACTCTCTCCTACCGGCCCGCTTCCTCCTGCCCGCGGCGCGGATGCTGCAGGAGTCTACGATCCAACCACAAATCGTCTGATCATTTTTGGCGGTCGCACAGCTACAAATCCAGGCAGCACTTTCAACGATGTCTGGATATTGAGTAATGCGAATGGCCTGGGGGGAACGCCTCAGTGGACCCAACTCTTCCCTGCAAATACGCCTCCTGCGCCACGAGGAATGCATTCCATGGCTTACGATCCCATCACCAATCGCCTGACCATTTTTGGGGGGTATAACGATACGCTTGGGTATTTCAATGATGTCTGGGTCTTAACGAATGCCAATGGAGTCGGTGGCGCGCCCGAGTGGATTCAACTCACTCCCAATGGCGTATTGCCTGTAGCGCGAGCCAGTCATTCAGTCGGGTATTCCATGTACTCCAATCGCATGATTATGGCTATGGGTAACAGCGATGTTTCTCCCAAAGACGTCTGGCTCCTGACAAACTCGAATGGGTTAACGAGATAGGCTGATTTTCAATTTGCAATATCGCTTTCAGGAGCGCACCATGAACACTCTACGATTCATCCGTCATACCCTCCTTCCATGCGTCTCGCAAAGGAAGAAGGGAGTGGTCGCAGCACTCGGCATGGCCTTCATCGGTCTCGCCTTTACCCTTAGCATGCCCACGCTTGCCGCAACGTTGGCGGGGGTTTACACGCTCGACTGGTTCACCTTTAGTAACGGCGGCGGTCAGGCGACCGGCGCAGCGTACACACTCAACAGCACCATCGGCCAGCCTATGGCAGGCTCGCTCAGCGGCGGTGCTTACTCGATGGCAGTCGGCTTCTGGCGGCCGGATGTCCCCGGCGGGCCGATCACGCCCACGCTTGACCTGGCGAAGTCGGTCTCATCATCCACCGCTCGGTCGGGCGATACCCTCACCTACACGCTCAGCCTCACCGCGAACGGCGCCCCCGTCGCTGCCACACTCACCGACACCTTGCCGATGAGCATGACCTACGCAGGCGGAAGCGTTGTAAACGGTGCGACGTATGACCCCGCTTCGCGACAGATCCGCTATAGCGGCTCGATCGTGCCCGGCAACCCAGTCGTCATCACCTATCGCGTCACGGTTGCAGCGGGTGCGGCCCCTGGCTCAGTACTGGCAAATAACGCCGTCGCCACCTTCAACGTCGATGGCGTGACTTATCGCGTTGAACGCACCGCGGTGGTGGCTATACCGAGCGCGATTGCTCCGTCAACACTTGTCCTCATCTACGCAAATGGCGACAACACGCTGTCGAGCAGCATGCTGGCGCTGCTCAATAACGCCGAGAAATCGGCAGGGACTCCGGGCGTCGTTGTAATGATGCTGCTCGACGGCCCTGGTCCGAACGATGCGCGGTTGTATCACTTACAGGGCGATGTGGACGAGAGTTGCCCCAACTACATCAATCCCACCTGCAATGGCCGCTACACCTACGGCGAAAATGTATGGGCATGGACGGACGACACGGCCAATCCTTACAGCCTGAGCGAGTTCCTCAAGGGCGCCATCCTGGCTTACCCCGGCGCGCAACGCGTGATTCTCTCGCTGGTCGGGCATGGATCGGGGTGGTTCCCGAACGTGCTGCTTGGCCAGCCGAGCGCATGGGACGGCCAACCGGGCGGCCTGTTGTGGGACCAGAATCCCGGCGGCTTCCTCTCAACTAAGGCGCTGGGCGACGCGCTCCGCTGGGCGACCCAGGCCACTGGAGTAAAAATCGATCTGCTGTACCTCGACGCATGCATGATGGCGACATCCGAAGTGGCCTACGAAGTGCGGGACAGTGTCAATGTTGTGCTCGCATCAGAGAACTGGACGTGGGCATCCTTCCCCTATGATGCTTACCTGAACCAGAGCGTGATCACGGGCGCCCACAGCGCGGCGCAGATCGGCACAGACTGGTTGAACATCCAGGCGAGTCTCCTGCGTAACAACGGTTACCCGTTCACGCTGGCGCTGATCGACACGAGCAAGATGTCGCAGTTACAAGCATCGGTCGATGCGTTGGCCTCGGCGCTAACGCCGACGTTGCCCTCCGGCGGCGCAAGCCTCGCCGCGGCGCACACACCCGGCGTGTGCTTCGACAGTTCGCAGGACGGCCTGATCGATGGGCATGACAACCTGTGCGACCTGTCCGGGCTGGCGCGCCACCTGGCGGTCACCTTTTCTGGGAATCCAGGCGTGGTGAGCGCCGCGCATGGTGTGGAGAATGCGGTTGCCTCAACCGTGCTGGCTGAAGACCACAACAGCGGTTCGCCATGGGTCAAGCCCGGCACGCGCTGGGAATGGGAGAGCCTGGGCGGTCTGAGCATCTACGCGCCTCTCCACGAGGACGACTGGAAGCGCTCTTACTACAATGGCAATAGTCTGCGCTTTGCGCAGAACAGCGCATGGGCCGCGCTTCTCAACACTTACTGGAACGCGCCGCCACCCGCGCCGCCCGCGTGCGCGACCGGCTGCCAGCCGCCCGCGCCCATCAACCTCGCGCCCATCAACATCCAGGCCAGCGCAGGTCACAATGACATCCATATCTCCTGGTCGCTCGATAATCCGTTGGCAAATCTGGCTGGCTACCATGTGCTGCGCCAGATCACCGGCTCTTCGTTCATCACGCTGACTACGACCCCGATCAACTCGATACAGTTTACCGACGGCGGGCTCATCACGGGCACGACCTACTGCTACCAGGTGAACGGGGTAAGCAGCACGGGCGCAGTGGTAGGCCAATCGGGGCTCGCTTGCGCAATATTCGGCCAGTTGACGTTGTGGGTGCCGCCAGTGGTTGCGCGACCCGGCGCAACAAACGTGATTGTGCCAGTCAACCTGTCGCATGGCGACGGGCTATGTCCGGTCGCAATTGATGTGACGCTGCACTACAACCCCAGCGTGGTGATAGCCAACGGCACTGTGTCGCCGACGATCTACACGCAGGGCTATCAGTTTGTGGCGAATACAAATGTTCCGGGTCAGGTGAAGATTACTGCCATCATCCCGACATGCCTGAAGCTAAACGGGCCAGGCTCATTGTTCAATGTAGGCTTCACCATCTCTGGCACAGTCGGCCAAATCAGTTCGTTGGACTTCATTACTGGCCTCATCAACACGGTAATCTACGATGACAGTGATCTGAATGTCCCAGTGTCCCTGGCACTAGAGAGCGGATCGGTGACCGTCAACAACGCCTTCACTCGCGGCGATTTGAATGGCGACACAGTAGTCAACTCCGCGGACGCACTGATATCACTGCGCATTGCCAATGGGCAGTACACGCCTACGCCGGACCAGCGCAGCGCGTGTGACGTCAATGGCGACGGAGACTGCACTGCGGCAGATTCAACGCAGATCCTATGCTACATAGCGTTCGGATCGTGGAACGGATGTGGCCCGACCCTCACGACGGCAGCCTTCCGCCCCTCCGTGAGTTCTGGGATGGCGGCCGCGAACGTGGTGCGCATCGAGATTGGCCCGGCGGGTGCGAGTGCCGGCCAGATCGTGACGGCGCCGGTGAAGATCGTTAATGGCGAGGACTTTGCTGGCGGCACATTCACCTTCCAGTACGACGCGAGCCGGATGACGTTTAGCGGCGTGACGCCTGCTGCGTTGACGGCCGGCTTCACGATCCAGAGCCACGTCCCCGAGGCTGGTCTGGTGCGTATCTCGCTGGCGCGCCAAACAGTTATTAACGCGGATGGCACGATCTTCAACCTGCGGTTCACTGTCGCGGGCGGCACATCACCGTCGCCAATGGGACTCAGCACCGCGAAGCTGAACGATGTCTTCGGACGGGACTTCGCAACGTCAGCGCTTCAGAGGGAAGTCCAAGTCGTCATCATTCACAACGTGTTCCTGCCGATAGCACGCCGATAGGATTCTCCTGCTGTTGTTCAGACAGTTCAGATGCCCGGCACTTCCGACGTGCCGGGCATCTGGCGTCAGGCGATGATTACATGCGCAAATTCAAGCTGAAGTTCATTACCTCCGCGCAGAACCTTCCAATTCCCGGCGCAGTTCGTCTCTGATCGCCGAGAAGCGCACATAGGTGCTATGCAGGTTGCGGTAGTAAATATCAAATCGAAAAATGCGATCTGTTGCTGGGCACCCTGGTCGCGCAGGAAATCCCGGAGAATGGAAACGAGTTCTTCCTGCGCGAACGTTTTCAAAAGAGCGGTGATCTGTTCCGACACATACTGGCATCCTCTAATTTCAACATTCCCCGCGTCTGGAAACGGCATATCGGCAACCGCCGGCGAGTATTCAAACGCGGCGTACTCGCGCAGCGTCGACTGTGCGGAGGAGTCGGGGTTCCAGTAAAACTGCGCGACGATGGCCTTGTTGATGTCTTCGTAGATCCCCTCGCTGTAGGGGAAGCCACCTCGCAGAACAGCACCGGCTTGGTTCCACAGGTGTTGTAATCGGTTCGGCAACGGGTGCGCGCCGCAACCGCCCCACGGCCAATTGCCCCACATGCTGATCTCCGGGAAGTTGATCAACGGCAGGTTGCCCGGGACAGCGTTCTCCAGCGGATAACGCGGGAAATCCTCATGCGCGTCGGCAAGGATATAGTCTGCCCAATCGTTGCCACGCGATAACGCATCTGCCAACCCGGCCCATTCACCCTCGGGCGGCGTGTCAAAGGTCCAGGTGGACAATATGGTCTTCACACGCGGGAAGATCGATCGCGCCACCCCGGCGATATCCTGCGACATGCGCACAAAACCATTGGCGCCCCATGGCCGGCAGTTGCTGCACCCGCAACCGCCTTCATCGTAGGGCCACAGGATCAGGTTGTCCACGCCAATGTCTGTCAGCTTCCCCAGCAACTCGGCTGAGGTTTTCATGATCAGGTCGCGTCCAGCAGGCAAGCTGGGGCAGATCGTCGCACCGGAGTTGCCGTGACGGCCTAAAGGATCCTGAAGCGGTGTTGCGCGCAGTTCATGTGGCGCGTCATTAAACAACACGTTATTGAGCCCTAGCGTGGTAGACAGCCCGACGCGTTTTGCCGCGCTGAATAACTTGCGCAGTTGTGTCACTGCCGGAGTCGCCTCCGGGTCGTCCCATCCCTGCAGGTTGATGAAAGGATAGATGGCCATCAGGGTGTTGACGCCCCATAAAGCCAGGTCTTCAATGTAGCGGGAAATCTCCTCGCCCTCAGCCAGATGGTACCAGTTATGAAAATGGCTGGCGAAATAGACCCCGCGCATCGATCCATGCGGGATGGAAATTCCTCGCCATGGCGACGGCTCAAACCCGCCCTCATAACGAGACGTGCGCAGGAATTTGCCGATTTCTAAAGACCATGTTCGGTGCGCGAAATGATCTCTTCCTGCACGGGCAGACTCAACTGTGTGAAGTAGGCGCTAAATCCGGCCACGCGCACGATCAAGTCCGCGTAGCGGTCAGGAGTCGCCTGTGCCGCGCGCAATGTCGCGGCGTCTACGATGTTGAATTGAAGCTCCTGCCCACCCAGCGCCATGAACGTCGCTGCCAGGTCGGCGATTTTCGCGACATCATCAGGGGAATCGACGCAACTGCGCGAGAACTTGACGTTGCACACGTAGCCGGCCGACCAGTGCCACACACTGTCCAGTTGGGCAACCGATAGGAGCAACGCTGTTGGCCCGTTGCGATCCGCGCCTTGGCACGCGCCTACGCCGTCGACGATGGGTGTGCCTTTGTGGCGTCCGTCGGGCGTGGCCGCAGTCCAGCGCCCCACCCAGACCTGTGATTCGACCGGCCACACCCCGCAGGTATAGCGCCCGTTG
>CAIXPS010000406.1 GCA_903921365.1 uncultured bacterium | reverse complement strand
TATCGTATGTGCTTTCGCAATGTCTCCGTGGTAAAGATTTGCCTGTGCATATGAAGAATATAGGAAGCCAACCGAGCGCGGGAAGAGAGCGGCTGACTTGAGCGACAGCCCTTCGATCGCACACCTTTCTGCATTGATATAGTCGCCTATGCCAACACATACCAGGCTGTAAAAGCCCAGCACTGTGATCAGCGCTGTTGGATCTTTCGCATCTCTCGCGTCAGCGATCCCCCGCTGCAAAGCGACATTCGCGCCTTGTGTATCGCCCTTGAAGGCAAGCCGCACACCCTTGATCCATGCCCGGAGTCCAGGACTCGCAAGTATCCTCGGTTGAATGCGCAACAATGTCTTGGCTTTACCCAGTACCCTCTGCAGCGCTGGTGGTGGTTTCATGGCTGATGCTGCGATTTGCGAGTTGATGGATGTGTCAATATCCAGTCGCTCCATGTTGACAAGCATGCGCGGTATAAGGGAAATCTGCTGCGTGGCTTGCGCCGCTTCCATCGCGCGCGCGTACCATTCCAGTGCCTCTTCGGTCTTGCCTAAAGCGTTTGCAACCATCGCGGCAATCTCATAGGCTGTGGGCAATTGCTGCGTTGCTTCAGAATTTGTATCAATGAGATGCAATGCTTCATGTATTGCTGTGGATGCCTCCTGGTAAGCCTTGGCATGCAGGGCAGTTCGGGCCAAAAGGACAAGGTGTCTTGCCATTCTGGCAGGCGATCCGTCCTCGCGGCTTTCAGAAAGCGTCATAGACAACAGATCATATGCTCTCTCACTCATGTTGCGTGAGAGGAGGAATGAGGGTATAGCATGCGCGGCGCGGAGCAATTCTGTGCCAAAGTGCCTCTCCTGCGCAACCCCAAATGCATATTGCATGTTATCCCATTCGGCATCGAGGGCGATGTAATTGTTCTCATTAATCTCTGCGTATTCCGCATACCAGCGAACCATCCTGTGCCAGGCAGCGTCATCGCTCAGACGCATCCGGGCGTACTCGGAAATGGACTGGTGCAGCGTAAATCGATCCCCCGGCAGGGTTTCAAGTAAACCAAATCCCACCAATTCATCGATGGCGTCGATTGTGCAATTGCCGACGCTGAGTGCAGCGTCTGACGGAAAAGAGTGGGGTTTTGGCAGAAACACACCCAGGTCGGCCAGAGCACGCCTGGCTTCATCCGATAGCACCTGTTCAGTTCCTGCGATCTGTGTATATACCGATAGTTGACCGGCGGAATTGTTGCCGGCATCGTTCGGCCCGACAGGAATGCTCAACATCATGCGTTGGGTGGGGTCCTGCAATGCCAGCAGCAATTTGCGAAATCGTTGCATCATGCCGCTGTGCATTGCCTGTGATAGTAGACACCCCGTAAGCATCAGTGCGAGTGGGAGACCGCCGCTTGCCTTGGCCAACGATTCGAGCGAGATATCGAAGGCTGAGAGGGTGCGTTCGTCCACAAACTGGCTGAGAAGGGTGATTGAGTCGCCCAAAGACAGTTCTTCGATCCGCAGTGGTCCATTGGCGTCTGCAAGTGAAAGCGCGATTTGAAGAAGTCGTGTCGTGTAGAGGTGGTGACAGTTGGGGCCGCCGACGCGCAGAAGTATGGCCTGTTCGATATCCCACACATCATCGACGATGATCATATACGGGCGTGCGCCGATGCGGTCATGAATACTCTGCGACAACACTTCTTTTGTCGCCTTGTTGATCACCTCGACTGCCACGCCAAGCGCATGTCCCCAGCGCCTCAGCACGGCCAATGGATCTGGTGAAGTACCCAGGTTCGCCCATAGTATTCCGCCGTAAAAGTGATCAAGTGTGTCCGGATCGTTGGCAAGCGCGATTGCCAGTGATGTCTTGCCGATGCCAGGTATTCCCAGCAGCACGGTTGTGCGGCCAAGCGTCAACCTCTCCTTTATGACCCGCAAGAGATGATTACGACCGACCATATGCTCGGTTATAGGTCTTGGGACCTGGAAAACCAGTTTTGTTTCGGCCTGTGTAACGTGGGCCTGGACGGACTTTGACAATTCACTTCTGCGGCACAGCTCCCTGCTATTGAGAATCGATGCCATCGCGTCATATGCCGCGTTCTGCCGCCGGTAGAATTCGGTCTTCTCGATCCCTAGCGAATCTTTTACGACATCTACGGGTCGACAGCCAACATAGCGCTCATTCAGGAGCGTGTAATACGTGTTTTCCTCCCCCGTCGCGAGCATGTAAATCTGTTGCATTTCCGCCAGTGCGGTTTGCATCTCGCCGCGTAGAATGAGCCCGCGATTGACTGGTGTGTTGTCCGGTTCATCCGTGATCTTCTCGCGCACAATTTCCAGTCTTGCCAGATCGCACTTGCCCAGTTCAGTCAACTGATGCCAGTATTTGAGCGCCGCGCGGAGTGATGCCCGGTTAACTACTACTGACGAATCCATTCACAGCTCCTTGTTCCACACAATCCACTTCCAGACCAACCCGCCAGAGACCAGCCAGCGACACGAGAGTTCATTTGGGTATCACAAAACGTCCTGAATGGCTATAAGCATGATGCTCAGGGCCACCTATGTTGATACGCGACACTAAGAACTATTTTTTCAGTCTGAGAAGTTACGAACGATTTATGGTTTCATAGATGCACTGATGAAATCCCGTAGAAACGACGCCTCATATTGAACTGCTGCTGAAACGGTGATGCTGCTCTTTACATGCTCTGTCAGCTCTACAAGCAGATTTTGCGCTACCGCAACATGATCGCCACACCTGCGGGCTGACCTTGCCAGATACTGGACCTTGGACCTGACGAAACTACCGGTCGGTCGTACAGCCAATGAGACGACAAATCTGAACTCTGATGGACGGCACGACTCCAGCAGCTTTGCGGCCAAAGCTACCTGGTACGCCTCAGGCAGTCGGTCGAATGTATTGGCCACCAGCGTCGTGAACTCCGCATCATCCAATCGATCCACGACAGCGGCTTGTAGTTTTGTTAACGTGTCCTGTCTGTCAAGACCAGCAGGATTCGCAATGGTCAATTCATGACACAATCGTTTTACTACCTCGATGTCCCTCTGCCGACTGGCCTGTAAATGGAGCAGCCTCTCTGTCTCCATTGCTTGCTTGATCACCGGATGGTTGCGTAACCGCTCTCTTGCCTCTGCGGTGTCAATCCGATGCTCGATGGAGTCCATGTCAACCTGCAACAGGTCATGAATAAACTGACTGAAGTGCCTGCTTTTAGAGTAGGTCGATTCACTCACTTGAACTGTAAATTCAACCAGAGCATTGAAACTCGACGGATTGGATGCGGTTTTGCGCAAATCACGAATACCTGCGATGAGGCGGTCAAGCTCGGCAGGCTCAATTGTTGTCGGGCTCACGTTAGCCAATAAGCTGGCAGGAGCTACTTTTAGTGTCTCGTCGCCTGGAGGCGTAACGATGGAAGCAATCTCGGATGGTTTCGGACTCGCTCGATCGGTGTTCGCATCTTCATCGGATCGAAGTTTTGCCGTTTTATCGGCCCGAACAACGCCAAACGATATGCTAAAGACAATGGCCATCCCCTGTGCCACGTAGCGTTGCACCGTGCGAGACGACTTGACGATAAGTAAGCTTTCAATCGTTTTGTTCACAACGAAGCGCTTGGCGCCGGTTATCTGACACCACGTGTCGCAAATGGTTTGCGCGTCATTCAGCTTTGAGCCAACTATTTGTCCGGCAGAGAGGTATTCCCTGACATAGGTGAAGTAATAGGCCAAAACACCCTGAAGTTGGTGCGCCTGGGACGGAGTCTTTACCTTGCGAGGGTCAAGTTTCTCAAGCGCGAGTTTGACCCTCGGTTCAATCCAGCTTTCCAAAACCGTATCAATATAGGTTTTGCCCGTTGCAGCCTGATGAGGGATGTCAGGATAGTGCGTTTTCAGGGCATCATCAAGCGTAACGTCTTGACTTGCGTCCGCTGACGCCCATCCACGTTGCGCGTTGCGATAGTTCAGCAGGCTTTGGTGAAGTTCAACGATTAGCGTGAGTTTCTGTCTTTCAACCGGATCACGAGGCAGTTCCGCCATTCCACCATCCCGTTATACATACCCGACAAGCAGTGATCACCATCACTCAAACATCCCAGGTTCAGAATGGGGCTAATCATAACGTAGTTGCGGATGACAGGTAGGAAGACTGTACGCAGTCCGCAGCGCGACACTTTTCGCGTCAATTTCCAGGATTGGCGCGAAAACTGACCCGCCAATCTACCCAATGAGTGCGCCGGCGCCAACAATCACGACAACGAACTGCGCTGTGAATCGTTCACGCGCGCTAAAGGAAGGTGAATCAATGGCGGAGATTAGCATTGAACAGGCTGCGAACCTGGCTCGGGCACTGACTGGCACGCTGCCATCTGTCAGCCAGCAGGCTGCGCTTGGGTCACTCGCCGAACTGGCCAGACAATTAGCATCTTCCAGGCCGCTGGATCATTACCAATTCATGCTGGATGCCGGTCTATCTGTGGGCGAGATACAGCGTGTCTGTGATGTGGCAGACGGTAAACCGGACTTCGTCGAGTTTCGCCAGATTCTCTCAGGTGCAAATCTCACAGACTCCGGCAATGCAGAGTGCCTGGCAGCACTGTTTACCAACCGCCTGCGTTATTGCCACACCCGGCATAAATGGCAGCGCTGGGATGGCGCCCGCTGGGCCATCGACGTGGATGGCGAGATCAACCGAGCTGCCATCAACACCGCGCGCGCGCGATATCACTCTGCCCCGGCAATCAACGACTTGGCTCTGCGCGAAAGATTATCGCGCTGGGCCATCACAAGTGAGAATGCAGGCCGGATAGAAACGGCCATCAACATCGCCCGTTCGCTGGATACATTCAGGACGACCATCGAAGAGTATGACCGCAACCCCATGCTGACCGGTTCACCTAACGCAACAATTGACCTTTGCACAACCATGGGACGGGCGCCCGATCGTAATGATTACATTTCTATGCAACTGGGCGCCTCATACGATCCTGAAGCAGCATGCCCACGCTGGAAGCAATTCCTCAATGAAATCTTCACCAACGACAGCGAGTTGATTGCCTACATTCAGCGCACTATCGGCTATTCGCTTACTGGAGACACGCGTGAGCAAAAGCTCTTTCTGTGTTACGGCGGCGGCGCGAATGGCAAGAGCGTCTTTCTGGATATCCTGGGCTGGCTTTTGGGAGACTATGCTGCGGTAACGAGTTTCCATACCTTCGATGCTAGCCGGCGCAGCGAGTCCACAAACGATCTTGCTACACTGAAAGGCAAACGGGTCGTGGTGGTCATCGAGACCAATGAGGACAAGCGTCTGGATGAAGCGCGTGTAAAGACGGTTACCGGACAGGATGTCATCACATGTCGGTTTCTGTACGGCGAGTATTACGAATACCGGCCGCAGTTCAAGCTCTGGCTGGCAATGAACCACAAACCCGTCATCCGCGGCACGGATCGCGGCATCTGGCGACGCATCCACCTTATTCCTTTCACACAGAACTTCGAACAACGTGCTGATTCGCAACTGAGCCTGAAACTCAAGGCCGAACTGCCCGGTATCCTGAACTGGGCGCTGGAGGGGTTGCGCGCGTGGCATTTTCAGGGGATTGGCACATGCAGGCGGTGCGAGAGGCGACAGAAGACTATCGGTCCGAGAGTGACGTTGTGGCGCAGTGGCTGGATGAATGCACCGAAAGCGGGAATTCCTACTATGTGCCAGCCTCCGCCGCATACAAGTCTTACCAAGCCTGGTGTACAGATACCGGTGTACGACCGTTCAATATGACATTATGGGGCCGGCGCATGGCTGAAAAAGGCTTAAACAAAGAGCGTTGCCGGTCTGGCGTTGTGTATCACGGTCTCCGAATCAAACCCGCGCAGTAAGGAGGGGTAGTTGCTGTGAATAGTGTGAATGATTGAGGCTAAATTTCGGGAAATCCTCCTATAGAGAACCTTCTTATGCGACTTTCCCGAAAACAGCACCCAACTATTCACACTGTTCACAAAGACTGAAGAAGTAGTGAGATATCGATGCCTGAACGGTTGATATCCATCGACCTCTAAATTACCCGATTGCCATTAAGTTACGAGAGTTGCCACCGAGTCAAGTTCAGGTGGCCATATGCCAAACAAACAGAAAGTATACGAGTTCGAAACAGCACGGGGTAACCGCGCGAATGTAACGCCCGAACTTGCCCGCGATCTGGCTGAACGTGGTCTCAATGCGTTTGCGGGTGTGCTGACAGATATAGGCAATGCAGCCATCCAGTACGCGTTTGGCATTGGACTTGCGTGAGGCAACGCGGTGGATATCGGCGACCTCGGCAAGTAGATACTCGCAGATGCAATCGGTATAGGCTTCGTCCACAAACACGGTAGGGCCTTCAGGGAGATCAAGTTCGAGCGTCTTGAAGGCGCTAATGTCCGCAACCGATCCGGGCGCCAGTTCAAACTCAACCGGTATTCTACTAGTAGTCAGACAAGGTTGAAATTATAAGGTGTCGCGAATAAACTAGCGGCATGAAGAAATACAAAGTCGAATTGACCAAAGATGAACGGGAGCAACTAACGGTGCTTACCTCCTCAGGGAAACTGATGGCTCGCGAGATGAAACGGGCGATGATCTTGCTCAAGGCGGACGAAAGCCAAGAGGGTCGAGTGTGGAGCGATGCGGCCATCGCTACGGCTGTAGATGTACATGCCATGACGGTATTGAATGTACGCAGACGATATGTGGAGCATGGACTGAAGGCAGCGCTCAAACGCGCGCCGACCGGCCACCGGGCTGCCACGCTAGATGGCGCTGGAGAAGCACATTTGATTGCATTGAC
>CAIXPS010000405.1 GCA_903921365.1 uncultured bacterium | reverse complement strand
ATCTTGATCGCCAGATAATCCGCGACACCCTGATTCTCAGGGGGTGTGTTGAAACGCTTGGTGAAGGTCTCGACGAACTTCTGCGCCGAGGGCGCCTTGACCTGATGTGTCCAGATGATCGGCCAGGTTCCCGAAAACCCTTCGCGGCCCGCACCCCAGATGCTGACCGCATTCAGGTCGGCCCCTGCCAGCGGGTAAGGCAGCTTGAATTCGTTGTACTGCTTCATGAAATTCGTGGTTTGGTTGCCCGCCAGGTTACTCATGACCAGGTCTGGCTTCTGCTGCCGAATCTTCAGGATCACCGAGCTGTATTCGGTCGCGTCGGTCGGGATCAGATCGTTCGAGATGAAGATCCCGCCATTGGCGTCCATGAACGCCTTGGTCTTCTCGAACAGATCGTGGCCAAAAGCATAGTCTGCGGTGAATGCCATCCAGCGCTTGCCCTTGACCATGTTCTCGCGCAGGAGATAGCGGCCAATCGTGCGAACATACATCGTGTTGTTCGCCTCGGTGTGAAAGAGGTATCGGCTGCAGCTCTTGCCACGCAGTTCGTCAGAGTTGCACCCGGTCTGGAAGAACATTTTTTGCGCGCGCGTCGCCACCTGCGAGATCGCCAGACCGGATGCCGAACTAATTTCGCCTATCAGCGCATAGACGTTGTCGCGCTCGATCATGCGCTGCGCCTTGGTGGACGCGGTCTGCGGGTTCACGCTGTCCTCCGCGAGCATTTCGATCTTGCGACCGAGCACACCGCCAGCAGCGTTGACTTCCTCGACGGCCAGGGTGGCGCCCATGACGGCGTATTCACCCATGGGGCCCAGAAAACCGGTGCGGGGGGTGAGGTGGCCCAGACGGATCGGCCCCGCCTGTGCACGCACGATGGCCGGTGCCACCGCGCCAAGCGCTGCAGCGGTGGTTGCGCCAAGCACGAGTTGCCGGCGGGACTGGGATATGGTGGTTTTTTTGCTCACGATTGTCTCCATTACAGGCTATCTGGACCACAGGCTGTGCCGCCCGTTGGGGTTGACCAATTCATCACAACAGAATTAAATCCGAGTATAGATATCTGTGATCACAGATATCTATACCGTACTAACCCTAGCATTTATGCCAGAAAATCTTCGCCGCCCGTGATGACCACCAGCCTCAGGCCCCCCCTCGTCAAGCGGCGGACCCTTGGATCGGACGTCTATGGTCAGATCCGGGAGTTGCTCATGAGCGGGCGCCTCATGCCGGGCGAACAACTATCCCTGCGCAAAACAGCCAGTGCGCTCAGCGTCGGCGTCATGCCGGTGCGCGAGGCGATCCAACGGCTCGTCGCCGAACAGGCGCTCGAGGTTGCACCTAACCGGGCGGTGCGCGTGTCGACCATGACCGTCAGCCAGTTTCGGGAAATCACCTCGATTCGCATTCACCTCGAGGGCATGGCGGTGCGCAAGACAGCGCTTGCAGGTGACGCAGCACTGATCAAGGCACTCACGCGACTGAACGTCTTCATCGAGCAGGAGATGAAGCAGTCCCGGCCGGATGCAGCGCGAATCATTGCCGCGAACAAGGCACTCCACTTTGCTGTCTATGAGGCGGCCAGGATGCCATTGCTTCTCGGAATGATCGAAACGCTCTGGCTGCGCGTAGGTCCGATCCTCAACTACGACCTGCGCTCAGGTTCGTCGCGCACCGTCGAGCGCGTCGCGGTT
>CAIXPS010000404.1 GCA_903921365.1 uncultured bacterium | reverse complement strand
TCTGCTGCGCGACATTGATGAAGATATCTAGAGGCGCCACAGTCTAGCCTTCAGATGCTTGTAGTCAAAGGCGCACCCGCATTGGGTGCGCCTTTTTTGAAACCCGCTTAACTATCCTAAAGGACTCCGTGTAGTGTACAAAATTCTTGTGATCTATAACCCGAAGGCGAACCGTGGTCGCAATGTATTAATCGCAAAAGAACTGCGCGAGCTCACGGAGTCGATCAATAACAGTGGGGCAGGCATAGCGATTGACTGGTCGAGCACACAGTATCCCAGACACGCGACAGAACTGGCTGCAGGGGCTGTACAGGATGGCACGGCGTATCGCAGAGTCATTGCTGTGGGTGGAGATGGGACGCTCAATGAGATTGTGAATGGAATCATGCAGATACCGGCAGGGGATCGCCCGCAATTCGGGATTGTGCCGGTCGGATCAGGGAATGACTTTGTGAAAGGCGTCAAACATAGCGTGCCCATCATTCCAGAGGATGCACGCCTGGCGTTTGAAAATGCGTTGCGACAGCAGGAGGTTGAAACACATCGCATTGACGTTGGCTACCTGCGGCTCGGTAATCAACCGCTTCGGTACTGGTGCAACGTTGTGGGGGTAGGATTTGACGCTGCCGTAGGTCTGCAAGCGTTGCGCATCAATTGGCTGAGGGGGCAGGCGATGTACTTCCTGGCCGCAGTGCGCACGATTATCGAAAACTACGATGCCCCGCATCTCGACATGGATATTGACGGCGTCGCGCTGTCTCAACGAGTCCAGATGCTTACTATCGGCAATGGCACGCGTGAGGGTGGGGGATTCATTACAACGCCAACCGCCCGCCCCGATGATGGTCTGCTCGATTACGCCATGTTCGAGCCCATGTCACGCCCCATGATGGTTCGCCTGATCCCGGAAGTGATGAGGGGCACACATGGTAAGTTCCGGCAGGTGCGCATGGGCACGATGAAGCGTATGCAAATTCGCTCTGATCCACAGGCGCGTCTGCTGGTGCATGCAGATGGCGAGATTGTTGTCGGTTATGAAGACCATAGCGTCCGCGACATTGAAGTGGGCGTGCTTCCCGGCGCGTTATCACTTGTCTGTTGACCCATCACCAAAGACACTGCGCGTGGCGTCTATTCCACCGCGCCCCTGATCGCGAATATAGCGCTGTAACACTTGGTCGCTCTTGTGGCCGGTCTGTTGCTTTATTTTCCACAACGGCTGATCGTGATCTGCCGCTTCAGTCACGTACCCAGCGCGCAAGCTATGTCCTGAGAACAAGGCTTCGTCAAGACCGGCGAGTTTGCAGTACTTCTTCGTGATGCGCGCGATTTCCTGAGGGTTCATGATGCGATTCAGCACCGTGCCATATCGACTGATCGGGCGAAAGACAACACCCTCAGTAATCGATGCCGCAGCCATCCAGTTTTTCAACGCTGCAACGGGGCAGAGGCGCCCTGGCGCATCCTTCAACACTGGCAGTATCTTAGTCATGCCGCGCCCCTCCTGGTCGGTCTTGGATTGGCGCAGGTGAATGACAGCCCGATCACGTTCGAACTTGATATCCGCCACGGTAATAGCAACGAGTTCACTCCGCCGAAAGGCGCCGCCAAACCCGACGAGAAGAATGGCTTTATCGCGATCCCCGCGCAAGCCTTCTGGCAGTTGGTCGATGAGATGCCGGATATCGTCAAGCACGAGTGGCGCCTTGCCTTGTTGTGCCATCCCGACAACGCGCCGGATTCCGCGCATTGTTTCCTGCACTTCTATGGCCTTGATCGGATTGGGCTGTTTGGCGGCCCGATGGGCGTAACTGATGGCCGACGCCTTTACCTGAATGGTTGAAAACTTCGCGCCGATATCTGCCAGGAAGGTAAGGTAGTCCACGACAGCAGCGGGAAGGGCAGGGAGCGCAGCGTAGCCGCGTTCAGCGCAAAACGCCTTGAAATCGTTCATGTGCGAC
>CAIXPS010000403.1 GCA_903921365.1 uncultured bacterium | reverse complement strand
GGCCGTATGGATCAATCCGCCCTGCCACACCCATGAGGTTATCTCTCCCGATAGCGTCGATGTTCCCTAATCCCTTTACCGAGTTTGTCTCAAAACCCCAGAGACATTCCGTAACGCCTCGGCTAAATCAACTGAGCTGACGATATCTGTCCGGTCAGCCCACATGCCGAACGCAGGATGGACACGAGGCCGATGACTTGTCTCGATTACAACTGTGTTTTGAGCACTTCTATACCAGAGGAAGTCGATGAACTGATCCAGTTCCACGAGCTTCTCTGGTGGAAGTGCATCCAGTTTTTTCGATATAGACTCTTTGGGTTGTGATGCAACATACTACCCTTCGTCGAGATCATATAGCGTGTCCAGCAGCTTGTCAGACAGATCTTGCAATTCGGACTCGTCGACCCCAGCCGTAATTGCCCGGTCGATTTGTGCAACCAGGTCCTGTAACGCATCCAGGTCTCGGTCCTTGTCCTGCAATACCTGCGTTGCGCGCGACAATAGGGCGGCCAGTTTTTCCGGCGCCGGATGCGGGGCCGAAGAGATGTCGGCGACGTGCGCCGCAGCGGCAGCTCTCTCTGCGGCGTTCATGCGGCGATGCTCCGCTTTGACGGTGATGCCCTGCTTTTTACCACTGCCGCGATCCACGGCAGTCACCTCCAGCATACCGTTCAGGTCAAGATCAAAACGCACCGTTACGCTTGGCATTTCGCCCTGATGCTCCGGCGCGAGTCCCGCAAACATGAACTCGCCCATGAGCGTGTTCTCAGATGCGACTGGATTCTCACCCTGGTAAACCCTGAGCTGCACTCGATCCTGGTCAGGATAGACCGTCGAAAACTGTTGTGCGCGAGACGAAGGGATGGTGGTATTGCGATGGATAATTGGCGCATAATGATCGGGCATGACCCGATCGAAGAACAACTCGGCCACCTCGATGCCGAGTGAATGCGGCGTGACGTCGACCAAGATGGCATCCAGCGGTTCGCCGGCGATGATCGCAGCCTGAATGCCTGCACCCAATGCCACGGCCTCATCTGGATTGACCGCCACCAGCGGCTCGATGCCAGTGTGGTCGGCCACCATCTCCCACACCAGCGGGATGCGGGTCGAGCCGCCCACAAACAAGACATGGTCCAGGTCCGACGCAGCAATACCCGCATCGCTTAATGATTGATCGAAGGCGACCAGGGTTTCGTCCACTAGGCCGCGGATCATTTGCTCGAACTCCTGGCGGGTTATCTCGGCTTCCAGGTGAAGCGGGCGGCCGTCCTTTTCCATCAGGTATTCTTCGCGGACGCGCGCGAAGGGCAGGGTGGACAGTTCGATTTTGGCTTGCTCGGCGGCGCGGACGAGGCGCGCGAGCGCCTTGCGCTCGGCGCGCGGATCCACCCCGTATTCTGCCTTGAACTGGTCAGCCAGATTGGATACCAATAGGTCATCAAAATCATCGCCACCCAGATGGACATTGCCATGGCTTGCGTGCACTTCAAGCACGCCGGAGTCCAACTCGATGATGGATACGTCAAATGTGCCGCCGCCCAGGTCGTATACCGCAACCATCTCGCGATCCGTCACACGATCCAGACCATAGGCCAGCGCGGCAGCAGTGGGCTCGTTGATGATGCGCTCGACCGTGAAGCCGGCGATTTCGCCCGCGTCCTTGGTCGACTGCCGGGCAGCGTCGGAAAAGTAGGCTGGGACGGTGATCACCGCACGGGTCACTTCTTCACCCAGGTTGAGTTCAGCGATCCGTTTCATCTCGCGCAGGATCATGGCCGATATCTCTGACGGTGTGTAAGTGCGCCCGTTCAGCATGAGCGTTTCGTTCGTGCCCATCTTGCGCTTGATCGAGCGCACGGTGATCTCGGGGTACAAAACATACTGATTGCGCGCGGGGGTTCCGACCATCAGCTTGCCTTGCGGCGTGAACCCCACGACCGAAGGCATGATGCGTTCGCGGCCGTTTGGCAGGATGACGGCCTTGCCTTCTTGCACATACCCCACCGCCGAGAAGGTTGTTCCCAGATCGATGCCTATTATCTTGCTCATCATGTTTATATCAACTCCAACTGTGGAAAGACAGCACGACAGGTTCGCCCCTTACAAGTTGTCCGCCGATGGCGCCTGGGACGCTTCTGATTCATGCGCGACAATCACTTCCGCATAACGCAGCACACACTCGCCGGTCATATAGCCACGTCGAGCTTCAGCCACAACGGTTCCTGGCGGCGCGTCGGGATTGGCAGGCGCGGTATCCAGCGCGATGTGCCAGTGCGGATCAAATGGCTGGCCCGCGGTCTGAATCGGTCGAACGCCTTCGACGGCCAGCGTCTCCAGCAAGCGCTCGCGCACCAGGTGCAGGCCGCGGAACCATCCCGCGTATGCTGCACGCCATTCATCGGAGTCGCCAACGGGTTGTTGTGCGCGGGTCTGCGATTGGCCTGGCACGGTGCGGTCATGAAGCATGCTGGCAAACGCTTCCAGCCATGCAATCGGCAACGCCAAAGTGGCCGCCCAGTGCGCTGGGCGATCCGGCGGCTGTGCGGCGACAACCCTCTTCTGCGCGGAGGATGTCATACGCGCCATTAGCCGTTCACCCCCCGCCAGGGCCTCGTCCAATCCATCCAATGTGGGCAGCAACCGCTCCACCACCTGCAAGCGCGCCGCGCTCAGGTCCGCCTGACGACTGGCAAGCAGACCGGCGTGATCCGCATCGCGGCGTTCACCCTGCTCACGCAACTGCTGCAACGCGGACTGGACCTGCTGTTGCTGCGCATCGAGAAAAGTGTTGAGCTTGAATTGCTCGCGGCCCAGTTTCGCGACCTGCCTTTCCAGGCCGGCCAAATCTGGCAAGGCACGCTCCGGCGTCTCGGGCGCCAGAGCCGCTGTGGTGTTAACAGCAGTCCTGTTCGCTTCGATTGACATTCCGGGTTGGTGGTCTCCAGCGCCTGGCGCGCCAAGCCATCGGCGCAGGCGTTGCCGTAGTCCATCGCTCACAACTGCACCTCTCGAAAATCCTGACTCGCTTTCTGGGTCGCCAAGTCTGTGCAGGCTTTGAGCAGCTCCAGCACGTCCTGTGGGTGTATCGTAATATCGACGGCGCGCGGGACGATGGGGCGCACTGGCTCAGGCCAATCCTCGATCAAGCGCATATCTGTCGCGACTCTTTTCTCTGGCGCGCGTAATTGCTCATAGGCAGCCCGAATGCGCTTGAACTCGTTCGGCTCACGCTCGGGCGGGTGCAGACGCACCTGGCTGAAGTAAGCCTGCCTGATCTCGTCGGCCGTAGCAAGACGGGTCAAGCCTAATGTCGCGTAGGGGTCCGTGTAAGCTTCACTCATAGGGTCACCGCGTTCAAAAATCAATATCACTGGCTTCAAGCTGCGCCGAAACCATCGTCATGCGAACCATCATTTTAAATGCCGGGTCGGTTACTGCACGGCGCATCTCATTTGCGCTGCCAGCCGTTTCGTTGTCACCTTGTTTGCGCGCCAGTTGGGCTGCCTTTCTAAACACATCCTGCGCCTCTGTCACCTGCCGTTCGTAGCCCAACAATATGCCCAACAATAACCAGACGTGCTGGTCATCCGGCGAACGCTTGGTAAGGCGGCTGGCGTAACTGACGCCGCCGGACTGCCCATTTGCCACAAAACTGGCAGCGATGAACGTCAGAATTTCTAAATCGGGTCCGGCCTGAATGGCCCGTTCGAGCAGTTCGTGGCCTAAAAGGGCGAGCGACTCTTGTTTCTCGCTGCGCAGAAGTTCGGGCTCATTAGTCTGCTCGCCCATGAGGAAATCGAACATGCCAAAGCCAGCTTCGGCAGGCTCCGACTGTGTGATGGCTTCCATGCCAGCGCCGAGAAACAGGGACGTGCGCGCCTGACCATTGGCTTCGGCCCGCGCGATGACGTCACGCGCCTGGTCGATGTTTTGCTCAACAATCCAGCAGACACAAGCCTGCAGATATGCATCGGGATCCGCTTTGCCAATATCCAGCGCGCGCCTGACATACTCCTGCGCTTTTGTGACGTCGCGCGCATTGAATTCCACACGCGCCAGCCATATTGGAATATTGTAATCATCCGGCGCGTAGCTGGACGCTTCGTTAAGCAGTTCCCGAGCCGGAGCCAGGCGATGGTCCTCATTGGCCCCGATGCCTGACTCGATCAATACGTGCGCCATGCGTTTGCGCAAGTCGGGGTTGTCCGGCTCCAGCGCCAGGGCGCGGCGCATCGTCTGCTGTGCCATAAACCATTCTTCACGATCCAGGTGCACTTCGGCCAGCGTTTTCAGCGCGTCGATGTGATCGGGATGTTTCTCAAGCAACCGGTGCAATTCAGTTGCCGCCGATGAACCCTGCTCGTTGGCCCGCAGGGCATCGACCAGTTCGAGTCGCAACTCGACATCGTCCGGGCTGGATTTGAGCGTCTGGCGGAACATGGTGATGGCTGCGGGCAAGTTGCTGGCTTTTTTGTAGCATTCAATGATCTGCTTGCGAACCCACATCCAATGAGCGTCGCTGTAGCCATCCACACCATCACGACGCGGCCGTGAACGCAGCATGGCGCGCCAGGCCTCTGCAGCTTCCTGCCACTGCTGGTTCGCTTCAAAGGCGAGTGCCAGGTTGTGCAAAATGGGTCGAGTCGAGGCGTTTTTGCCGAATGCGCGTTTGGGATCAAAGTGCTCCAGTATGGAGCGCGCGTTGACCCAATGATCGCGCGCAGAGACCCAATCCCCCGCGAGCACCGCCGAATGCGCCAGGCGGTTGATTTCAACCAGCGCCATGGCGCTCAAGGTCGGGTTCCCCTCGGCGAACTGTAAACCTTCCAGGATGACCCGGGCGGCGCCCGCCCGGTCGCCTGTTTCGACCAGCGCCTGGGCGCGCAGCACAAGGACTGTCGCCAGGTTCACATTCGGGCCTGACAGGGCGGGATTCAGACGATGGGCGTCCCGCCACCACTTTTCGGCAGAGAACATATCGCTGTTTGCAGCAGCGGCGACTCCCGCATAATACCAACGCAGCGCATCCAGTTCACGTGAAACGCCTTTGGCATCGATCCCCTGCAGCGGTTGCTGCGCGCCGGCAGTATCGCCTGACGCAATTGCATTCAGCACGTTCAATGCAAACTGACTCTGATTTGGCAATTCGCGCCCAGCTGAAGTAGACAGCAGAACTTTCAACGCGTCTAGATGCCCGCGTTGGCCCTCCATCTCAGAGCGTGGCATGACTCGTCCATGCAGCAATGCGACCAGAGGCGCCAGCGCGCGGCGATGCTCGTCTGTCATGCCAGGAAGCGCAGCCAAGTCTGTTGCCGGATCGAGTTCCAGTGCCGCCACGGCGATGGCGATGCCCGCTGAACGACGTGTGAATCCATTGGCAACCGCGCGCTTGTATTGCTCCAGAGCGGCGGGCGCCTGTCCCTGCCGATGCAAGGCAAGTCCCAAGTGCCAGGCATAGATCGCATCCGCCGGCATATAGTCGGCGGCGCGCTGGAGGGAATGCAACATGTCGGTCGGCGTGGTGAGTTGCGCAGCCTGGCGGAAGTAAGCCTCGGCCAGCGCGGCCTTGAGCCGATCATTCGGAATCGCGATTTTCTGCCAGGCTGCGATGGCGACGGCATAGCGCTTCTGTCGGAACTCACGCAGACCGTGCTGCCCCAGTTCATCTGGGGTACGCGCGGCCAATTGAGCAGGAGAGGCGACAGATGGACTTGGATTCTTGCGCTCGCGCTTGGATTTTTTAGACATTTCTTGTGACAGCCGATTGGTAGTTTGGCGTATTGTAATGTAACAGGATGAATACTCGGCCTCGATGAGTGCGGCACTGGCAATAGCACATCGCGCTTGTTCCAGCACATCCATATTCGTCAACTTTGGTGTATATTCTATTCTGGTTTCGCTCCTTCTATTGATTGGTGTAAGCAACCGAATCATATCGAAGATGGCGAACCCACTCGTTTAACGAGAATTTTTAACTACTAAAACTGCCTTTCGATGTAGCTGAAGGGCACGACAGCAGGCCAAACCGAAAGGAGTTCCGCATTACCAGGAGAAATTCCAGATGCGAAAGATCCAATTACCGGGAACACAGCTTAATGTATCCCAGATCTGTCTGGGCGCCGCCCAGTTCGGACTGCACACCGACCAGGATAGTTCCTTCCGTCTGATGGATACATTCGTTGAGAGCGGGGGAAACTTTATTGATACAGCGCATTGCTACGCTGACTGGGCGCCCGGTGAACTCAGTCGAAGCGAGAAGATGATCGGGCACTGGATCAAGGCACGCAAAAACCGGTCTGATATTGTTTTGGCCACCAAAGGCGGAATCGACTTCCGGAGCGAGACTGGCATATGCCTCTCCGAGAGTGAACTTGACAAGGATATAGAGGAGAGTCTCGGCTTTCTGCAAACGGACTACATCGACCTGTACTGGCTGCACAGGGATGAACGGACTCGCCCCGTAGACCAGATCGTTAAGTGCTTGAACAAGCACATCAAGGCCGGTCATATACATCATGCCGGATGCTCTAACTGGCTCCCCGACCGGATAATCGAAGCCAGCGATTACGCGCGCGCAAACGGGTTGCAGCCTTTTATCGCCAGCCAATTGGAGTGGAGTCTTGCGCGGATGTTCAAGCCGGAGAACCCCTTTGACCACGGTTTACCTTTCATGGATCAGGAAGCGCTGGCGTTCCATCGTTCCACGCATTTGACCGCCATCGCCTTCTCAGCCCAGGCCCGCGGCTTCTTCTCAACCCTTGATACACGCGGCGAGGATGGGCTTTCGCCGCTTCTCCGTGAGCATCTGCTGAATGATCGGAACCGTGAGACCTATAAGAGGCTGAAGAAGTTGTCCGCGGAAACCGGCTGCGGCATCACGGCGCTGTGTCTCAGTTATATCAATTCGCAGACCGATTTCGTTGCAGTGCCGATCATTTTCACGAGCGCACACGATCATCTGCTGGACTGCCTGACCGGGGCAGACACGCATCTGACCCATGAACAGGTGTCATATCTCGAACACGATAGCGCGACATCGACATGAAACTTCACCAGGCATACGACCGACGCGACAGCGTCGTCAATGGTAGCGGAGTTGCGGAGTAGCAGTTGCGCTGACGTGCAGAGCTGAGCCGGTCATGTCAGTAGAAGCGTCCTGTCGCCACATGCGGGGACGCTTTTATGTTGCTTTCACCTGGATTGCCCGAAATTCACTTGCGCGGATGCCGGCGTCATCGTGCCGTCTCCTGTCGTATCAGTCTGGTAAATACCAGGTAGGTTAACGGTAGAGGAAAAAGAGTCCTCGTGACAGGCGCCTGAAAGTCCTCGTGTTGCGAAACAAAAAAACGACACGAGGACTAGGTTTCCTCGTGTCGTAAATCGCGTTTTATGAGCCGTGAGGGATTCGAACCCCCGACACAGGGATTAAAAGTCCCCTGCTCTACCAACTGAGCTAACGGCCCATCTCTCTTATTTTACTCCGTTTACCGCCGTTAAACAAGTCCGCGGAGGGTGATATTTTAATGTCACCCTCCGCGAAGCGGGTTCAAGTAGCGCTTACTGCGCCGCTTTTAGAGCCAATACCATCAGGGGGAACGTGGTGTGCCAGAATGCCCCGTTGATGTACGGGTTGTCCTGGGTTGGCCAGTTCGTCCAGTAGGTCGTGTTGTAGGCGATGCGGTGCAGGAATTGGTTGGTCGGTATTTCGACCATGTCGGTCCACCAGATCGTCATCGCTTTGTTGAACAGGTCGGTGATGCCGGGGTCGCCCATCGGCAACAGCGCCATCGCGTCGACCAGTTTGTCGAATTCCGGGTTCTTGTAGCGCCCGAAGGAGGCGCCGTTTGAGGCCGTGCCCAGCGGCCGCGAGTTTTTGCTGTGGTACAGGAACAGCGTCGCGTATGGGTCGATCACGCTGCCGCCATGCCCGTACAGGTACATGCCGGCCTTGCCGTCCGTCATGTTCTGGCTGGCGTCGTTGCCAAAGTTGATGGCGGCTTCAAACCCGCCTTTGCGCAACATTTCCACCAGCACCGGCGCGATGTCGGCATGGATGAACTCGTACCCGTTGATCGTCGCATTGACTCGTTTGCCGTCCTTTACCCAGAACCCGTCTGCGTCCTTGGTGAATCCGGACTTGGTCATCTTCTCCGCCGTCTTGGTCAGGTCGAACGTGCGCACGCCCAGTTTGTCCGATATCGACTTGGCGCCATCGACGTACCTCTTGAGTGCGGGATACTCTGGGAAGGGGTGGATGGTGGCGATCTTCGCGCCAAAGTACACCACTTTGTCGATGGTGTCGCGGTCAATCGCATAGTTCATCGCCCAGCGCACGTCGGGGTTGCTGTACGGATCCAGCAATGTGTTCACATACAACGAGTTCGGCCACCAGTCCAGGTTGCCGAGGGGCTGATCCTTGCCCGTGTGCGTCGTGACCTTCGGGTTCTGTTTCACCACACTGGCGATGGTCGCAGGCTGCGAGCCGAACATCGAGTCGATCTCGTTGTTTACCTCGCGTTGGGCGGCAGTGGACTCGTTCACCAGCGGTATATAGATCACGCGCTGGATGTCGGGCATCTTCTGGAAGCCGGTTGTGAAGCCCCACCAATCCTTGCGAATATCAAATACATACTGCTCTGCCGACTGCTTCACATTGAACATGCCACTGTGCGGGAAGCTGTCGCCGCCTTTCACCGTGGTCACATCTTCAGCATCTTTCAATGCGTGCATGGGCAGAATCCCGAAGCCGGTGTCGAACTTGTAGCTGAGATATTCGAACTTGAAGCGCGGCTGCGATGAGTTGAACGTGATGATGATGCTCATATCATCAGGGGTCTCGACGCTTTTTACGTTGTCGGCGACCGGGCCGTGATAGCCAATCTTCTCGTTCTTCTTGTAAGCGTCGAGCGTGAACTTCACATCAGCTGAAGTGAGGGGTTGTCCATCGTTCCACATCGTTCCCTTGCGCATCTTGATCGAGAGCACGGTGAAGTCTTTGTTGTACTCACTGCTTTCGGCCAGCCAGGGTATTTCCTTGTCGGCGAAAACCGAGTAATAGAACAACGGCTCGACCAGCAAAGCCATGCCTTCCTGATGGTTAAGGCCGCCGACTTCGTTTGTTAAACCCATCGATGCGAACTTGCCGGCGCCGCCGCCGAAGTTGACGATCAGCGTGCGGTTGCGGGGAACATCGCCGCCGGTGGCTGCCGGCGCGGATGTTGCAGTGGCATCAGGCGCTTTGGTCGCTGCTGGAACAGCGGTAGCGGCTGGCGCTGCTGTTGCGGCTGGAGCCGCCGTTGCTGCGGGAGCGCTGGTGGGCGCGGGGGCGGCGGTCGGTGCGGTAGCGGCCCCGCAGGCTGCAGCCAGTGTGCCTGCGCCAACGAGGACGGATATACGGAGCATCTCTCTGCGCGATAGCTTACCTTTCATCTCTCTTAACTCCATCAATACGCAAACGGTCATTGAATGAATCGAGTCACAATTACCAGGCAGGGGGGCAGTGTGGGTGCTAAGTGATGAACGATCGGGTTTCGTTCCGGCGCCTCCTTTATACAATACGCTTCATTCCAGTCATGAAGGATTCTGTCACAGGACAGCGTAAGTTTACATCGTATGCGGAAAAACGTGGAAACAGAGTAAAGCAGGGCATGGTTATTACGCGCGGTCGGATCGAATCTGCGCGGTGAGATCCGATAAGCGGGTAAGCTGCCGGCCAGCGGCGTCGAAGTTCGATGGGGCCAGCCACTGGGTGAATGCCGCGCGCAAGGCCGGCCATTCGGCGTCGATGATCGAGTGCCACGCGGTGTCGCGGCTGCGCTCCTTATAAATCACCGCCTGCCGGAAGACGCCTTCGAATGAGAATCCGAGGCGCTGCGCCGCCGCGCGCGAGGGCGCATTGAGCGTATCGCACTTCCATTCGTAGCGCCGATAACCCAGCTCGAAGGCGTATTGCATCAACAGGAACATCGCCTCAGTTGCCGCAGGTGTGCGTTGCAGCCGGGGCGAGTAGGCGAGATGCCCGACCTCGATCGCGCCATTGGCCGGGTCGATGCGCATCAGGCTGGCGACGCCTAGCGCCGTCTGGCTGGGGGCATCGACAATCGCAAAGAACAGCGGGTCGTCGCCCTGGCTCACGCGCGCCACCCACGCGGTATAACTAGCCAGATCGACAAACGGGCCATAGGACAGATAAGTCCACATACTTCCGGAGTCCGCGTTGTTGGCGGCGAATAATGCTGCCGCGTGGCGCGTCGCATCAAGGGGTTCTACTGTGCAGTAGCGCCCCTTCAATGTGACGCGTGTCGGGCGCGGGCGCGCGGCCCAGTCGGGCAGTGCGGAACCAATGGGCTGGCCGTATTCATTCAGGCGGTGAGGCGATGTTCTAAATATCATGGGGTCATTATCACGGATAGGATGTGGTAATCTCGGAGGCGGAATATCTATGCTGGACATACTCATTCGGATCGTCTTATTTCTCCTTGGCGTCGCAATTGTCGGCGGGACGCTGTTGTCGGCGGTGCGCACGTTTATTCTGCCGCGCAGCGCCAACGACCAGTTGACGCGGACCGTGTTTCTCACGTCGCGTCGGTTTTTCAACATAGCGCTGAAGAAGGCCGGCACCTACAAACGGCGTGACGAGATCATGGCGTTGTATGCGCCGCTCACGCTGCTGGCGCTGCCGCCAGCGTGGCTGGCTTGTGTGGCGATCGGCTATACCCTGATCTTTCGCGCGACCGGGATCGAGAGCTTCCACGACGCCTTCCTCATCAGCGGGGCTTCTTTACTGACCTTTGGCGCAACGCTCAACGCCATCCCGCTGGCCATTATTTCTTTTACCGAGGGCGCCATCGGCCTCATCCTCGTGGCCGTTCTGATTTCCTATTTGCCCACGATGTACTCGGCGTTCTCGCGACGCGAGGCGGCTGTAAACATGCTCGAAGTGCGCGCCGGCGCTCCGCCGTCGGCGGTTGAGATGATCGTGCGCTATTACCGCATTCGGGGCATCGACCACATGAACGAAATCTGGGAGAGTTGGGAGGCGTGGTTCGCTGAG
Organism: uncultured bacterium; assembly: GCA_903921365.1. Classification (GTDB taxonomy): domain Bacteria; phylum Chloroflexota; class Anaerolineae; order J036; family Brachytrichaceae; genus CAIXPS01. Next base: position 9,058 of record CAIXPS010000403.1, on the reverse strand, counting down.
ATCGAGGAGACGCACACATCGCTCGCGGCACTGGCGTTCTTCCGTTCGCCCAAGGCAGACCGCTCGTGGATCACGGCAGCAGGGGCAGTGCTCGACGCAGCCGCGCTATACGATTCAACGCTCGATATGCCGCGTGATCCCAGCACCAACCTGTGCGTCCGCGCCGGGTTCCTGGCGCTGCGCGCGATTGCCGATCTCTTTCACATCGCCTACAACGCTGCGCCGTCGAAGGATGACCCGATCAGCATCGCCCGCGAAGAATATGACGCCGCGTATGATCGTCTCGTCGCCGAGGGTGTGCCAGTGAAGGCGGACCGCGAGGCCGCCTGGCTCAATTTCAAGGGCTGGCGCGTGAATTACGACACGGTGCTCCTGGCGCTATGCACCTTGTTGATGGCGCCCTATGCGCCGTGGTCGTCGGATCGTTCGCTGCGCCCGACCCGTCCGCTCAATCGCATGAGGTCGTCCCTTATCTCAACCTTGCCAAACAAGTAAACCGGCAATAACCAATCACACATGAACACATCCCCTGCACGTTCAAAGCCTTCGTTGATCGCACTCGTGATTGTCATAGGCTCGCTGGCGTGGGCAGTTGTGCTGGCGCTGGATATCGTTCCCGATCTGCGCGGCGCCTATGGCTGGAGCTATATGTACGATACGCCGCAACAGCCCCTGCGCCTGCTGCCGTTTGTGTTGGGCGCTTTGTTGTATATCGGCGTCGGCGCGTGGCTGATGAAGCGCTCTCGCCCCGCTGGCTTGCTTGCGTGGGCGGTGATCGGCACAGTGGGATTGACGCTGGCCGGCATCTTCATCAAGGAATCGCCGTTCTTTAAGCTGTTTGGGTTGACCGTTGCGCCCGACAGCACCGGCTGGCATATCGCCGCTGCCGCCATCACCGATCTGGGCAAGACTTTGCGCGAATGGCCCGCGTATATGGTGTATGCGTACAAGTACTCGTTTCACCTGTACATCTCACCGCCTGGCGCGGTGTTGTTCTACTACGGACTTATCCAGGCATTGCAGGGATTGCCCGGCATCGCCCATGTCCTCGCAGAGCCGTTGCGGCAAGCCATGTGCCAGAACTACACGATCGCCGAATATAGCGACGCCCAACTCGCCAGTGCATGGGCCGGCATGCTCATGCCGTTGTGGGGCGGATTGTGCGTGCTGCCGATGTATAAGCTGGGCGCGCACTTTTTCAGCGCGCGCGCGGTGCGTTGGAGTGTCTTATGGTGGCCGCTGATCCCCAGTCTGCTCATGTTCACGGGCATGTTGAATTCGTTCTTCCCATTTCTCGCGCTATGCATGATTCTGGTGCTGGTCAATGGCATGGCGCGCGGCCAACGGTGGCTGGTGCTGGGCGCCGGGCTGCTCATGTCGGTAATGTCGTTCATCAACTTCGTCTTCTTACCGCTGATTTTCATGGCGGGCATGCTGGTGCTGCTCAACTTTTTGGCGCGCACACGCCTGTATACCGCGTCAGCATGGGCGTTCGCCCCCAAACGCGCTCCCTGGCTGTGGCCTTTCACAGTCGGCGCACTGTTTGGCATTGGCCTATTGACTGTGTGGGTGGTGTTCTACGCGATGTTTGGCGTGACGTTCCTCGACATTCTGCGCACTGCGGCGGCCTCTCACCTTGGGCTGGATCGCCCATATCTGCCGTGGCTCTTTCTGCACCTGTATGACTACTTCATGTTCGCGGGCTGGCCGATCGTCGTGCTTGCTGCGATTGGCGTCGTCGCCGCCGTGCGCGCGTGGTTCCGTAATCATACGCTGGATGCAGGCGCGACGCTTTTGATATCCACTGCCGCGACGCTGGTCGCGCTCGATCTCTCCGGCACATTGCGGGGAGAAACCGGACGTATTCTGCTCTTCTTCACTCCCTTTTTCCTGTATGGCGCGGGCAGCGTCGTGGAATCGGGCGCGTTCGCAAGCGACAGACGCGCCGCCTGGATCCTCTCCGTCGGACAAGTGATCATCGTAGCGGTCATGCTGTCCGTGTTGCACGTGATGGGTTTGATGTGGAATACACCGTCGCCGGTTGAACCGCCTGCGCTAACCGCGACGTCGCCGCGCGAGCTGATCCCCGGCGGCGCGGTCTTCGATAGCGTGTTGCATTTGACTGGGTTCTCTGGGGTGGTGCAAGGTCAGATCGCCGGAGACGGCCCTGTCAGCCCGACGCTCGACCTGTGGTTAGACTGGCAGTCGAGCGGGTCGGTGGACTATCCGTACTGGATGTCGCTGCTGCCGATCGCGCCCGACGGCGCACTCGGACAAGCCACCTTGCGTCAGCCCTTCAACAACAAATACCCGATGACGTGCTGGCTGCCGCGCAGCGGGGCCATCCGCGAGCATTTCACAGTGCCATTGCCCGCCTCGACAAAGGACGGCGCGTACTGGGTCAGCCTGGCCTTGATGGATCGCGCTGGCAAACGCACTACCGTGGTCATGCCCGACGGCTCGCGCGACACGCAGGCCGGCATCGGCGGATTCACCAGATAGCGATCCTGTAGTTCACGTACAATCAGGCCAAATCCATGAACCCCAACCTGACAACTATCACACGCTCGAAAACGGCTAACCGTTCGGCTATCCTGTTGATCCATTGCCCCGACCGCCTGGGGCTGGTGTCCATCGTCACCGAGTTCATTTTTAAGAACAACGGCAATATCCTCTATCTCGACCAGCACGTCGACCCGCAGGCGCAGGTGTTCTTCATGCGCGTCGAATGGGACCTCGCCAGCTTCTCGATTCCGGATGACAAGATCGGCGAGTATTTCAGCGTGCTTGTCGCCGATCGGCTGGGGATGCAGTGGACGCTGCACTTCTCGGACGATGTCCCGCGCATGGCGCTGTTTGTCTCGAAGCTGCCGCACTGCCTGCACGATATCCTCGCGCATGTCGAGGCCGGGGAGTGGCGCGTGGAACTGCCGTTGATCGTGAGTAATCACACCACGCTCGAACCGGTCGCGAAACGCATGGGTATCCCCTTTCACGTCATCCCTGTGGACAAGGACAACAAACCGGCGCAGGAGCAACAGCAACAGGCGCTGTTGCAGGAGCACAAGATCGACTTCATCGTCCTGGCGCGCTACATGCAGATCGTGAGCGCGGATTTCATCTCACACTATCCCAGCCGCATCATCAATATCCATCACTCGTTTCTGCCGGCGTTCCCTGGCGCAAAGCCCTATCACTCGGCGCATGAGCGCGGCGTGAAGATCATCGGCGCGACCAGCCACTACGTCACCGCCGACCTCGATGCCGGGCCGATCATCGAACAGGATGTGGTGCGCGTGACCCACAAGGACACGGTAGAGGATTTGTTGCGCAAAGGGCAGGAGCTTGAGAAGATCGTGCTTTCGCGCGCGATCTGGATGCATCTGAAGCGCAAAGTGCTCGTCTATGGCAACCGCACGGTTATCTTTCCGTAGGTCATTTCGTAGGTCATTGGATTCACACTTAGAGTTGGAGTTGTTTTAATCATGACATTTGCCCAAACGGTTCTGCTTGGCGCCATCGCGGGTTTCACTATCTTTATCGGTTTACCCATTGGTCGTTTGAAGGTGATATCTGAAAAGGCGCGGACGTTCCTCTCCATGATCTCGGTGGGCATTATCCTATTCCTGCTGATCGACATCTTCAGCCATATCGTTGAACCAATTCAAGCGGCATTGAAGGGCGCGGGCGGCGCGAACTATCCCGAAGCCGGTCTGCTCATCGTTGTCTTCCTCGTTGGCTTCGGCGTCGGGTTGCTTGGACTGATCCTGTTTGAGCAGCGGTTTTTAGCGCACAGTGCGCAGACGCACGGCGCATCACCGCAAAGCGCGGGCGCCGGAGCGAAGAATACGCTCCCGCCCGCGCGGCTGGCGTTGATGATCGCCATCGGGCTGGGGCTGCACAACTTCTCCGAAGGGTTGGCGATCGGGCAATCGGCCGGGCGCGGTGACATCGCGCTTGCGGTGCTGCTGATCGTCGGGTTCGGCCTGCACAACGCAACCGAGGGTTTCGGCATCGTCGGGCCAATGGCGGGTCAGATGCCGTCATGGAGATATCTGGGATTGATCGGTCTAATCGGCGGCGGCCCGACCTTTCTCGGCACGGTGCTCGGTTATGGCTTTACGTCCAACGTTATGTCAGTGCTCTTCCTGGCGCTGGCGGTCGGCGCGCTCGTATATGTGCTGGGTGAACTGCTGTATGCCAACCATCGCCCGGGCTTGAAGTTTGTCGGCGGGCTGGGGCTGTCGTTTGGCCTGATCCTCGCGTTTCTCACCGACATGGTGCTGGTCATCGCCGGCGCTTAATCATGGATTCGCGCAAAGGCAGGCCGCGTCCGGCATTGGCTGTCGCCGTCATTCTGATCGTAGCGCTGGCATGGGCCGGCCTGCTGGCGCTCAATCTCGTTCCTGAACTGCGCGGCGACTTTGGCTGGCGCTGGCCTTACGAGTTGCCGCACTCGTTGCCGCGCGTGCTTCTGCTGGCTGCGAGTGTGGCGTTATATGCTGTCGCTGGCGTCTGGCTATTGGGACGCCGTCGCGCCATCTGGCTGCTGGGTTGGGCCGTGCTGGGCGCGGTTGGCCTGACGCTTGCCGGCCTGTTTGTCACTGAGTCACCGCTGTTCAAGTTGTACGCGGTAACGGTCAGCCCAGGCGTCACGAGCTGGCACTATGCCGCCGCAACGATCACTGATATCGGGAAAACGCTGCGCGAATGGCCGGCCTTTATGAAGGTTGCGGTCAAGTACTCCACACACCTCGGCATCGTCCCGCCTGGCGCAGTGCTGTTTTACTATGAATTGAATCAAGTGCTGCAGGGAGCGCAGGGGCTGGCGCATGTGCTGGCCGCGCCGTTGCGCCTGGCAATGTGCCAGAACTTTGAACTGGCACAGTACTCTGATGCGCAGCTTGCCAGCGCGTGGGCCGGGATGTTGATGCCGTTGTGGGGCGGGCTGACTGTCCTGCCCATGTATAGGCTGGGCGCGCGCCTGGTCAGCGAACGCGCCGCGCGCTGGAGCGTGTTGTGGTGGCCGCTCATCCCCAGCTTGCTCATGTTCACGGGGTCGTTGAATACGTTCTTCCCGCTGCTCGCCGCCTGTGACATCTTGTTGCTGGTCGAAGGGCTGTTGCGCGGTCGCAGGTCGCTGGTATTTGCCGCCGGGCTGCTGGCGTCTGTCATGACCTTCATCTCGTTCGCGTTCTTCCCGCTATTGTTCCTCGCCGGGATGCTGGTGTTGCTTGGCTTCATCGCGCGCGCCAGCCTGTACACCGCGTCGACGCGCGCATTCGCGCCGGCGCGCGCGCCGTGGCTGTGGCCGCTCGTTGTGGGGGCGCTGTTCGGCGCGGGGTTGCTGGTTGTCTGGGTGCTGTACGACGTTCTGGCTGGCGTCAGCTTCTTCGACGTGCTGCGCACCGCGTCGGCAGCGCATCTGGCGATGGATCGCCCGTATTTGCCGTGGCTGTACATGCACCTGTACGACTACTTCATCTTCACCGGTTGGCCGCTGGTGATTCTCGCCGTTATTGCCGTCGTGGCGGGTGTTGCGATGCTGATCAGGCGCAACCCGCGCGAACCGCTCAGCACGAGCGCACTTCTGGCTGTCTCGGCTGCCGCCACGTTAGTCGTGCTCGACCTCAGCGGAACCATGCGCGGTGAGTCCGGGCGCATCCTGCTGTTCCTGACGCCGTTTTTCCTGCTTGGCGCGGCTGGCGTCGTCACAGAGGGCGGGCTGTCTGGTTTCTCCCGCGCCGGCTGGCTGCTCACCGCCGGGCAGGCTGTCATGGCGGTCGTCATGATCTCGTTTCTGCGCGTGATGGGCGCCGAATTTAACGCGCCCGCGCCAGTGACGCCCCCGCCGTTGGCGCAACCCTCGCCCCGTGAGAGCTTTCCGAATGGAGCCACTTTCGCAAATGCGTTGCGGCTGAACACGTTTTCGGGATATGTGTCGGATGCGCCCGAAGGGCGCGATGCGAACGGCGCGGTCGCTCCGGTATTGAATGTGTGGCTGGAGTGGCAATCGAGCGGGCAGGTCGATGTGCCCTACTGGATGTCGCTGCTGCCGGTGGCGCCCGATGGCAAGCTGGGCGAAGCGCTGTTGCGCCAGCCCTTCGACACCCAGTACCCGATCACGTGCTGGCTGCCGCGCAGCGGGGTAATCCGCGAACAGTTCACGATCCCGCTGCCACCCACGACGAAGGAAGGGCCGTACTGGGTCAGCCTGTCGTTACTCGACCGCACCGGCAAACCCGCGCCGGTCGTCATGCCGGATGGATCGCGCGACACCCAGACCGGCCTCGGCGCGTTCAATCGATGATCATGACTGACTCCAAAGTTTAAGGTTTCGAATGACATTGGCTGATGCCTGAATTCTGGTTCCACTAGCGTTAATTTATAATGTATAGCGAGTGGTTCGAAAACTCAACCATTCGCATCTTTTCGCCGTAAGCGTGTTGTCAGCGCTTTGTCAGCGCAAAACTGAAGTGGCTTAACGCCACAGTTGTATAGTTCGAAATATGAGGTGGCACCTATGCCTCGATTCTATAAAGAACTCCTGCCTGTAATTGCTATTCTTGTCGCCAGCAATGGATCAGTAGCACAGTCAAGCGGCCCTACACCCTCACCGAACTACGCGCCAGAGACTACTCTTTCATCAGTCAATGGGCCGAAGCTCACTTTCCCAAATTCTGGCATGTTGCAGCCTGATGTGATCACGGGGACAAGAAGAACTTTGTCGCCCAATATGGAAGTGGCACAAACTGGCCAGAATAAGTTCCGCGCCAGCGTGAGCTTACAACCTGACCATTATATGGATGCTGCGGGAACCTGGCAACCTATATCGCCTCGGTTTACACAAGTAGGAACGGGGCAAAGCGCACAATACTCCGGAGATGGAGCGCTGGTGCAGGCGCGTCTGCCTGTTACACATGGCGCCGGCGCCAACATGGTCAAGGGTGTCGCTTATTCTAACGAGGCCGTTACCACGACGCTCAGCAAAAACGGCGGTGTCGATGGGGCACAGTTCGTCACGACGACGGTTAGTATCGGCACAAAACCGGTAACAGTCACCGGCGACGCGCAATGGACGCCGACGCGCATGGTAGTGGATGGCGCAACGGTAATGCAAGCCGGCGCCGGATCTGCGTCCGCAGCGGTAAGCGCACTCAGTGGCAGCGTCATTACCTACCCGAATGCCTACGGTGTTATTGCTGAACGCATGACCCTGGTTGCAACCGGCATGCAGGACGACATCATAATCCCGTCGGCAGCATCGTTGCCGCAAGGATATGCTGCGAGCGCTTTGGGTTTTGAGACAGTGGTTACGCTCTCGCCCGGCCTGGCATTCTATGTGGCAGGGGTTCGGCAGACCGTAGATTTCACCGCTACTGGCGCACTCGAGGTGCGCGATGAAAGTGGCAGCCCCTTATTTCTCTTGCCGCCAGTCACAGCTAGTGATGCCAGCGGCGCTATGACAGCCACAGTGCGCGGGCGTTATATCGGTCATTTCGCCGGTGACAGCTTCTATCTGACTGCCGATATACCCCTGGGCTGGCTCTCCGCCCCGACACGTCAATTCCCAGTGATGGTTAGCGGGGTTATAGGCATAACTCCATCTACTGCTGACACGTTACTCTATAGTTATAGTCCTGATTCTATTTATGGCGCCTACACCATTTTAGATGTGGGAGATGGTCTCAGGACGTTACTACGCTGGGACAGCATTCCGTTGCCAACGTACGCCATGGTAGACACGGCCTTTGCATGGATGTACATGAATAGCACAGGAGGTTATCCCAATGAAATACTGTATACCTACTCTATTGGCACCCCATGGAATGAGAGCCAAGCTACATGGAATTCGCGCTTAAGTGGTGTCCCATGGAATACCCAAGGTGGTGATTTCGATACCTTTCTCAGCTATAGAAGTGTGGGTAGTACGGCTGGTTACTATAGTTTCGTAGCTACTGATGCAGTCGCACAGTGGCTTAGTGGTCATAGAGCAAATAATGGATTGCTGATCTACGGTCCTGCTGATGCCACTTCTGCTGGATATTTTAAGGTTTTCTCCTCGCGCGAAGACAGCCCGACCGCCTTTAAACCCCAACTTGACGTCTACTATACACAAGGCCCGGTAGGTTTGTCGCCCTATGTGACAAATAACCGAGGCGTGCCGTCACCAGACTGGTACGCTATTAACCGAGGGCCCAAGTGGGACGCAATTGCGGCCAGGCCGTCGGTAGGGGCCGATTATGACGTGTACTTGTATAGCACAAACGCATACACAGGGCTCCTTACTGCCTCCACATATGGTGGGAACACTGTCGATTACGTGCTGATCAATGGGAACTACTCTCCAGCGAGCAGCGCCTATCCCGAGGTAACACAGTGGAACGGCACTGGCACGTATGCGATCGAACAGGCAACCAATACCGAGGATATTAACGGGTTTCATACCTATGGCCCGTATTCGATGCCGGCGAACGACGTGGTGCGCGTATGGAACGCGGTGCTTACTTCAGGAACCAAAGCCTATTTTCGAGTCAGGCCAGTGAGCGGTGATGCAAATCTGTCGATGGCATTACACTGGACAAATCCTGCGAACCTCAGCACGGTGTACCAAGCGAAAGGACAAGCAGTCGCATTTTCGAACGGTGGTGGAGCAGGCAAACCCGCCTACCTTGCCTATACCCCCGCTACAACCGACAACTACGGGCTGGTGGTTGTCAACAACGGGGCATCGACTGGCACCTCTTATTATATTGACGTCGCAACAACGCCGTTTCCACGGGCGTACTTGCCGAGTGTCATGCAACACTACACGCCGCCCTGTGACGCTTATGATCCAAATGAGACTGATGGAACCCGTTATGGGCCGCTACTGTCAGGCGTCAACTATCAAGCCAAGATATGTCAGAATGATATTGACAAGTACTATCTCGTGACACATTCTACTGGAACATTGCAGGTTTCCATCACTGTTCCTCCAACCTTGCTGATCAACGCCCTGAATGGCATCAGCATTGCTGTCTATAATCCAGCAGGCAATGACACAACCCTGACTGGC
>CAIXPS010000402.1 GCA_903921365.1 uncultured bacterium | reverse complement strand
CGAGCACCAGGTCGCCTGGCTGAGTGTAGTGGCGAATGTACTCGCGGATGGCGCCGTGCGGCTTCTTCGACCAGTACGTGTGCATGTTGTAGATGGCGGTGGCCTTGGTCGCCATGATCGGCTTGTCGAAGGCCGGCACTTCGTAGGCATCGGTCAGCGGGTCGTACGGCTTCTCGCGCAGGTGCTGTTCGACGAACGCGCGCAGGTTCGGGTTGGGCTTATCGCCGGAGTAATATCCCTCCGGCATCTGCGGGACAGCCGGAGTTGGGATGAGGGGCAGCGTGGCTGCAGGCGCTCGTTTTGGCATATATCTCCCTAATGTCACTTAAATTTTGTTCAAGAACTGACTTCGGATTGCCTACGTGTTCTGAACCGAATATAGCGTGTGCAGGGCCAGGAGGATGTACTCTGGCCTTGCGGCGCCAAATTCGTTCAACCGTCGCGCGCATTCCTGCAGGATCAACTTGTGCGCGGTGTTGCTGCCTTCCACGGGTGACCCTGTCAGCACTTGCGCGAGCAACCGGGCTGCGGGGTTCATCTCTTCGCGGACAAAGGCTGTGGCACAGCGATCCATCAACTCGTGAAGCGCTGGGCCCTTCTGCAACTGCTTAGATCGGCTCAGGTCGATCACCGCCTGTGAAAACGCCGTGCCACTCTGAGCGCGAACTTGCCGCGCAAGCAACACAAACTGGTTTGCGTTCCCCGTGATTCGCGCCAGGCTGAGCGCCAGTTCCATCCGCGCATCATTGCCGCGCGCCTGATACAGGAAGGGCAATAACCGGTTCAACCCATCCCGGGAGCGCAGCGTCCCAAGCGCGGACGCATAGGCGATACGCAGACCATCGTCCTGTTCCGCGTCGAATTTATCGAGCAGGAGAGGAATCACGTCGGCGTCGCCAAGTGTAGCCAAGGCGCGCGCGGCGCCGGCCTGGAGAAAAGAGTGCTTTGATTCCAGGAGTTCGCGCAGCGGCGCGATGGCCTGTTTGTCCCCGATGCGACCCAAGGCCCACACCGCGCTCATGCTCAGGTCGGGCTGGTTGCCATGTAACACCTCGACAAGGGCATTGGTCAGGCGCTGATCTGGCTGCATTCGCGCCATGGCAGTGATCGCTTCATGGCGCACGTTGAAACTCGGATCGACGATCGCATCGAGCAGTTCGTCAATGTTCAACACACTGCGCGCGCTGCCCATGCTCTCGGTCACCAGAATCCGCTCAGATTCGGCCCGCGCGAGGCGGTATTGGATCAGCGACCCCGCAGCCCTGATCGGGTTGCCTTTGAACAGCATTGCGACGAGATCGCGGAGCCGGATGGCTTTGTAATCACTCACCTTGCGGAAGAAGTAGATACTCGACATGCAGGCGACGAAACTGAGGATGAACAGCCAGGCATACCCGTCAACGACAATGGTGTCTGTAACCCGCGTTGGCAGCTTGAACACCTCCAAAACGCCGCCCGCGATGAGCAAGCCCAGGCCACTAAATATGGCAGTCCAGGCGTAGTTAGTGGTGACAAAGTCCGCCTGGGTTTCAGCCGGCACAACGGTGTTGAACAGCAACCCCACGGAACCGACGCCCCAGCCGGAATTTGCCAGGCCGGCGAGAACCGCTACAGCAATGGCAATAACGATGCTCCAGCTCGTATTGGCGGGGATCACCAGCCAGATAACAGGCATTGCGGCCACGGCGGCCAGGCTGAGGATGGTGATCGGTTTGTTGCCCCAGCGATTTGCGGCCCAGTTCCACAGGTTGTTGGAGAGCAAACTGCCCACCAGCGTCAAGGCGCCCAGCCCAATCACGACGCCGTCGGGAAGACCGGCGCGCTCTTTCAGCAACAACGGCACAAAGGTCAGCGGCGCGGCGCCCAGCGTGATCAATCCCAGACCGATCAGGTAAGTTCTGAACTGCGACGACTGCAGCGTTTCCAGGATGCCGCCCAGCCGGGCAGCCAGGCGCACTTTCTGTTGGGGCGCCCCGCCTGGAATCATCGAGGCGCATAACACCGCGGCGACGCCTGCGCATAGCCCCACACTTAATGGAACGCCATACACGCTCAGTTCCGTTGCGTTGCCGACCATGAGCGCGGCCAGCAGCAGGCCGGCCGCACTCGTGATGTTGATCACGATGTTCGATAGGACATTGAATCGAGTGCGCGTCGAATTGGGCACGAATTCCTGAAACCAGGGGTTATAGCCAGTTTCTGTGACAGCCCGCAACACGCAGAACACCGCGACCACAATCGTGATGAGCACCGTCGTCGCTGTCTGTCCGTAGGTTGAGATCGCAAACGGCGTCAGGAGAAAGGATGACAGCACGCCTATCCGCGCCGTGTAGAAAACGAGGTAGCTGCGCTTGTACCCGAACCGGGCGACTGCTGGCGCAATGACAAGCGCAACGAGACTGGTCAGCGGAAACAACGCCAGCAGCAGCCCGATGTGCGCCTTCGAGAGCCCTGTCGTCGCAAGCACCAACAGGAATAACGGCCCGGCGAATGTAAGCTGCGCCGATACAGCATTCAAGGACTGGTGTGCGATTGCCCAGGGGAGCCGCCGTACTTTGTTCGAATAGGTTGGTTCAACGTTCATAGACGTAGATGCATCACGATATAAGGTACCCCATTGTATCGAAATCTGTGATCAGAGTCTGCGATTGAAAGTTACTGTTGGCAAACATAAGAAACCATGGGATAGTCAGGGGATGTCGCTGAAACTGAAAGCCAAAGGATCGATGCCGGAAGACACTGCGCAACTGGGACGCAAGATCATGAAATCAGATGACCCGTATCTGATCATTGGGGACCAATTGTCAGAAATCATAAGTGACCGGGATTACATAGATCTCTACCCGCTGGAAGGACGGGCAGGGATATCTCCGGCGCTATTGGCGATGGTGTCGTGTTTGCAGGCGATCGAGTGTGTGAGTGATCGAGCAGCGGCGCGGATGGTGGTCATAAGGGTCGATTGGAAATATGCGTTGGGATTGCCACTGGACTATCAGGGATTTGACTACAGTGTATTGAGTGAGTATCGGGATCGGTTGGTCAAACACGATGCGACGCTACGGGTGTTTGATAAACTGCTGAATAAACTGCGTGAGCTGGGGCTGGTGAAAGGGCGCCTACAACGTACCGACTCACTGGCGATACTGGGAGCGGTGAATGTACTGAATCGCTTGGAAATGGTGATAGAGACGGTGCGTGTGACGCTGGAGGCAATCGCACGGACGAACGGAAAGTGGCTGAAAGAGAACGTGCCAGATAGTTTCATGAAGCCATACATTGAGCGCGCAGAGAACGCGCGGTTGGTGAAAGAACACGGTGAGAAGGGGACGGAGGAGACACGCCGCTTGGCGACATGCACGGGACGTGATGGTGCGTGGTTGCTGGCGCGCATGGACCAGACCGATACTCCCAGGACAGTGAAGGAGTTGGCGGAAGTGGCGACACTGCGACAAGTGTGGGCACAGCAATTCGACGTAACGGCACCATCTGAGCCAAGTCAGGCGGGAGAAGGCGCGGCCAGCATCGTGTGGCGTGAGAAGGTAGCGACACCCGGCAAGGATACGATCAGCACACCGCACGATCCTGACGTGCGCTATAGCGAGAAGCGGGGTGAAGGCTGGGTAGGATACAAGGCGCAGATAACGGAAACCGTTGAGGAGGATCCCAGTAACCCGCAGGCTCCGCAGTTGATCACAGATGTACGTGCCACACCTGCCACAACCGCTGATTATCAGCAAACTGATTTGATTCAGCAGACCCTGCGCGGACGCGACCTGCTACCCGCCACACACATCGTAGATAACGGCTATGTGATTGGTGAAACGCTCGCCAGCAGCAATGCCAACGGTGTTGAGCTTATTGGGCCGATCAAGCCCGATTCGAGTAAGCAAGCACGCGCCAAGACCGGCACT
>CAIXPS010000401.1 GCA_903921365.1 uncultured bacterium | reverse complement strand
TTCGTATATATGGCGCTCGCATTCGAGGCCGCCGCCGCCGTAGCCGCTATCATGATCCAGGCCGAGCGAAACGGCAAAGACAGCACGCGCGGCGCAATGCGCTACCTGATCATCAGCACTATTGCCCTGCCCGCCTTCCTCGGCGCCGGTTATGCGGTTACGCAGGCCGGGGGTATCAGCGATCCACTATTGCAGGTCTCCGCGTATCGCCCGGCCACTATCCTGCTTGGTATCGCGCTCGTTCTGTCGTTTGGCGCGCTGCCAATCTTTACATGGACCCACTCGGTCGCCACAGACGCCCCGCCCTTGACGACTGCGTTTCTTGCGGCCATCGGCACGGGCGCAGTGACGTTCCTGTTTCTGGCGCTGAAACAGGATTATGACTGGTTTGGCGCCAGCCCGGATGTCGCATCGCTGTGCAACCTGTTTGGCATCACCAGCATCGTGTTCGGCGGATTACTCGGTTGGGCGCAACGATCCTTTGGCCGCGTCATCGCCTGCGGGCTGAGCGTCGAGATTGGCAGCACCCTGCTGTTGATGAACCACAGCACCTCGCTTTCGGTTGAGGCCGCCGCCTTCGCGATCGCGTCGCGCGCGCTCTCCCTCGGCGTCATGGGCATCGGAATCGCGATCATCCGTGAACGCGCCGGCAGCGATGAATTCGCGCAGATCGTTGGCCTGGGCAAGCGTAACCTGTGGGCGACGCTGGCGATTGCGATTGGCGGTCTGTCGCTGGCCGGGTTGCCGGGCACGATTGGTTTTGTATCGCGCTGGACGACTGCCCGCGTCCTCGGGCAGACCGATCTGGAAGTGCTGGTGCTGACAATGGTCGCCGGTGTGAGCATCGGCGCCGGCATGCTCCGGGGAATAACCGCCCTGTTCGGCCACGCAGATGCGTCGGTATTGGCTTTGCAACACCCCGTTAACAAGCATAAGCGGGTTCAGGCTGTCACGATAGCTGTCGTCGTCGCCCTTCTGATCCTGGCCGGGATTGTTCCAGGTGTGACGGCGCCAGTGACGAAGACCATCGCTGAGAATTACACCTTCTACCCGCAAGGGACGCAAAGCCGTAGATAGGCTCCGCGCGTGAGACCATGCAGCGCATACTGGCGATCATCAATCCATGTTCGGGCGCGCGGCAAGGCGCTCAGGCGGCGCAGTGGCTGACCGAGATGGCAGTCTTTCGCAACATGGAGTTGCATATCCGGCCAACCAGAGCCGGGCAATCGGCCAGCGAACTGGTGAGTGACGCGACCTCCTATGCGCGGGTCGTTGTCTGCGGTGGCGATGGCACCGTTATGGAAGTGCTGAACGGATTGGTAGGGACAAGTGTTCCACTCGCGCTCATCCCTGGTGGCACCGGCAACGTGCTTGGGCAGGCCATTGGCGTCAACTCCGACCTGCGGCGAGCCTGCGAAGATGCGCTATCAGACTGCGAGATGCTGCCGATGGACCTGGGCCTGCTCAACGACAAGACCTACTTTGCGTTGCGGCTGAGCATCGGTTATGAGGCCTTCGTTACGCGCGACACCACGCGCGAATCCAAGCAGCGTTTCGGGAAACTGGCGTATATATGGGAAGGGTTCCTGCATGGCTTGCGCTTGCAGTCCGCCCGTTACCGCATTGATGTGGATGGCGTCGTCCTGCGCCAGCGCGCCGAGTCGGTGTGGGTCGCCAATAGCAGCGCACTCGGCGTCCTTGGGCTTGAGCTCGACACGACGATCAGCCTGCGCGACCGGCAACTCGACCTGGTCATTTTCCGCTTCTCGACGCTGCGCGACCTCCAGCGCGGCTTTCAAGCGTTGTTCAGACGCGAGCGCCTGCCGCCCATGCTGATCACGCGCATCCCCGTGCGGAACTACGTGAACATTGTGGCATCCGCTCGACAGCCGGTGCAGGTGGATGGCGACACGGTTGGGCGCACACCGTGCCACATACGGGTCGCGCCTGCGGCTGTGCTCGTGTGCATGCCCCCAAAGTCTTTGACACTGTCTCTACTCAGGATACGTTGACTATGGCTACCCGTTACCCAATCCCCGCGCAGGAAACCCATGCCGAAACCCTTGTCGTCAATTCGCGCTTTATCTGCGCGATCGGCGAGGCGCGCACCACTGACGACGCGCATGAGTTCATCAAACGGGTGAAAGCCCGGCACAGCGACGCCTCGTCGCACGCCTACGCTTATCACATCGGTTATGGCGCGAGCGTGACGGATAGCTGCAATGACGGCGGCGAGCCCGGCGGAACCGCCGGCAAGCCGATGCTGGCCGTGTTGCAGGGCAGCGATCTCGGCGATGTCGTCGCGGTCGTGTCGCGCTGGTTTGGCGGGACGAAGCTTGGCACTGGCGGGCTGGTGCGGGCGTTTAGCGGCGCGCTCAAGGCGGCGCTTGAGGTGCTGCCCCGCGCGGAGCGCGTGGAGCGCAAAACCTTTCTGGTCGAGCTGCCTTACCCACTCTATGAGCGCGCCAGGCTACTCGTCGCCGCACATCACGGCGCAATTGCCGGCGAGGAGTTTGGCGCATGCGTGCTGCTCACCCTCGTCTTCCCGGTTGATGATATCGCGCCGTTCTCCGCAGCGCTGCAGGAACTGAGTGCGGGCAGCGTCGAGATGCTGCCTGTGGACTAACATAGGAGCATGGCGACCACAACTATGGGTCTTTGTTATGTTTGCGTGGACGTTGAGACGGCTGGGCCGAACCCGGCCGACTTTTCTTTGCTCTCCATTGGCGCCTGTCTTGTGGACGACCTCTCGTCCAGGTTCTACATCGAGCTGCGCCCCGTGAGCGTCAAATATGTCGCCGCCGCGCTCGCGGTGTGCCATCTCTCGATGGAAGAACTGGCGCGCACCGGCGTCGCTCCTAAGCTGGCGATGGAACAGTTCGAGCAATGGCTGGGGAGTGTTGTGCCGCGCAACCAGCGTCCCGTGTTCGTCGCGTTTAATGCCGTCTTTGACTGGATGTTTGTCAACGACTACTTTCATCGTTATCTGGGGCGCAACCCATTCGGCTATTCGGCGCTTGACATGAAGTCGTTCTTCATGGGCGTGGCGCGTGTGCCTTGGAACAAGACCAGCCTGCAACAGGTCGTCGAGCGCTATCAGACCGAGCACGTGCTTACCCACAACGCCCTGCAGGATGCGCTTGATCAGGCCGAGTTATTCCACCGCATCATCGCCGAGCAGAATGCCCGCGTCAGCTGACGATGCAGGCAGGTTAGTCATTCTCTCGGCGAGGCGGCGGGGCAGAAGGAACAGGGGCGGAAAAAGCGAGTTTCATCAGGTATACTCCCTGCTATTCAGGCCTCGGGATGCGACAGGACTGGCAACGCATCCCTCTCACGTCATCACTTCATCGCGCAATTGTCGGCTTATATTCAGGTTCATGAGAACAGAACGTTGTTTACTGAGATCGCTGCGATGGGGATCGGTTCTGGGGGCGTCGCAGTGCTCTTCGTAGCGCGTTCAAGTCTTTTGTGCGTTTATCGTTTTTTGCAGGAGGAGTACTGTGACAACACACACCCCCGTCGTCGGGTCGGATCGTTACGCGAAAGCGGGTTACCATCGCAAGGGCGTCTGGCGTTCGGCCGTCATTGCAGTGGCGGCGTTGCTCGTGTTTGTCGCCGCTGTGGTGGCAATTGATCGGCTGCTTAGCCCGCAACTGAACGGCCTTGGCTTACTGGTCGTCGGCATCGTGCTGGCGGTCGTCCCCGCCGGGCTGTGGCTCGCCTTCTTCTACGTGCAGGATCAGGTCGAGGCAGAGCCCGTGGGCTACGTCGGACGCATGTTCGTGATCGGATTTGCGCTGGCGGGCGCGATCGGCGTTCCGCTTACCAACAACGTCTTACACGTGCAGGACTGGCTGTATCGCGACACGGTCTCCACCATCCTCGGCTCGCTGCTGATCGGGACGATCGAGACCTTCATCATCTACGCCACGGTGCGCTATTTCATGTTTGATGAACCTGAGTTCGACGAGCGCACTGACGGTGTGGTGTATGCCACCGCCGCGGCGCTCGGCTATGCCACTGCGGTCAACCTGCAGTTCATCCTGAGCAGCGGCGGCAGCGGACTGGGCGGGAGCGAGGTGTACATTGCTGAACTGGCGCTCGCGTACGCGGCATTTGGCGGCGTGATCGGCTATTTCCTCGGCCATGCCAAGCTGGAGCGCGATCCGATCTGGTGGTTGCCGCTCGGTTTCCTGATCACCGTGCTGTTGAGCAGCATGTTCTTTGTCGTGCGCGGTCAACTTGAAACCGGCAGCATCAATGTCGGCGCGTCAAGCGCTCTGCCATCGGTGAAAGGGCTTGTGCTCGCGGGCGTGCTGGCTGTCGCCGTGACGGCAATTGTCTCGCTCCTTGTCCACCGCGATGTCAGTCGCGAAGTGGCTGGGCTTGACAAGGCCGAAGCCGATCCAACGGTGGGCGACCGGCAGGCGAACCGGGTTGTAGTGGGTCTGTTTGTCGTCATGCTGGTGGTGGGCGTCATCGGGTGGAATGTCATCGTCAACGCTGTTGCCCCCTTCGACAAGGGCACGGTGCGCGGCGCCTATCCAGCCAGCTATGGCACTGTGCAAAATCCCGCTGAGGTGTTGCACGTGGCCGACCGGGTGGGCAGCGGGGCGGAATTCATCATCGTCAGCAAAGACCTGAAAGCCGGGCAGGATGTCCGCTCGGTCAGCTCGATGCTGGCTGCGGAGCGCGCGGCGGACTTCGTCAGCTACAAGCAGGTTGATACTCGCCCCGCGACCGTCAACGGCAAACAGGTGCAGTTGCAGCAATTTGCCTATGTCGATCCAGGCGGGCTGGTCGCGTCCATCCCGCGCGTAATCCAGGGCTCCGACTATATCTTTATGATGGACAACCGCGCCGTGATCGTGACGTTGCTGTCCACGCCGGAAAGCATCGGCGAAGTGGATGCGGTCTTCACCAGTTTCGTCAATAGCCTGTCGTTTAAGTAGGAGGCAATTATGAAAGCACACTTGCACAAGCAACTGAAATCCACATTCATGGCAGCGGCAGCGTTGGCCACGCTCTTGTCGGTAACACTGACGGCGTCCGCGGCCTCACTGCAGGCCGGGAAAGCGACGCCGGTCAAGGGACTCGCGTCCGTTCCTGCGGCATCCACGGGACATGCACCGGCCGCCGCTTGCACCACGCTGAAGGCCTCCGACGTGTACTGGGCTACGCTGACCGACAGCGGCGACGTTGACCAGAAGGTCGAAGGCTATCCCGATGGCACATCCAAAGTCGTCGCCGCATTTGATTACAACTGCATCCCGAAAAAGACGAAGCTGAGCATCGTATGGTCGGTGGATGGCGAGCAGATCTACACCGACAGCAATACCCCCAAGGCTAATGACAAGGCGAACACGTACACGTACTC
>CAIXPS010000400.1 GCA_903921365.1 uncultured bacterium | reverse complement strand
GCCGTCAAATCCGGCGCGCACTGCATTTGAATCGGCTCGGCATGACGCCCGGCGTTCAATGTCGAGGCTAGTCGAATTGCTCAGGTATGACGAAATATTGCTTCAACTGCTCACGCTCAGCATCGTCAATCAGATCAAAGTTATACAGATGCTCGATCAACGCAGTCACCCCCATTCCAACGTCGTTTGCAAGCTGGCGAACCGCGTCGGGGCTATGATCGACGAGCCGTTTCCGAATCGCAGAAGGTGGTGCCAGGAACATTGCCGCAAACGCATTGGCGCGCTTCTCCGTACGGCCGGAAGTCCACGGGCCGCTTAAGTGCGAGAGTTTTTTAGCGCGCGTCCGATCGTACAGAATGTGGCAAAACTCGTGTGTCAGGGTAAAGCGCCTCCCCGGTTCATTGTTGTTGTAGGCACTATTCGTATTAATCAGGATTCCTGGGCCGAAGCCTTGTCCGGCAACCGCCACGCCACGTACGGTGCGTGTCGAGAGCGCTTCCTCCTGCACGGTGACGCTAAGTTTCGTCAAAACATCATCGATATCGATAAACACTCGATCCGGTTCGATACCAAGACCTTCGCGACAGTCCAGCGCTAATCCGTACCCCTCCTCGTGAGGCCTAAGCCAAACTTCACTTTGAGGATTTCCGACGAGTTCGGCGAGCACATCTGATTCAACTTGCCCTTTCTGACTGGCGAGAAAACTCAGGAGGCATCGTATATCGGCTTGCTCAATATCGACGTTCAAGCCACCAAACATCAACACGGCGGAATCAAGGGACTCGATGACGGGCAGATTGCCGACGAGCCTCCGGTCATTGGCCAAGTCAATTGACTTTCGCACTGCATCAAGTTGCAGCTGTAGTTGGGGACCAACATAGCATTGCTCTAGCTCGGAAACCGGGGTGTTGCTCAAGCTTGCAAAACGACTCCTGAGCCCGTCCACGACTAGTTGGTCAGCCGCATTCGTCGCCGGAGCAGATGCCGTTGCCCAATCCAGAAATTTCCAGAGCGCAGTGGCGACTGCGCCCACCGACAGAAGCGCAAAGCCAGGGCCAAGCGTCAGTGAGAAATCATCGGGCGCGAAGCCTGGCTGGCGGGCAAGCCACGAGATCTCGATATCATCGGCGACGCGACGAAAATAGATATCAGGATAAATGGCGCTGGAGTCTGCGGCACGCAATGCGTGCCGACTCCACCAGTCATGTACCTTTTGATACGTACTGCTATCCGTATCAGTGGGTGACGCAATATACCTTTCCAGCGCCGAAAATGTTGCAACCGCAGCGGGTTGTGCAGACTTTTCCGGCCAGCCGAAGCTTTCCTCATGGAGCAGGCAGGCCCAATTCCGGATCAGCCAGTCAATGACTGGCGACAGATACCATGACAAATTGCTGGATAGCCTGCCACGGAAGCGATGCTCCGTCAGCACTTGCCCACACACCGTGATGCACAACTCACCCGTTGACCAACCGTCCGCGACCGGAAGCCGCTCCCGCGGTTCGGAGTCATTGAGCCAGCGTGCGGCGATTTCGAACTGCCCGGGATCGCCGAATCGAAATAGTTCACTCATGATTCTTCGTTTCCGAGTGCCCAGCGGATGTTGTCCGTTGCTCGCGACCTGAACAGCTTCACCTGCCGCCGAGTCACCTTTCCATCATGAAGCCATTGACGCAAAATCGCGGGAGGCACACTTTCCCAAGGGACTGGAAAGCCATGCCATGTTCCATCAGACGTTGGCTTTGCTTCAAAAGCAATTCCGCGATCTGTCGCAAAACGTCGCTCGCCGTCAGTGGATGCGTTTTCAAACAACCGATGCGCCTCTGTTTCAATCCAGCAATGTAAATGCGGGTCGCCGCGAAATCCACCGTCGTTGGCGGCATGTGTCCATTCCGGACACAGCGTACCTTTGAGTCCCTTGACGGGGCGGTTCTTGTGTTTTTGCGATCCGCGATAAATCGATGACATTGTGCTACTAAGAAATGCAGATTGAGTGTGCATGCGCACCATGAAAGTTCAGGCGTCATGCAACCGTCGCTTAGTCTACCAGCGTCGCTCACGAGTTGCTCCCCAGATCGGCAGGTGGGGGATGACAATATGGTCCGTCGGCAGCCTGGGGAAGATCCAGAAATTCGTACTCCGTGACAATTTCGTCAAGGGCTTATACTCAGTTGCATCGATTGCAACGAGCCCCTGACCCTTGAAGAACCTTATCCTTGCTGTTTTTCTGCTGCTGGGCTTACAAGCCCACGCAACTGCCGAAGAATCGGTCTACACCTTCGACAATTTCGGCCGCCTGACCTCGTGTCCCGCAAAGTTCGAGGGCGCGTGCCCCGGCAAGCAGGAAGTCGCCTGCCCGGCGCAGACCCCGCAAACGGGTGTCATCCTGGCCATCGGCCAATCCAACGCCGCCAATTCCGCCGCGCAGCGCATGGTGACCCAGTACCCGGATCGCGTCGTCAATTACTTCGACGGCAAGTGCTTTGTGGCATCTTCGCCGCTGCTGGGATCCGGAGGGCCGGAGGGAGAGTTCATCACGCCG
>CAIXPS010000399.1 GCA_903921365.1 uncultured bacterium | reverse complement strand
CGCTGGCCTTCCTCCTCTTGCCCACGCTGAATCTGATTGTCGGCAGTTTTCAGGATGCAACGGGCGCGTTCACGCTTCAGAATATCAGCCAGTTGTCGCAGAAAGTCGTCGTGAGCGCCTATCTGACCAGCATCGAACTCAGCCTGGTGACGGCAGTGGCGGGTGGCTTGTTCGGTTTTCTGATTGCTTATGCCATCGTTCTCGGCGGGTTGCCGCGCTGGCTGCAATCGGGCGTCGTCACCTTTTCAGGGGTGGCATCCAACTTCGCCGGCGTGCCGCTCGCGTTTGCTTTTATCTCCACGCTGGGACGCCTGGGATTGGTGTCCGTGTTGCTCAAGTCCGTCTTTGGCATCGACATCTACCAGGCGGGGTTCAACCTGTACAACTTTCTGGGGCTGAGCCTGACGTATCTGTATTTTCAAATTCCTTTGATGATCCTGATCATCACGCCGGCGTTGGAAGGGCTGCGCCGTGAGTGGCGCGAAGCCGCAGAGAATCTTGGCGCCACGCCCCTGGTGTATTGGCAAAGGGTGGCGCTGCCGATTCTGTTGCCAACCATCCTGGCGACGATTGTATTGCTGTTTGGCAACGCCTTCGGCGCCTATGCCACCGCCTACGCCCTGACCGGCGGGACCATCAACCTGGTGACGATTTTGATCGGCAATCAGATCACCGGCGATGTATTGAACAACCCTGGGCTTGGCAACAGTTTGTCGCTGGGAATGATCGTGATCATGGGGCTGTCGATTGGCGGGTACACGCTACTGCAACGGCGCACCGGGCGCTGGATCAAGTGAGGAACGCAAAGTGAAGAAACGCGCGCCACGCCTGGCGTGGTCCTGGCTGTGGTTTGTGCTGGGCGCAGCCTATTTCATCGTCCCGCTGTATGCCACAATTGATTTCTCACTGCGCGCCAAACGGGGTGAACTCAGCCTGCTGGCCTATAGTAATGTGCTTAAGGATTCCCGTTTCGGCGAGACGTTTCTATTCTCCGCGGAGATGGCGCTGCTGACGATTGTTGCCGGGATCATTCTGATTGTGCCGACGGCATACTGGGTGCACATGCGACTGCCGAAACTGCGCCCGGTCATGGAGTTCATCACATTGCTCCCGTTTGTTGTCCCGGCCGTTGTGCTGGTGTTCGGGCTGATTCGCATCTACGCCCATCCACCGCTGATGCTGGTGTCCAGCCCGGCTTTGCTGGTGGCGGGATATCTGGTGTTGGCGTTGCCATACATGTACCGCGCAGTCGACACCGGGCTGCGCTCGATAGACATTCGCTCGCTGACAGAGGCGGCGCAGAGCCTGGGCGCCACCTGGCCCGAGATCATCGTTCGCGTGATCCTGCCGAACCTGCGCGCGTCGATCCTGAGCGGCGCCTTCGTCACGTTTGCAATTGTGATGGGCGAATTCACGCTGGCATCGCTGCTCGTATGGCCGGCGTTTGGCCCGTATATGAACTTACTGAGCAGCAGCAAGGTGTACGAACCCTCTGCGCTTGCAGTAATCAGCTTCGCATTAACGTGGGGCGCAACGGCAGTCATTCAAATCTTGAGCCGGCGCATACCGGGTCAGGCGCCCATGGCCGGCCCCAGATGATTCATTCGCAGGGGTAATCCCTTGCGGTTACCCATGAGAAACAACGATGGCATTTCTTGAACTGAACGCTGTGCGCAAGGCGTTTGCGCAGTCGGTGGCTGTTGAAGGCTTTAACCTGCAGGTTGAGCAGGGTGAGTTCGTCTCGTTTCTCGGCCCGAGCGGTTGCGGCAAGACGACCACGCTGCGCATGATTGCCGGCTTCGAGCATCCCACGTCCGGGCAGATTCGCCTGGGGGATGTGGACATCACTGCCAAACCACCCAATCAACGCAACATTGGCATGGTATTCCAGTCGTATGCGCTCTTCCCGCACATGACTGTCGCCGATAACATCGTCTTCGGCCTGACGATAGCGCGTAAACCCGCCAGTGAGATCAAGCAGCGCATGGGCGAGATGCTGGCGCTGATCAAGATGGAAGCGTTGGCGAAGCGCTACCCTTACCAGTTATCCGGCGGGCAGCAACAGCGTGTGGCGCTGGCGCGCGCG
>CAIXPS010000398.1 GCA_903921365.1 uncultured bacterium | reverse complement strand
GGTCGCGCGGCGAGAACGGGATGACACGTGGGTCATCCCCTACGTATGCATACCGGTGTGCTCGCACGATGAACGAGGTAACACGCGGGCATGGCCATTACACGTAGACGCGAACCCATGTGTTCGCCGTTGTGGTCGCGCGGCGAGAACGGGATGACACGCGGGTCATCCCCTACTGGGGTGTGCAATGGGGGCCACCAATTGGAAATCGGCGTCTGGCGCCAAGACAAACCGGCTGAAAGCCGGTTATGACGGAGTCTAATTCTTAACGCGCTTTCAGCGCGTTTACGGAGGGTCAGCAGGTGTGGGGTCTACCGGCTGAAGCACATTCACACCCCCACACGCGCGATGGCCGCCTGAACCTTTTTCCGCTTGGCGATGCGCGCGGTCAATTCACGGCGAGACACCGCGATTGGAAATCGTGGCTGACAACCTGCGGAAACGCGTTTTAACGCGTTGGGGAGATCGATTCATTGTGGGGGCGATACCTTCGGTTGCCGCACGAAACGATGATTACCGTGACCTTCATGGCAATGCAAGGTGTTTATTTGCGGTTTATGCGTGCGCCTGCAATCCCGCTGCGCCTTTGTTTCTCTGTGCCCGGTCTTTGGCGCTTGACGCAATTAGCAAATCAGATGGTATGCCCAAGCCATCATGCAACCGGCGGATCATATCCAGTGACAAACGCCGCTTTCGGTTGAATATCTCTGACACACGCTTTTTGCTGCCCAGGTAGGGAATAAGAGCAGCGCGATTTACGCCGCGGCTATCCAAGTAATATTCAAGGACCCCTACAGGGTCATTAGGTTCCGAAATAGAGTAGTGCTTTGCTTCGTAGACTTCGATGAGTGTTACCAGCACATCCAACTTGTCGGCTTCAGGCGTGCCAGGGCTAGCGACGAAAAGGCTTTCAATTTCTTTCAACACCGCTTCATAGTCCGCCTGTGTCCGAATTGGCTTGATCTCCATCTCACAACTCCACTCTCAAACTCAAACAGTGGTTGCGTCAATCCGGTCGTAATCCGTATGTGTGCCGACAAAACGAATGTAGACCAATTTGTGTGTGTATTGAACTAAAACCACCAATCGGTAACGATTACCCTCCACATCGTGATACCACGCTTGCAATGGCTTGGTCGCGTCTGGATGTCTATCCCAAAAATCAGTTAGCGCTTTGAGGCTAATAGCTCTTGGCGCTGAGCGGTAAGAACGCTCGCGGGACAATCATTTTCTTGATGGCGGCGAAGGCATCGATCAGTCCGGCGCCGACCTTCTGTGCAGAACCATCTGTTGCCACCGATCGCGCGGAACTCGCCAGATACGACTTGATCTGAGCCGCCGTCAGTACGGCGTTGTGCGCTCTGGCCCATTCCAGCATCAAAGCAGCAACACCTGCTCCATGCGGACCTGCGGCTGAGGTGCCAGTGAAGCGATATCCATTCGGGCATAGGGTTCCGTAATACGGGAAAAAGGTGGTGCAACCGCCATCAGTCGCAGCAAGATCGGGTTTCTGGCGCACGGATGGGCTTCCAAGTGCGGACGCAGGTATATTCCCGTTGACCGGGCCGAAATAAACAGTTGATGGCCCGCGCGACGTGAAAGTCTCAGGTGAGTTATTAGTCGAGTATGAGATGGCGGCGGCACTAATAGCATCCGACGCGCCGGAATGGCCGTAGACCGTCGGGCCAACGATGTAACTGCCCTTTGACACGGCATATTGCACGCCGCTGAAGGAGTAGGAACTCTGCGTAAAGAGATACTTCAATCGCGGCGTGCCGGTGCTGCCAGGTCGATTGATCACCAGTCGCATGACGCGCTGGAGACCCGTATTATTGTAATAATTGAAGTACTCGAACGGCTCATGAGTGCCGGTAGGATTGTTGTTGGCACTCGACACGATGATATTACCAAGATTGTCGATCAGGTAGAAGTCAAGATCAGTGCTGACGCCTGACCAGGGTTCCGCCCATTGCAGGATCACATTGACCTGACCTGCTGCTGCGACTGTGATCGTGCTCCCTGTGTTAACGCCGCCGACGCCCAGGTTGAAGTTATGGCAGGTTCCGGTAAATGATGAGACTGCCAGCAAGGGGCAGGCGGCTGGGGTGTATGCTGGCGCCTCGTACGAACCCACAGGATTCCCGCCCACCTGCATATCATGATTGCCCGCGAGCGTGAAGTAGGTTGCGCCGCTTGCCACAACGTCTGAAATCGCGACCGATATAGGGCCATCCTGGAAAAACGGATCGTCATAATAGAAGACGTCGTCAACGATGATGTCAGAGCCCAGGTTGCGCAATGCCCGTATGCTGTCGCTGAATTCGAAGATGCCGTTAAACGCCGATGCAAACCTCAAATGTGCTGCAGGCGCGATATCATGGATGATCTGGGTCATGGCGCGCCCTTCGTCATAGCTTGAATAGTAAATCGATGTCGTGTATACCCCGACAGGCGTCAGATAACCGCATGGATTGCCGGCGCCAGGCAGGTCGCCCGTTGAGATATCAGTCGCTTCAGTGGTATGGGCAAACACGTATTGGTTGAATGAGTCCGATAGCACACCCACCGTTACTCCCGATCCTGTGACGCTGTAGGCGCTGCGCGCTTGAAGGACGTTGAGTTGCGTGATCCCGTCTGTGACGGCAACACCGCTGGGACAGGCGCTTATTGAGGGGGCATGGATAGCCGAAGACTGTGATTGGTCGTTCTGCCGGCGCGGTGAAAATGACCCGGTCATCGGTGTGTATTCTTCCCATAAATAGTCCACTGCCGGAATGGCTGCTATGTTCTGTAAGGCAGAGCGCGGCGCAGTGATGGTCGCAACATCAAACTCAGGGGCAAGATTAACCAGTGAGGCGCCGGCTGTATGGAGTTGCACCAGCCCTGCCGCCGAAATGTCGTTCATTCGCGCAAAGACCAGCAGGTCGCCGGTTGCGGTCTGCAGCAGACTGCCGGGACCGCTTGACGCAATGTTAAGCAGAGAGGCTTCGTCGACAGTCGTCAGCCGTCGGCCGCTCCCTGCCAATTCGGACAATATCTTCAGGCGCGGTGAGAGCTTGTCCGTAGTCGCCGTTGACGGGAAGCGGCTCATAGATGCCGGGAGCGGCTGCATTGAGCCAGCCGTTTGTTGCGCTGCGGTGTTTACGCCCGTCAACGCAATACTCACGCCAAAGATGATACTGACGGCGACCATCAAACGGCACATGTGCTTGTTCAAGTTACACCTGGATCAAAATAACACTTACATTCCCACACCTGCACTACACCACAGGCGGCTGGAAGCATACCACGCGCTGGACTGGTATTGCGCAACCTGACAGGCGGGATGGTTATCTGCGTTTCTTGCCCGGCCCACGCGCGCGCTTGACCACTGCTTTGTATTGCGCCGGCTCCAGCGGGATATCGGGCGCCATCTC
>CAIXPS010000397.1 GCA_903921365.1 uncultured bacterium | reverse complement strand
AGCGCTTGGATTGGAAACAACGGCGAGATTATGAAGGCCGCTATGCCAAGCTGCTCGCGCTTGGCCAGCAAGCCCACCCGCCACCCGATAGAGCAGCTGGACAACGCGGTCGCCTGAAACAAACCCCGGCGCGCAATCTGCTTGATCGTCTGGACGAGCACCGCAAATCTGTGCTGGCTTTCATGTACGACTTCAGGGTGCCATTTGACAACAATCTTGCTGAGCGCGATCTGCGCATGATGAAGGTCAAGCAAAAGATATCTGGCTGCTTTCGCAGTTCTAAGGGCGCGGAGCACTTCTGCCGGATTCGTGGTTATATCTCCACCCTGCGCAAGCAAGGTATCCCCGTGCTGAACGCCTTACGCTCTCTCTTCGAGGGTTCAATCGTCATGCCCACTCTGGGTTTTTCAGCCTGAGCAGTTACAGAGAATTTAACAATAGCAGGAAAAGGACGCCATTTTGTGATTCTGCGATCGTGACGCCATAAACCTCAAATGGCGGCGACGGAATCAGGCGGCCCAACATATATAGAGGTGCGCCAAGCAGCACCTGGCCGATTCCGTATTTCGAGTGCAACTGCCCGTCTGGTCCCAGCGCGCCGATACCCACCTGGTCATCCAGGAATTGCAGAGACGAGATCGCAAGTGTGCCATGATCTACTAATGCTCCAATCGTGGCTACGGCGGCAATATCGTCTGCCACCGTTGGGTTCCCATAATGGATTCCGGCAAATACCACGATTGCGATAATGGGCATGAGAAAACGACGCAGGAATCTATGCTTCCCAGGCATATGATGCAATTCTGTTGATGTCATAAGTTCCCTAGTCATTGGCTGAGTGCTCAGAAGGCACAGCACTCAGCACTTATTATGGGCCTGCACAGATACTTTGTCTAACAGCCTGTTGGGCAAGGTATGCTCTTCAGTTTCAGCTTGATCATCGGGGTGATTGGACGCCATGTAAGTGTTGTTCAAAACCGGCGCATAGTTTCCTCAAATTGTAAGCATAAACAAGATTGCGACAACATAAGGTTTAGCGTCAGTCTATCGCTGCGCTAAAATCCAACCCGTATGCGAATCAGTGCACCCGGCTCATCGACTAACTCAAAGCGCTCATTGTCTATTTGGCGCACCAGGTTAAGTCAACCCGTCACAGCGACGTCTCACTTGTGGCGATACGGTTTATTTGCCATCGTTGTGTTGTTCACCCTGAATGCACTCGTCCAGTCACTGGCCGTTCCTATTTTTGAGGGTTCTGATGAGCAACGACATTATGCCTACGCCCGTTATCTGGTCAATCACTGGCAATTACCACCACGCATCGATGACGTCGATGGGTCGTACGTTACGTATAAAGTGGGTCAGGAAGCAGGCCAACCTCCACTGTACTACCTGATGATTGCACTGATTACCGGGCCGGTACCGCAAGCAGATGACATCACAAGGTTCACTAACTTCAACTCGTTTCTCAAACAAAGCAGTTACACTGCTTCCGACTTCGACAACCATAATGTTTTCCTGCATGGGACGGAGGGCGATTTCCCTTACGAGGGCGCGGCGTTGGCGGTTCATCTAGGGCGATTGATATCCGTGGCAATGGGCGCCGGAACCATATTCACAGTATGGGGTATTACCCGCTCTCTGGATCCCTCCAGACCGGGCACAGCGTTACTCGCAACAGCGCTGTTCGCAAGCGTTCCCGGGATCATCTATGTCTTCAGCATGATCACAAACGATGCTTCAGTGATATTGTTCGACACACTCGGTCTGTTCATTGCTGTGCGAATTGCACGCACCGGCGCTAGCGCGCGCCTGGCCATTGCAGGCGGTGTCGTTGCCGGCGCTGCGACTTTATCAAAGCTGAGCGGGGCATGGATCATTGGTGTGGTGTGGGTCGCACTCATTGGCGCCGTGTTGATTGAACTCGGTCGTATGCGTCCTCGCCTGGCGGGGCTCCTGAAAAAGGTTCTTCCTGTCGTGGCGATTTCAGGTGTGATTTGGTTGCTGGTTTGTGGCTGGTGGTTCATTTTCGGCCTGTTTGCAGACGGCGACCCTCTAGGCTTCTCGATGCACAGACTTGCCGGTCCTGGCGCCTACAATTTGCCACCCTTCTTTTTCGTAAATAGCCTGGGTTCTGACCTGTTAGTATGGGATCGCACAACCTGGTACTCACCAGCATGGGCGTTTCTATTCGGTCCCACCTGGATCTACTCGATCTTTCGCTACATTTATGTGGCTGGCCTGTCAACGGTGTACGTGCGGGCTTTGTGGCTGATGACGGATAATCGTCGACGAACTGAGATGCCCGTAGAAATATTGCTGGGGATAAGTATTCTGCTTGTTATATTCTTTACGACACTCGGCGCTTTTTTATGGCTGCTGACTGGACCATGGTGGTTAGGGCGCCTCCTTTATACCGGGTTTGGTGGGACATCTGCTCTTGCGGCCATTGGACTGCTATTGCTAGCATCCTACCTGCGCCGTTTGCGGTTGCCGACTTGGACACCTCGTGTTGCGCTGGCCGGTGTGATATTCATCGCGCAGGGCGCCGCATGGTATTGCACAAGCTTCACACTCACCGCGCTCAATCCGCATGGGCTATTCTCACCTACATCAACCGATATCAGCCGCACACAGTTGACTTATCTCGACCCCAGCGACGGCAAGACACCCGTGGCAGGTCTCACCGGGTTTCGCGTGCACGCTGATGATTTTACGCTATTGGATGCAACCGAAGAATCTACTGTGGGTGGAAGTCTGGCCGGGTCTCTCGGGCTTGTTGACGGCTTTCCCAGCGGGTATGCGATCGCGGTCGATCTGTGCTGGAAATCGCACGGCTATTTAACGCAGAGTTTCCCATATTCAGCAGAATTGGTTGGCCCTGGCGACGCGGTACTTGGGATGCGCAATTCATATCATGGGTTCGGCAGTTACCCGATCGTCCGATGGCGCCCAGGCGAAGAGTTCTGCGATCCAACCACAATTAGAGTGACTAAACCTGTAATTCGACCGCGCGCCTATAACCTGGTGGTTACGTTATTCCCCATGCTCCCGCCGGCCTATCATCCAGGAGCGCCACTTCCGGTGGTAGATGCCGCAAACAAGCACGTGTATCCGATCGCAGGGCGCGTGCGTGTAGCCCCACAATATATGCCAATTGTTACGCCCACGTATCAGTTAGGGGAACTCGCCGGACTCACCGGTGAGTCCTTCCAAGTGCTTCCAGGATCCGTGCTCAGCATCACATTACGATGGTTAGCGCTGAAACAGAACAGCATCGATGCCAGGGTGCTCCTGCAAGTGATCGATCAGGACACAGGCAAGGTCATCGCACAGGATGACCATCAGCCCGATGGCGGGTGGTTCCCAACAAGCTACTGGCTGACCGGTGATGTCATCGATGACGCTTTTCAGATCAAACTGCCGGATGGCGTCAATGCCAATCGCGTAAGCCTGGGCGTGGGGATGTATATAGCGCAGAGCGGACAACGGTTACAGGCCATCGACGCACGAACCAGGGAACGCGTCCGCAATGATATCATCACGCTGCGCCTTAACGCGCCTGAGCAATGATGCGCCGAATATTCAATACGCGCCTATAGCTTGCGCAACTTGCAAGTTCGTAGTATCCTCGTAGTGCTTTCTAAGTACGGCCGAATTACAGCACCGTCAGCCGAGGCGAATATGACTCTGACCAGCACCATCAGTATGCAAACACCGCTCAGGGACAGCGCGCCTGCCCCCATTTTCTCCGGGCTACCCGCCGCCCCGCAGGGTTTCGCCGGGCGCGACGAACTGATGAGGTCGGTCATAGACCAGCTCATCTCCGGGCGTAAGGTGGCGCTCTCGTCAGGTGGCGTCCCGGGCATTGGCACGACCACGCTTGGGGCCGCTATTGCACATGCCCCCAGCATCCGCTCGCGCTTCAACAGCGGTATCCTGTGGGCCACGCTTGGGCAACAACCCGACCTCATTGCCATATTGACCCGCTGGGCGACCGATCTTGGCATCGACGTTGGCGCTGCTGAGGACGAGATGGCTTGCGCCCGCGCGATCACCGGGGCTATGGGCGCGCGCCGTATGCTGTTAATCCTTGACGATGTGTGGAACACCGCTGACGCGCAAGTGTTGCAATGCGGCGGCATGAACTGCGGTTATCTGTTGACGTCCAACTATCGCGCCGTGGCGCGCGAATTTGTCGAGCCGGAAGTGGCGCGCATCGTGCGCGAACTGACGCCTAGCGCTGCGCACGAAATGCTGCAAGCGCTTGCGCCAGCCGTCTGTGCCGCCGACCCCAGTCTGGCGGTGCAGGTGTCGCATGCCACCGGCGGGTTGCCGCTCACCATCAAGCTGCTGGCCGGCTACCTGAACGCGCCGGGATCGAGTGAGATAGCTTCCGAATTGTCCAGTCAAACGGCGGCGGCGCGCGTCCCGCATGCGCGGTTGACGGTTGCGCTGGGCCGGCTGGGGACGCACGATCACACCAACACGACGCTGCAGCAGTCGCTCGCGCTCAGCTTGACCGGGCTGCCCGCCCAGACGCTGCGCGCCTTTTATGACCTTGGCGCCTTCGTCCCCGCCCCCGCGACATTCACCCGCGCAGCCGCCATCGCTGTCACCCAGACCGATGCGGGCACGATCGACCAGCTTATCTCTCGCAACCTGATCGAGGTCGCGGCTGGCGCAACCGGTGCAACCGACCAGCTCTCGATTCACCCGGTGATCGCCGGTGTGGCGCGCGTCCGCCGCGATCCCAAGACCGTCGCGCGACATCGGGCGTTCTACCTGGCCGAGATCATGGCGCATCGCGAGGATATCGCGCATCTCGACGCGATTTACGCGCAGGTGGAGCACGCCTGGGCTTGCTCGCCCGATGAACCGCTGCTGCTCGAATTTATCTGGGCTGCGCGGCTCTATCAGATCAAGCGCGGTCTGAGACGGGCGCTGCAATCGTGGATGTGGCGGTGCAGGAACATGCCGCATGCGGCCAGCGCCGGCGCGCCTGACGCCGCCTTTGACGATCGTGGGATCGAACTGATGGAAGCCGTTCACCGTGCGCTCGAACTGGTCGACAATGTCGAGGTCGCAGGTGGCGCAGGGGCGATAGGCGCCCAGGCAGGTGTGTTGTTCAACATTGGCAGCGCGTATGACAGTCTGGGCCGGCGCGAACTGGCGCTGGAGTACTATGCGCGCGCGTGGCCGTTGCAGGAAAAGTGCGGCGACGACGCCGGTTTGGCGATCACGCTGAACAACATCGGCAGCATTTATTATGAACTGAACTTGCCGGGCAAGGCGCTCGATTACCTGCGCCTGAGCGTGCAATGTCGCGAGCACATCGGCGACAACGCCAGCTCACAACTCGGCCAGACGCTGAACAACCTCGGCGTGGTCTATACGAACCTGGGGTATGGGCACGAGGCGGCCGGGCACTTCATGAACAGCCTGAACATCCACATCAGGCTGGGGGATCACTCCGGCGAAGCCATTACGCGCGCGAACCTGGCTAAGTTCCATCACCTGCGCGGCCCGTTGAAGGATGCCGTCAGCCACATGGAGCGGGTGGTCGAACTGGACAAGCTGACCGCCTCGCCCGAACTGAACAAGCATCAGACCAAACTCATCAAACTGAAAGATGAGCTGGCTGCAGAGATCGCTCGCGGCGGAACGCCCATTGGCGTCGAGACCTCGCCGGGATCGATGATCAGCAGCACGCCGGGGAACCTGCTCATGCTCAAGACGCCGGCGCCGCCACGGGCATCACTGCGCAAGACGCTCGCGGATCGGCTGCGCCGACCGGTTGCGAAACAATAGTGGACGCCTGCTATGCGCGTGCTGAAACAGCTATTTCAAAATAACCAGGCATGGGCGGCACAGATGCTGGCGCGTGACCCGCAGTTCTTCGAGAGACTGGCCGCGCAGCAAAAGCCAAAGTATCTGTGGATCGGCTGCTCGGACAGTCGTGTGCCCGCCAACGTGATTACCGGCCTGATGCCGGGTGAGATATTCGTCCATCGCAACATCGCCAACGTCGTCGTGCACACTGATCTCAATTGCCTGTCCGTGTTGCAATACGCAGTCGACGTGCTGGGCGTCACCGATATCATCGTGTGTGGACATTACGGATGCGGCGGCGTCGCTGCCGCGATGCAAACGCGCCAGTATGGGCTGATCGACAACTGGCTGCGCCACCTCAAAGACATTTATCACAAGCATGAAACTGTCTTGGGCGCAATCGACGACCCCATAGATCGCACCAACCGTTTTTGCGAACTGAATGTGATCGAGCAGGTTTACCATGTCTGTCACACGACCATCGTGCAGGGCGCGTGGCAGCGCGGGCAGGAGCTGAACGTGCACGGCTGGGTGTACAGCATCAGCAATGGTCTGCTAAAGGACCTGAACGTGTGTGTATCCGCAGCATCTGAGTTAAAGACGCTGTACCAGATGGCGGTCGGGCAAGCGGCGGGGTAACGAGATGGCGTTAAACCTGATTCCTCTTACAATCACCTGCAGGACAAGATTACATGAACATATTGGTGACAGGTGGATCAGGCACAGTCGGGCGCGGCGTTGTGACCCGGCTGGTGAACAGCGGCCACGTGGTGCGTGTGCTCGATACGCGGGCAGACAAAGACCCGATTGCAGGCGCGGCGTATGTGATCGGCGACATCACCCGCTTCGACGATGTCCGAGAGCAGGTGCGCGGGATGAACGGCATCGTCCATCTGGCGGCATACACATTCCCGGCGGCGGCAGCGGGGCAGGATATCTTCAGGGTCAACTGCACCGGCGCGTATAACATCTTCGAAGCCGCAGCATCCGAAGGCATCCAGCGCGTGACGTGCGCCAGCTCGATCAACGCGCTGGGGTACAACTTTGGCGTGAAGAGCTTCCCGATAAGGTACTTCCCGATCGACGAAGACCACCCGACCGGCGCCTCTGACCCCTACTCGTTTTCGAAGCAGACGCTCGAATCCACCGCCGCATACTACTGGCGGAGGGATGGCATTGTCAGCACATGTCTACGCCTGCCGTCCGTGTTCGCCGCGGAGATGACGCTGTCGTTTGTGCGCCCGATCCTTGAAGCGCGCCAGCAGGTGCTGAAGGAGTTGCTGACTGCGCCGCTCGAACGACAACACGAGTGGATAGCGAAGATTGCCGACCGACTGGCCGACCAGCGCGCCCGGCGCATGACCGAGCGGCCGTGGCGCGAGCGCATGCCGGGGCCGCCAGACGAAGTCTTTATTGCGGGTTTTGGCCACACTGATTTCTGGGCGATCATCGATGTCGAGGACGCGGCGCAAGCGTTTGAGAAGTCACTGCTGGCCGACTTTGAAGGCAGCCACGCGCTGTTTGTGTGTCAGCGCGAGAATGCGACGGGCGTCGAATCGGAGAGGCTGCTTGACCTGTTCTATCCAGAAGTTGGGGAGCGCAAGCGCCCCATCACAGGCGCCGCGTCGATCGTAAGCTACGACCACGCAGCGAAGCTGATCGGGTACGAGCCGCAGGTGCTGGTGCGCGACAGGCTGGCGTAATTGACCCTGGAAAAGTATCAATGATCCATACCAAAAATCTGACAAAGAAGTTTGGCGATGTCGTCGCCGTGGACGACCTCACCCTGGATGTGCGCGAAGGCGAGGTGTTTGGCTTCCTCGGCCCTAATGGCGCCGGCAAGACGACCACGGTGCGCCTGTTGACCAGCCTGATTGCGCCGACTGCGGGAACAGCGTCCGTGGCTGGCTTCACCGTTGGCCGGCGCGACACCGACATCCGCCGTAACGTCGGCGTGTTGACCGAGACGCCCGGCATGTATGACAACCTCTCCGCCGAGTACAACCTGCGCATTTTCGCCGAGTTGTACGAGGTGAAGGATGTCAAGGGACAGGTCGAGAAGTACCTGCGCATGCTGGGGCTGTGGGATCGCCGGCTCGATGCGGCGGGAACGTTCTCCAAAGGGATGAAGCAGAAGCTCGCGATAGCGCGCGCGCTGCTGCATGAGCCGCGCCTGGTGTTCCTCGATGAACCGACGGCAGGGCTGGACCCGGAAGCGTCGCACCTCGTTCGCGAGTTCATCGCCGAGCTAAAAAAGGAGGGGCGCACGATCTTTCTGTGCACCCACAACCTCGACGAGGCCGACCGCCTGTGCGACCATGTCGGCGTGTTCAAGACGCGCCTGCTCGTCGTCGACACCCCGGCGCACCTGCGCGCGTCGGTCTTCGGGCGCAAGGTGGTGTTCCATCTGCGCGTCGCGGACGAGGCGCTCGCCACGGTCTTGCGCCGACTGCCGTTCGCGCGCGAGGTGAGCGTGGTCGATAACAAGCTGGTCGTCAGGTTGGACGATCCCGAAGCCAACAACCCTGTTGCCGTGCGCGCCCTGGTTCAGGCCGGCGCAGACGTGCAGTTCGTCGGCGAGTTGCGCCATTCGCTCGAAGACGCTTACCTGCAACTGGTCAAGCGCGTGTGAGGCTGATATGAACAAGATCAAAACCATCCTGCGCAAGGAATGGGCCGAGGTTTTCAAAAACCGCATGGTGATCTTCACCATTGCGTTTATGCCGCTGCTGATGACTGCAATTCCGCTGGCGATCCTGTACAGCATGCAGGGCGGGCAGTCGGTGAGCGGCGGCGGCGTGAGCAGTCGCCTGCCGGCAGAGATGAGCGCCGCCATGTGCCCGCAGGGGCTGAACGGCGGCGAGTGCATCCAGTTGCTTCTGGTCAACCAGTTTATGCTGCTCTTCATGCTCGTGCCCGTGATCATCCCGGCGACCATAGCGGCCTATTCGATCGTTGGCGAGAAGACCACGCGCAGCCTCGAACCCCTGCTCGCGACGCCGATCACCACAGTCGAATTGCTCGTCGGCAAGTGCCTGGCGGCAGTCATCCCGGCGATCGTGGCCACATACAGCGCGTACCTGCTCTTTGCCCTCGGATCGTGGATTATCGTAACAAACAAGACGCTGCTGGCCATGCTGCTCGACGCCCGCTGGCTGGTAGCCATCTTCGTCGTCGGGCCGCTGCTGGCGTTGCTGGCTGTGACCTTCGGCATGATGGTATCGTCGCGCGTCAACGACCCGCGCGCCGCCGAACAGATTTCGATGGTCATCATCGTGCCGGTGCTCGGCAGCTTCTTCGGCCAACTGGCCGGCCTGTTCGTGCTGGACATACGCGCCATCAGCGGCGTCGCCGTCGTTATGCTTGCCGTGGATGCGCTGATGGTCTACTTCGCCGCGCGCGTCTTCCAACGCGAATCGATCCTCACACGCTGGAGGTAAATCCATGAAAACGCGTTCTATCGCCGCCCTAATCACCCTGTTGGGCGGATTGTTAATCGCACCAAAACTATTGGCGCAGAGTGCGATGTTAAATCTCGAACTCACGCGCGACTGGGGCTACGGCGGTTTCAACGACGACATCCAGGGCGCGTTCACGCTCAAAGCTACTGGGCCGGCGGACATTACGAAGATCGAGTTTTACATCGACACGAAGAAGATCGGCGAGGCTACGCGGGCGCCGTTCGCCATCCAGTTCATCACGGACGACTACCCGACCGGCATGCACACGCTCTATGCTAAAGGCACGACCACAAGTGGCGCAGCACTGGCGTCGCGGCCGCTGACCGCGCGGTTCATTGCTGCTGCCGATGCGACGAGAAACATGCTGGGTTTCGTCGTCCCGATTCTTGTCATCGTCTTCGGAGCGATTGTGCTGGCGGCTATTGTGCCGCTGCTGGCAGGTCGAAAGGGGCGCGCGCTCCCACTAGGTGCCCATCGGCAGTATCCCATGGGCGGCGGCATCTGCCCCAGGTGCGGGAGTCCGGTAGCCTTTCAACTCTTTGGCATGAACCTGCTGGGCGCCAAGCTGCAGCGCTGTCCCGCGTGCGGCAAGTGGGGCGTGATCCGCCCTGCCGCGCTCGACAAACTGCGCGCCGCCGAGCAGGCCGAACTTGCTGGCGGGCATGCCCAAATTCCGGTTATGTCAGACGCCGACAAGCTCAAAAAGGATCTCGATGACTCAAAGTACCAGGATGTGTGACACCAATATGTCGCGGCGGACACATGGGTCCGCGTCTACGTGATACATCCACGTAAGCGGCCGGGCGGACACATGGGTCCGCGTCTACGTGATACATCCACGTAAGCGGCCGGGCGGACACATGGGTCCCGCGTCTACGTGATACATCCACGTTGCGGCCGGGCGGACACACGGGTCCGCGTCTACGTGATACATCCACGTTGCGGCCGGGCGGACACATGGGTCCCGCTTCGCGTCTACGTCATACATCCGCGCATGCGGCCGGGCGGACACATGGGTCCGCGTCTACGTGATACATCCACGTTGCGGCCGGGCGGACACATGGGTCCCGCTCCGCGCCTACGTGATACATCCACGTAAGCGGCCGGGCGGACACATGGGTCCGCGTCTACGTGATACATCCACGTAGTGACATGTATTTCCGACATGGTAATACAATCATTGCAATTCGTCGATCATAGTGAGCAATAGCTTACATTGCGAGTCAATTTTAGTTATTGCAAAACACCAGGAGTAACGCCATAATCCGTTTGACACGTAAGGTATTCACTGATCTCGCCATCTGGATGATTGGGTTGGGTGTGCTGATGGGCGTCATTTTCCCCTTCTTTGTGACACTCATGGGGCTTCCTCCGGCGTCTGTTCTAACCCCTGTGTTTTTCGCCGCCTGCATTGCGGCCGGCATGATCGTGGGCGCCGCCAACATCGCTCTGGCGAAGTCGGTGGTGGGGCGTCGGTTAACCCTTCTGGCTGACCGCATGCGCCATGTGGAATCCAACCTGGAGGCAATGACCAAAGACGGCAACATGGAGCGGTGCAAACCCGAAGACTGCTACGTCAACAGCGACTCAGATGATGAGATAGGCGACAGCGCCAGGGCGTTCAACCGGCTGGTGCAGTCGCTTTTCCGCATGATCCAGACCGAAGGCGCGGTGCGCGCGTTTACTCAAACCATGTCCAGCCAGTTGGATCTGAA
Organism: uncultured bacterium; assembly: GCA_903921365.1. Classification (GTDB taxonomy): domain Bacteria; phylum Chloroflexota; class Anaerolineae; order J036; family Brachytrichaceae; genus CAIXPS01. The sequence goes on along the minus strand of CAIXPS010000397.1, from coordinate 34,660 downwards.
CGTTCTGACGGAGAAGGCATTGCAGCAACTGATGCAGCACACCAACGCCGGCGCTGGCGCAATTCTGATCGAAAGCGAAGGCGAGATGACGGTCTCCATGGTCAACGGGATTCGCACCCCACAGGCGCTCTGCGCCAGCGACCACGTCCGGCGCGCACTGCGCACGGAGCAGCTCGTGCGCGTGCTTTTGCCGACAGACGTGCTGGTCGAGGGCGTCCTGACCGATTTTCGACCGCGTGAAGTGCTCATCGATCCGATCTTCTACAAGAGTACGGCGTTGGGAGTCATTATTCTGGCCAGCGCAGGCGGCTTCACAGACGATGATTTGAAGCGCCTTGATCTATTTCGCCAGGGTCTTGCGCTGGCGTTGCACAACGCGATGATGCACGATCGCATGCAGCGCCTGGCTGCGTTGGACGGGCTGACCGGCGTCTTCAACCGGCATTTCGGGACGATGCGGTTGCGCGAGGAACTTAGCCGGGCGACCCGCATCAACTCGCCTCTGGCTTTGCTCATGTTCGACCTCGACAGGTTCAAGAACATCAACGATACCTATGGTCACCATGTAGGCGACCGCTTCCTGGCACAGGTGGTCAGGGTGATTCGCTCTGTGGTGCGTGAAGGGGACATCCTGGTGCGCTATGGGGGCGACGAATTCTTCGCCATTCTGCCCGCGGCCTCGCGCGAGGATGCCGCGCAAGTGGGCGAACGCGCGCGGCGTATGGTTGAAGAAACGCCGCTCCTGGATGGCGAGCAGGAGATTCACGTCACCATGAGCGTGGGGGGCACTGCTTACCCCGATCTCGATGCAAAGGACGAGAACGACCTTGTTAAACAGGCCGACAAGGCGCTCTATTCGGCCAAAGACGCCGGGCGCAACTGTGTAGTGATTATGTAGCAATAAAACGAACCAGTAGATGCCGTGCCCACCAATTCATAATTGGGTCTAGGTGTGAGGTGGGCGCGCGCCTATACTACAACACTACAATCTTCGTCGCCGGCGCGGCGCGAGGCGAGTAGAACACCTTATTGTCGTACGGCGCGGTGGGCAGCGTCCAGCGCCAAAACCAGCGCGACACGTCCGAGGGGACGTTGACGCACCCGTGGCTGCGCGGGCGGCCGTAGTCGTTGTGCCAGTAGGTGCCGTGGATTGCCACGCCTGACCACGTGAAGAATGTGCAGAACGGCACGCCCGGAAGGTCGTAGTATGAATTGCCCGAACCGCCGATCATGCGCGAGGTGACGGTCTTGAACAATACCTTGTGCGTGCCGCGCGGCGTGCCGAAACCGCCGGCGCCGCTGCAAATCAGGTGCGTCAGCACGGGTTTATCGTCTTCGAAGGCGGTGATGGTCTGCGCCTTCAAGTTCACCTCGATGCGTTTATTCACCACGTCGGGCGAGAGCGGGGTCACGTCGGATGGGTCGATGCGGCGGATGTCGGACGCGAGGATATACGGCCCCGGTGAGTACGAGACGCCGTCCTGCAGCCGATACCACCAGTTCTTTGATTTGTCTTGCACCGCGGCGATGACGCGATAGACCGTGCTGTACTCCAGCCGCATGCCTTTACGCCCGCTTGCGTCCGGTGTCGCGCGCGAGTCGGTGAAAGGCACCGTAATCTCGCCCCAGAAGTGTTCGGCGGCCTTGTCAGGGAGCGGGTCGTTCTTGATATTTTGCACGGGTTGCACGCCGGAAGAATAGATGTAGCCGTCGTCGGTCTTGAACCAGATGTCGTTGTATGGCATGACAGCCTGCCCCTTCACCTGGCCGGTGAGTGTAAGCACGTCGTCACGCTTCACGGTGCGCACCAGCTTGGAAGTGCTGACGGCATCGGCGCGGATGACGGCGCTGATCTCGGCTACGCGGCCCAGCGGTGTTGGAGGCGCATCTGGCGTGTCTGGCGCAAGCGCCAGCCCGGACGCGGTGGCTTGTCCCAACGCAGCGTTGGCTTGTCCCAACGCAGGCATCAGGTTCGTCAAGGGCATCGCCGCAGCGGCGGTTACGAGCCCGCCTGCCAGTCTCAACACATCGCGCCGGCTCAAACTGTTCATCATCATGACTCCGTTCCTATACGTATACTGAATAGCGACTGATAGTAACAACGAGCGTCCCGTCCGTCAATCCGCATTGGGGCGCCAAGAGTGTATTCTAGGTTAAATCTAATAATTGTCTATATGGCGCGGGCAACAAAAAACCACACGGAGGGGGTATCTGTGTGGTCTTACAGAAGGGAGCGACTATTAGATTCAGGTGTGCAACAGGATTTTCATGAGCACGAAGTTGCCTGCGTACGAAAACGCAATCACGATTACGTCAAAGGCAACGATGCGCGCCACCATCGGCCAGAATTTGTTTTTCTGCAGGCGCGTGCGCAGCAGATGCTCCATCACGATGATGAACAAAAGAACTGCGAGACCCATGAGGATGACGCTGACGTTATCGAGCAGATGCACCATTCTGTAATCCAGCCCGGTAAACAGGAGCGGCATACCAATCAGATTCGTTCGCACCTGCAGCGCAAACCACACAGTGGCCGCTGCTAATACGACATAGATCACATAGCACACGATATACTGCAAAAAGCTGGGCTGTTTGGGCCCGTAAGGGTTCTTCATAAATAATCATCTGACAAGCAGATGTCAGACTTCTTTGAGAAGTCCGACATCTATTTCTTATATCACCCTTATCACCATTCGCGGGGGCATTTCATGACAAACAACTTGCCAAACTTGACAAGCAGGCGCAGCGAATGGATGGAACACGCTGGTTACAATAGTCGTATGCCGCGCACCCGCATAAAGATCGCGAAACAGGCAACTATGGAGTCGTTCACCACGTTTGGTGAACTGCTGCACTATTTGCGCCGGCGCGCCGGGCTGACTCTGAAGGAACTTGGTGAGCAGGTGGGCTACTCCGAGTCGCAGATCGCGCGACTGGAGAGCGGCCAGCGCCTGCCCGATGTGCTGGCCGTGCAGACGAATTTTGCCGAGGCATTGGGTCTGGAACTGGAACCCCCGTTGTTGAAGCGCCTTGTCCGGCTGGCGGTGGCTGCGCGTCCTGCTACTGCCGCGCACCACTCTCCGAGTGGACAGCGCTCTGGCCCGCCCAGGCACAATCTGCCCGAATCGCTCACGCACTTGATTGATCGCGAGGGCGATATTAAAACGTTGGCCGAACTGATCACGCGCGGAGAGCATCGGTTGATTACGCTGCTTGGCCCGCCCGGCGTGGGCAAGACGAGTCTGGCGATCGAGGCTGCGCGCGCCACAGTTGACGCCTTCCTCGACGGCGCGTGGCTGATCCCGCTGGCGACGGTGAGCGACCCGGCGCTTGTGCCGGCGGTCATCGCGCAGACACTGGGGATCGAGCCCTCGCTCGCCGCGCCGCTGGACAGCCTCGCGCTCCAACTGCGTGACAAGCACATGCTGCTCGTCCTCGACAACTTTGAGCAGTTGCTCGGCGCTGCGGCAGAGGTCGCGCAGTTGCTGGGCGCGCTGCCGCAGGTGAAGGTGATCGCCACCAGCCGCGCCGCACTGCGCATCACGGGCGAAAGGGTCTTTGAGGTAGCGCCGCTGACCATCGACCCGGCGGTCGAGATGTTTCTGGATCGCGCGCGCGCGATTCGCCCGGATATCGATCCTACGCCTCAAGTGCGCGAAGTCATTGCAGGTATCTGCCGTCATCTCGACGGACTGCCGCTGGCCATCGAACTTGCCGCTGCGCGGCTGCGACTGTTCAGCCCGCATGCGCTGTTGATGCGACTAGAGCAACAGAACATCCCCGACGGTTCAGGGCTGCTCGATTTACTGTCGGATGGCCCGCGCAACCTGCCCGCGCGCCAACGCGCCCTGCGCACCACGCTCACCTGGAGTTACGGCTTGCTCACGTCCGGCCAACAGCGGCTGCTGCGCGCTATAAGCGTCTTTGTTGGCGGTTGCACCATCGATGCCGTTGCCGCGGTTATGCACTCCGTGCACCCTGTGCACCCTGTTGATGAGGCGAACCTGACCAGCGACCTGCAGGCGCTGGTGGATGGCAGCCTGGTGCAACGCGCGGATGGGCTGGAAGGCGAGGGGCGGTTCACACTGCTGACGGTGATCCGCGATTACGCTGGCGGGCAATTGGTTGCACAGGGCGAAGCAGACGCGGTGCGGCAACGCCATCTGCGCCATTATCTGCATGATGCGATGGCCTATGCGCCAGAAGTGTGCCGCAGACTGCAGTTCCCGCTGGTGGCGCCGGTGCTCTCACAACCCGACGTGTTTGGTCGCTGGATCCACTACCTGCGTCGGGAGCGCGACAACTTGCGCGCTGCGCTGGAATGGGGGTTGCGCGATGCGCATGACCCGCGCGCGGGCGTCGAATTAGTGGTGTGGCAGCACCCGTTGTGGGGCTTCTTCGGGCCGTGGCAGGAGACGACCGGGTGGCTTGAACTGGCGCTGAAGCATTGCGACGCGCAGACGCAGGCGCGCGAGCGGGCGATTATCCAGTCACTGCTCAGCGGTTACCTGGTGCTGGTGGACAACCCGCGCGCCGTTGCGCACGCCGCCGAAGCACTGGATAGCATCCGGCGCTTCGGCAGCCCTTACGAACTGCTGGTGCTTATACCCAGCCAGGCGACGGTGGAGCTTGAACGCAACAACCTTCCGCAGGTGCAGGCTTTATACGAGGAAGCGCTTGAACTGGCGCGCGATCTCGGCGTCGGTTCCATCCAGAATACGGCGCTATTTACGCTGGCGGAGGTGGCGCTGGCTCGGCGCGACCCGGAGCGCGCCGAAGCGTTGCTGCAGCAGGCGCGCCAGATCGGTGGCCTGCGTGACGACGCGCCGCATTTGAATAACCTGGATGGCACGCTGGCCTGTATGCGCGGCGACTACGCGACCGCCTTGCGCCTATGCAGTTCCGCGCTCGATGTCTTCCAGCGCGCGCACTTCATCCACGGCGTCGCCACGACCGAACACAGTCTCGGCGACATTGCGCTCTTCCAGGGCGACCTGCCCGCAGCGTTATCGCACTATCAGACCGGGCTGCGGCTGTTCAGCGCCAACGTCAACCGGCAGCGCTCGACCTGGTGTCTGGCCGGGATTGCTGCGACGCTGGCGATGGCCGAGAACCCGGAACCCGCGGTGATGTACTGGGCGGCCATCGAGAGCATCCGGGCGGCGATTGGCTCGCCGCGCCCGCCCTTGCGCGAAGACGACTATTGCGTGCGCGTCGACGCGGCCAGCGACGCATTGGGCGATGAACACAACGCCGTGCTGCGCAGTGACGGGCGCAGGATGAGTTTTGAGAGGACGGTAGAGGCGGCGCTGGCGTTAACGGCGCAGGCGCTCTGAGGTTTTGACAAGGAGCGTTGCAAAGACTGTGGCCGACTGCTTCAAGTTCCGCAACAAGATCGGTATTGATGTAGCTGTGGAGGCGCTCAAGGAGTGCCTTGCGCGCCGGCGTTGCAGCGTCAACGATCTGCTTAAGTACGCGCGGATCGATCGCGTAGAGCGCGTGATGCGCCCATATCTGGAGTCACTGGGCGCGACGTAAAGCATCGCCTCACGGGAAACCGACATAATGTGCATAATCGCCTATATGAGTTTTGAGAAGCTGTGTCATACTCTTAAGTAACGGGACCGGTTAATCGTATGACCTCGCAGACATCATTATCCAGCGACAAATTTCATACATTAACGATAAAGCAGATATCGGTCCGAGCATAGAAGAACTCACCCAACGTGTCTTACAACAAGCGACGGGGCAGGTGCAGGCCTGAGAGTTCTTGTCATCAGCACAAAGGAGGCATGGCATGTATAAACTCGCCGATGGTCGCACCATCAGCCTGAATCATTTATCTATTCACAGCACCTATGCGGGATTGATGGAAGGCAGTATCGAGGACGGCGCCCGAATCATTTTGAGAAATCTGGGTGACGGGTCCCATCAAAAGAATGAGCCAAAAGCCCTCATCACAATCATACCGAAGTCGCTACCATTACCTGGCTACACATGGGTGGCAATGCTAAGCTCACGGAGCCCAGCGCGCACCGACAATTCTGATTACATGTCCAAGATGTGGGTGCAATGGTACACCGAGAGGCTGGACCAAAGCGTCGACGCAGAGATTAATGCAGTGCTTCCTCTGATCGACTGGAATGCCTATGCCGAAGATTACGATTTTGTGCTCGGATGGTAAATTACAACCCTGAGACGCGTAACTTGTTTGCTATTGCAGCTCCAGCGGGCGCAGCGTTTTTGTATGAGAGGTATTGATTATGATCGCATCTATATACATCGAGGAATCACAGTTTCAATTCTCAGCCAGTGAATATAAAGAATGGGGCGCAGGTGCGTGGCACATTGGCGATGACGGCAAATTCGACAAAATGTTTCGGAGGATTGGATGTCTGAATAGAGGGGAAAAGACTTATGAAAACCAAGCCAAAGACAACCAAGTATTACCCCGAAGTCAAATACGCTGAATACCTCATTCAGAACCTGGAATTCCCGCGTGACGGCGTATTTTTTGAGAATTACGCGCTGGCACAGACCGTTATATCGGCAGATTCCGCTGGCACAGGTTACAGGGCGATTGGAGCAAAAGCCGTCGCAGACGTTTTATCAGACCAATTCCAGGCAGAATTCGAACGGCTCTATAGGATTAATCAACACAACTTGGTGAACGGTAGCGGCGGGATACAAACACTCAACGGCACACTTGTGAACTTGTGTGCAATTGATCCCCTGCGGCGTCGGTTTTGGCTCACCGACGTGAAGAGATATCAGACAGAAAATGGAAGACCGGGAAAAGCATACCCGCACCAACTTTTCGTATTGGCAGCGTCAAATTATCTTTTTATGTCGCTGGGGGATGAAGCTTTCAAGAACAGTGAACCCTATACATGGTCTTGCAGATGGGTCACCGCTGTTGCCGATGATGCAATTGACACAATCTCCTCGATGGGGATGCGATTCCTACTGGAATTGAGTTAACACACCGAGACGGTTTTTGCTCACCAGCGTTTTGCTCTGGCTGTATCTCAATACCTGTTCAGGACACTTGGTCAAAAAGCCTTCAAGTTGGACAGTCAGTTTGAGTGGTTTTCCAAGTTCATTGTGTTCGTTCCTGATGGCGCGACCGAGTGTATTCCTGCATTAAAAAACGCGCAATTTGATCTGGAGCAGGGCTAAGTGGGGATGACACAGCGAATGATGACTATTAAAAAATAACTCCGTACACCGCACCTGGCCGACACGCGGGTCGGCCGCTACGTCATTAACCCACGTAGCGGCGTTGCCCTTTGCTGGAGGTCAGGCCGCACCTGGCCGACACGCGGGTCGGCCGCTACGTCATTAATCCACGTAGCGGCCGCTATGCGCCGTGTGGCCGTCTGATGTGGCGCATGCAGTCTGTACGGTTAATTTGCTTAATCTTCATAATTCGCCGCTGACACGCGAATGGTCTTAGATATGTGCCGTTTTGCGCAAGCCCATGGCCTTTGCAGGGGAAAGGCGCACAGCATTTCGTGAAACGCAGTATCCTTATACCAATCCACACAGGGATATACAGGATATTGCAATGATCAACTCTCCCATCACCATCTATATCAACTGGGCCGCGTACGACGAGCTTTCCGATAACGTCGAACTGACCGAGGCACTGGCGATGCGCCAGCTTGACGAGTTGCTGCGCCTGCGCCGTTCTGGCGCGCGCTTCGACTATTACCTCATGGACGCGTTCTGGTATGCGCGCGATGGCGCGTACCGGACGTGGCGCAAGCCGCACTGGCCGAATGGCCCGGACGCCTGGCTGGCGAAGTGTCTGGAGAACGACGTCAAGCCTGGGCTGTGGGTAGCAGGTAACTCGACGCACAGTCACGACCCCATCCCCGCCTGGCGTGATTCGCTTACCGCCGATGGCGGTTCGATGTGCCTGTTCAGCGGCGGTTTTCTGCCGCATTTCCTCGAGTCGCAACACCTTTGGGTTGAGCGCGGTGTGCGCATGTTCAAGTTCGATTTCATGAACCTGTCCGCGGCCACGCCAGAAATCGAACGCACCATGCTGCCGTCGGAGATCCGCGCGCAGAATATCGCCGCATTGCAGGCCGGGCTGAAGGTGTTCCGGCAGCAGCATCCGGAGGTGGTGCTGCTCGGTTACAACGGGTTGGAGGAATCGTTGTGGTTCGCGGGCGCCGCCCACTCGACGCAAGGCAACACCAGCCTGCCGTTCCGCAAGACCGTCGACACGAAGTGGCTGGAGGTGTTCGACGCGCTCTACTGCGGCGACCCGCGCCCCGCCGATGTCCCAACGATGAATTTCTGGCGCTCGAAGGACATTTACTCGGATCACATGGTGCGCGTTTACGAGTTGAACGGCTTCCCACTCCGGTGTATCGATAACAGCGCCTTCATGATTGGGACGACCGGCACCTGTTACTACCGGCGCACCTCGGCGTGGCAGGGCATGTTGCTGCTTGGTCTGGCGCGCGGCGGCTGGGCCAACACCTACTATGGCAACCTCGACCTGTTGAGCGACGAACAGGCGCGCTGGTTTGCGCGCGTTCAATCGCTCTACCTCGACCTGCAGGCATACGGACGCTTTGACACATTTGGGCCGCTGCCCGGAACTGGCTCTGCTTATGGGTTCGCGGCGACTGATCGCGATGGCGCGCTGTATGCAGTGGTCAACCCGGCGCAGCAGACGGCGCGGCTCCATCTGCCCACTGGGCTGACGCCGCTACGCGTGCTGTTCCATGATGCCGGGTATGTGCCGCAACTCGACGGCGGCGCGGTGACGCTCGGTGCGGAACAACTGGCGCTGATCGGCGCGGGCAGCTACGCGAGCGCAGCCTATGACCTGGGCGTGCAGGCCGACGTGCGCATCCCAACGGAGATCGCGCCATTGGAGGCGTCATTTGTTGCGGAGGGCGAGAGGGCAATCTCGGCCACTATCCTCCCACCACCACATGGAACGCTGCGCATCATCCTGCGCCAGGTCGATCCGCGCGGCGGCGCGAGGCGCACGACTGGCGGGGCCCCGCCGAACGGCGTCACACTCGGCCAATTGCTCAAGATCACAGCGACGCAGAATGGTCAGCCGGTGACGGTGGATGTGAACTACGATAAAGCCATCTGGAGCGGGTTGTCATGGGCAGTGGGCGAGGTTCCCGCAGAGCGGTTCGATGCGGGCGCGCCAGTGACGATCCGGTGCGAGTCGCGCGAACCGTTGGCGGTGAAGCTCGAAGCGGTGCTGTACTTAGCCTCTTAACCCTGCGAAGGGACTCAGGTAGGTGACGTTTCGCGCAAGCCCAACCTTCGCAGGAGCGCGATTTTCAAGTACCATTTACGCTATGAAAGAAGCAGTTATTTTTGGCGCAGGCAACATCGGGCGCGGGTTCATCGGGCAACTGTATTGCGAGAGCGGCTATCAGGTCACATTCGTCGATGTCGATCAACCGCTGCTCGATGCAATCAATCAGCGCGGCGCCTATAACATCCGGCTGGTGACCAACGAGGCGACCGAGGAAGTCCATGTCGGGCCAGTGCGCGCCTTGCATGCCAGCAACGTGGAAGAGGTGGCAGCACTGGTCAGCCGCGCCGATATTGGCGCGACCGCCGTCGGCGCGAACGTGCTGAAGTTCGTCGCGCCCAACATCGCCAGGGGTATCGCGCGGCGCGCGGCTGAAGGCAACACTGCTCCCCTGCACCTGATCATCTGCGAGAACCTGAAAGGCGCAGCGGCGATCGCGCGCGGCATGGTCAAGGAACTGCTGCCCGCCGAGCACCACGCCTTCATGCAGGCGCATGTTGGCTTTGTCGACACGGTGATTGCGCGCATGGTTCCGCCGCCTACGCCAGAACAACGCGCACAGGATGCCAGCATGATCGTCGTCGAACCCTACAAGCAATTGCCGGTGGATCGCAACGGGTTCATCGGCCAGCCGCCCGCCATCGTCGGCATGACGCCATATGCGCCGTTCTCGTTCTTCACCGAGCGCAAGCTGTACATCCACAACGCCGGCCATGCGGTGCTCGCGTATCTCGGCTATCTGCGCGGTTTCGAGTATGGCTACGACGCGCTGGCCGACGATGAGATTTACTTCCAGGTGCGCGGGGCGATGGAAGAGTCGGCGTTGACGCTGGCGCGCAAGTATCATCCGCCACAAGGCGCATTGCGCGCCAACATTGACGATCTGCTGCACCGCTTCGAGAACACCGTTCTTGGCGACACGATCCTGCGGCTGGGGCGCGATCCGATCCGCAAGCTTGGACGCACGGACCGGCTGGTGGGCGCGGCGCTGAATGCGCTGGCCGAGGGTGTCACTCCGGCACACCTGGTGACCGGCATCGTTGCGGCGCTCAAGTTCCGCCATCCAGATGACCCGCTCGCGGCGGAGTTGCAGGCCAAACTGCACGGCTACGGGCTGGCGCGCACGCTGCGCGAGGTGTGCGAACTCGATGGGGACGAACCGCTGGCCGCGCAGATCGCGCAACGCTATCGCGGCGCGTGAGCCATGGAATGGCTGTGAGCCATGGAATGGCTGTGAGCCATGGAATGGCTGTGAGCCATGGTATGGCTGGTGATATAAATAGGTATGCCAAATCTTGCCGATTCTCTGAGCCGCCTGCCGGCGTGGATCAACGCGATCAAGGTCGTGTATTGGCCGCGCGATGATGGCCCGATTTATTCAATCGCTGATTTTTATGATCGCCTGACCGATGGCGCGACGATGACGCAACGCGCCGAGGCCACGCTCGCGTTGATCGTGGCGCTCTATCTGGAACAGGAAGATGAGTCTGCGGACGACCGACTGCCCCAGTTCATGGCCGCGCTGGCCGATCTGATCAACGATCAGGCCAGCAGTGAGGAGCCCGCCGGCGGCGAGGAGACGACTCCATGACCGATCCACGAGGTCGCGGCGCGGCGCCCAGCCCGCGCATGCTCAAGTGCCCGAACTGCGGCGCGCCAAACCTGCACAACGGTCAGGGCAAGACGCAGGCGTGTTCGTACTGCGGAACTGAAATTGCAGTCCCGCCTGAACTATGGCCGCCGCCCGCGCCGCCGCCGGTCACGCCCATCCCGAAGGCCAGCCCATGGCTTGGCGTGTTCGGCTGCGGCATGCTCATCCTGATGGCGCTTGCAGTAATCATTGCCACACTCCTGCTGAACCAGTTGCCGAAGTGAAACTCGATTTCGAATCACTTATCAGGCTTGACAATTGCTTCCAACACACTATACTTTGTTTGTCTCCCTCTCGCTCTCGTTCAACATCTACGTAGCTCTTATTGTCTTCACTGTCTTCACTGAAAATCGTCTGTTGTTATTGAGTGGTTTGTGCGTGAACAGGTGTGCTCGCGCGGCGCAGTTCGGATTTCCGTGATGTGCGCGAGTAGTCTTCTTACAAGGTCAAAGGAGGTCGTGTGGCAACGAAAGGTGGTCAAACTGGCAGCAGTCAATCAGACGGTTCATCCCGGAATTGGCTCGCTCTTGGCGTCGTAATTTTTGGCTTCGCAAGCATCACCATTCTGGCAGTAGTCGCCATCATCAATCCCAGTAGTAACTCAAATGGGATGACGATCTTGAATATGGTTTTGCCGGTAGTGGCTACCTGGATCGGCACCGTGCTGGCATTCTTCTTTGGCCGCGCGAACTTTGAGTCTGCCAATCTACAAGTACAGCAATTGGTAGATAGAGTTCAACAGACGCCGCCGGGGCAGCGGGCGCAGGTAAACGTCACAGTCATCATGCGACGCATCCCCGATATTACTTCTTTGGTGATTCCGGCGGGAAAAAGTGAGCATGACTTCAAGCTGAGCGATCTGTACAGCCAATTCAGCGATACCATCAGCCGCTTGCCCGTTATCGATGCTGATTCCAAACCCAAATACATGATTCACCAAAGCAGTATTGACAGTTACCTGGCGAATGAGAAAAACGCCAGTAAGGATGATCTATTGGACGCCTTTATCGCAAAGCAGAAGGCGAATGGGATTGAGTTTGGATTGAAACAAGGGTTTGTCCTGGTTTCGGAAGCGACTACACTGGCTGATGCCAAACATGCTATGGAAGCAGTTGATGGGTGCCTCGACATATTTGTAACCAAGGGCGGCACGCAGGGTGAGCCACTGACGGGATGGATATCTAACCAGCGATTGACCAGGTATATGCAGGCCTAACCAGACCCGTATTACAGACGGGCGCCGTTGAGTGGATGCGCAACAGCGACTCCACCAGCGCGATGATGATGTCCACGGTCGAACAACAAGGCTACTCCTTCACTGACTGGACGGATTTTCGGATGGTCAGCGCCGTATCCAGCAGGGTGGTGCTGATGGGGGCTTCTTTGTTCTGGATTCTGTAAAGCAACTGGCGCAGGGCAACTTTGCCCATTTCCATTTTGTCCACGTGCATGGTGGTCAACGCCGGGACCATATCCTGGGAGAAGGCGATGTCATCAAACCCGATGACTGAAATATCTTCAGGCACGCTGAGCCCCAATTCACGGATGCCGCTGTAGGCCCCGATGGCTGAGTTGTCATTACAAATGAACAGCGCGGTGATTTGTGGGTGCTTCTTCAGCAGATCGATCGTGTCGTGGTGGGCAGTATCGCGTTTGAGCAGCCCGTCAACAATATAGCCGTCGGGGAGGCGGTGTTCGTGAATGGCGCGCAGATACCCTTCACGGCGCTCAACGACGCTGGGGTAGCTGGTGGTTGAACTGGCGATCAGTCCGATATGGCGGTGACCTTGCTCTATCAGGTAACTCACTGCCCGGTATGCGCCATCCCCGTTGTTCATCAAGACACGATCCCAGCGGTTAATCTCGGCATACCCATCAACGAGGACGACTGGACACTGCGTCGCGCCCACATCGCGGATCATATCGCGGTTCAAGTAGGCGCCAATCACCAAAAGCCCATCAAAGTGCGACCGGGTAAGGTCGGAATTTAAGCGGATGGCGCGGTTATTCTCGTCAACCTCGATGGTGGTGTAGATCATCGACAGGCTGTTTTCGCGGCACTCGCGTTCAACGCCGCAGATCACCGGAAAGTAGAAGGGGTCCAGGCCAGGGCGGTCATAACTGTCATGCTTGATCACTCCCACCGTGCCAGGTTTAGCGCGCACCGTTTCGCTGAACTGGAAGCGTTGGTCGTAGCCGAGTTGGCGGGCAACCTGGATAACGCGCTCGCGTGTTTCGGGCAACACACTGCCCTTGCCATTTAATGCCTGCGAAGCGGTTCCAATGGCGACATTCGCCAGTTCGGCGACATCACGCAGGGTCACTTTACGCGGCATGCAATCAATAACTCCATGATTCCATTTTATCAGTATTTCCATCAAAATCAGTGAAAAAATGAATAATATTCAATAAATAGCGTTGACATTTGAAAAATATTTTATATAATGAAATCCTCTCCATCGGTTTTGTTTATTCTTGTCAGCCACAGGAGACAATGGAACGTTTTTCGCGCGTAGCGCGCTAAGCGCGTAGAAGGAAAAGGAGGTGCTGATGGCTTTTGCCGCGTGAGTTTGCGAGTATTTTTCGTGCCTTGATACCTGGTAACGACCCTTTCATCATTCTATTTGGAGAAACAACAATGTATAAGAAGCTATCCGTGATGATGCTTGCCGCGCTGTCGATGGGCGTGCTGGCAAGCTGTTCGCCTGCCCCCGCTCCCCAGTCTGGCGCAAGCCAGGCAACTCAACCGCCGGCTGCCGCAAGCGAAGCGACCAAGGCGCCGGTCGCCTCTGGCGAAAAGAGCACCCTGCGCATTCTCATCCACAACAACCCGCCCTTTGTAGAGGCGATGAACCAGATCAACAAGAAGTTCATGGAGAAGTATCCGAACATCACCGTTGACATGACCGTTGAGCGCTCTGAAAACCTGGCGACCGCCGTGCAGACCCGCTTGACCGCCGGTGATGTCGACCTGGTCGATCAGTTCGCCTTTGACCAGGCCGTGATGGATTACATGAAGGGCGTTGAGAAGCCCGCCTGGCAGAAATATGTTGAAGCCGGGTTGTATTTGGACCTGACCGATCAGCCATTTGTGAAGGCCTGGGATCCGGCCGTGGTCAAAGCGGTTGGCTCGGTCAACGGCAAGGTTTACGAGATTAACACCGGGCGCTATGCATTTACCGGCGTTTTCTATAACAAAGATTTGTTCGATAAAAATGGCGTCAAAGTGCCGACCACCTGGAGCGACCTGGTTGCGGCCTGCGACACCTTCAAAAAGGCTGGCGTAGCCTGCATGACCTCGGGCGGCAAAGATGTGTGGCCGCTGGCAGTCGCTGGCAACGGCATCCTGCTGGCGCAGTATCCTGACCAGGAAGCCCTGGCCAAGGGTCTATGGACCGGAACGATCAAGTTTAACGATCCGACATCAATGGTTGTATGGAATCGTCTGCAGCAGATGCTCACCTTCATGGAAGACGGCGTCTCTGGCATCGATTACACCTCGGCTCCGGGCCGTTTCGCCGCTGGCAAGAGCGCCATGTACCCTGCCGGCACCTGGGATGCCCCCGCCATCGCCAAAGCCAACCCCGATATGAAACTGGGTTACTTCCCGATGCCTGGGTCTGACAATGCCGCCGATAATAAATACATCGCAGGCAAGTACGACGTTGGCTTCTCGGTGGCCGCCAAGGGTAAGAATACCGACGCCGCGATCAAATGGCTGGATTTCTTCTCGACCAAGGATATCTACAGCCTGTACGTCAACGCGGTTGGCATTCTGCCCACGATGACAGGTGTGACCCTGGATACTGCTTTCGGCAAGGAAATCGCCCCGATGCTGCCCACTTTCCGGGTTGCACTGGAGCGGTACTGGGTTATGCCAAAAGGCGCAGGCAAATTCGCCGGTTTCAACTCCACATTCTTCAAACCCTATGGCGACTTTACTGACCCCAAGGCACTGGCAAATCAGGCCCAATCCGACCTGGAAGCCGGTCTGAACGCTGCCAAGTAATTCCATTCACATTATTCACGGCCTTCTCGTCTGGCGCACTGCCGGGTGAGAAGGCCGTTTTAAGCGCAAAGAAGGATTCAGCATGCAAAATTCGTACCATTTCGGTCGCGGCTGGTCGAGGTTAATCCCCTATCTTCTTCTACTGCCTGGGCTGCTGTTGTACCTGATGCTTGGAGTTGGTCCTTCAATGGCGACAGCGATTTTTTCATTCACCGATGTTTCCGGAGTCCCCGGCGCACTCTGGCAATGGATCGGCCTGAAGAATTACAGCGAATTTTTGTTCCTCGGCGTTGGCGTGCGCGATAACATTGAGCCGTTGGTGCGCACCCTGATCTTCTGCTTTTTTGTCACGACTGTACAGACCTCCATTTCGCTGCTGGTCGCCATGCTGCTCAATCTAAAGCTCAAGGGCACGAACGCGTACCGGGCGCTGTTTTTTATCCCGGTGATCCTGGGCGTGACCGTCAACGGAATGATGTGGAACCTGTTCCTGTATCCGTTGGACGGGCCGGCGCAGAGTATTTTGAAGTTATTCGGGACGCGCTCGGATTTCCTGGGCTCACCCCAGTCTGCTTTTGCCTGGGTCATTTTCGTGCAAATCTGGTCGAGCATGGGCTATTCCATGGTCATTTTCCTGGCCGGTCTGCAGAACATTTCCAAAGAGTTGATTGAAGCCGGGACTATTGACGGCGCGACGGTCTGGCAGAGTTTCTACTACATCACCTTCCCGCTGCTGGCTCCAACGCTGACGACCAACATAATGCTGGCGGTTATTGGATCGCTGCAAAGCTGGGCCATTGTTCTGGTTTTGACAGGAGGCCAGTTTATGACTTCCGTCATTGGCTTCCAGATTTACCAGAATGCGTTTGGCGGCGGCATGCGCCAGGGATATGCCGCGTCGATTTCGATGATTCAGTTCTTGTTGATCCTCGTCGTTGCGCTGGTCGTTCAGACCTATATGCGCCGGCGAGAGGAGCGGTTGTCATGAGCAGCCTACCAAGGGAGATCACCTCGCGGGCAAACCAGCAGTCGGGCATGCGCTGGAACCGGCTGGGGCGTATTGTGGCTTACATCGTTGTGGGGTTTTTCGTTGTGATTTACCTCGCGCCTATGCTGGTCGTTGTCAATGTGTCATTGAAATCCCCGCAGGCGTTCATGCTGGACCCGGCGTCACTCACGCAAAGCCCGTATTTCGAGAATTTCGTTGAAGCCTGGAAGCGCGCCAATTTCCCATTGTATATCGTCAACACGTTGGTTTATACCGTTCTCTCGACGATTCTTTATGTCACGACGGTGACGCTGGTGGCTTTTCCAATTGCCCGCAAGTATGTCAAAGGCAGCAACTTTCTTTACCTGTTGTTTGTCATGGCGTTGTTTTTACCTTCAGGGTTGATTCCGCAGTTCCAGTTGATGCTCAATTTGGGGTTGTATAACACCCGCATCGGCTATATCCTGCTGACCGCTGGCGGGGGAATCGCACCGCTCTTCCTGGTGAACTATCTAAAATCGGTTCCCAAGGAACTGGATGAAGCTGCGGCAATGGACGGGTGCGGTTATTTTCGGTTTGTTCTACAGATTATCCTCCCTTTAATCAAGCCGGCACTGGCAACCATCGCCCTGCTGCACGCCATTGGCATCTGGAATGACATCATTGGCCCCACGATTTATTTGACGGACAAGGCTTTTTACCCGATCACGCGCGGGCTGATGATCTTCTACGGGCAGTACGGCAATGACTGGACGCCCCTGGCTGCGGCGACGTTGATGACCGCGGCCCCGTTAATCCTGTTGTTTATCTTCCTGCAACGCTACTTCATCGAAGGCGCGATGATGGGATCACTGAAAGGATAAAAATGAAGCTGACACGATATTCAGGCAATCCAATTCTCTGTCCCAACCCCGCCAATGCGTGGGAGGCGATGGTCAGCACGAACCCAGGCGCCTGGTATGACGAGGACGCCCATCAGGTGACCTTGTTGTACCGCGCGGCGGGGGACGATGAAGAACATCGCATCACCTTTGGCCTGGCAACCAGCCACGATGGCTACCATTTTGAGCGGCAGTCGCATCAGCCGGTGTTTGCCCCCAGTTTGGATGGCTTTGACGCCGGTTGCGTTGAAGACCCGCGCATTATCAAAATGGGCGACTGGTACTATGTGACGTATGCTTTCCGGCCTTTTCCGCCGGGGCGTTACTGGCTGAACACCGACCACATCGCCTATCGCCCAATGGACTGCCCGGACGATTTTCCATGGGCATTGCGCAACAATGAAACCTCCACCGGCCTGGCGCTGACCCGGGACTTCCGCGCCTGGATTCGGGCGGGGCGGATGACCGACCCGACCGTCGACGACCGGGATGTGATTCTGTTCCCAGAGAAGATCGACGGGGATTACTGGATGCTGCACCGTCCGGTGAACTGGGTGGGAGAGCAATATGGCACAGAGTACCCGGCGATCTGGATATCCAGGAGCAAGGATTTGCTGAGTTGGCATGCCAGCAAGCTGTTGGCGAAAGGCGCTTTCGACTGGGAAAACAAGAAGATCGGAGGCAATACGCCCCCGATCAAGACTCCATACGGCTGGCTGACCCTGTACCATGCAGTGGGCGCAGATAAACGCTACCGCCTGGGCGCGCTGCTGCTCGACCTGCACGACCCATCCATCGCGCGGTATCGCTCATATGATTGGCTGCTCCAGCCAGAAGAATATTACGAGACGGAAGGCTATTACCCAGGCGTGTGCTTCCCCTGCGGCAAGGTGGTGATTGACGGCACGCTGTTTGTCTATTACGGCGGCGCGGACAAATACGTCGGGCTGGCTACCTGTAAACTAGATGAGCTACTAGAATATCTTTTAACCTGTCCGGTTTAACAAATTGACCTGTCTCTTCACAAGGATTTCCACATGAAACTAGGCTATGCCCTCGGCGGCGTCGGGATTACCCGCGACAACTTGAAGTTTGCCCGCCAGGCGGGCGTTACGCACGTCGTGCTCCACCTGACCGATTACGCTTATAAGCGCGATGAACTCCCTGATCGCTATAGGGGCGCGGCTGGCTTTACCGGCGCACCCAAACTGTGGGATTACGAATTCCTCAGCGGCGTCAAGAAAATGGTTAACGACGAGGGTCTCGTCCTCGAAGCGTTGGAAAACTTCAACCCCTACTTCTGGCACGATGTTCTCCTTGACGGCCCGCGCAAGCATGAGCAGATGGAGACCCTCAAGCAAATCATCCGCGCTGTCGGCAAATCGGGCATCCCCACCTTTGGCTACAACTTCAGCCTGGCGGGTGTGTGGGGACTGACGTCTGTGCCCGAGGCGCGCGGCGGCGCGCTGACCGCGGCGTTCCTCAACCCCGAGCAGAAACCTATTCCCAACGGAATGGTGTGGAATATGGTCTACGACCCCGCTGCCCCTGTTGGCGATATTGGCACGGTGAGTCAGGAACAGATCTGGCAACGGGCCGAATACTTCCTTAGTGAGATTTTGCCTGTTGCCGAAGAGGCTGGTGTGGTGATGGCCGCCCATCCCGATGACCCGCCCATGACCACGATTCGTGGAACCGCGCGACTCGTCCATCAGCCGCGTCTGTATCAACGTTTGTTCGACCTTGTTCCCAGCGCCAATAGCAAGGCCGAGTTGTGCGTCGGCACCCTGGCCGAGATGACCGAGACCGACCTGTATGAGTGGGTCGAGACGTATGCGAATGCAGGCAAGGTTGCGTATGTCCACCTGCGCAACGTGCGCGGCAGAGTGCCCAACTTCGTTGAAGTCTTTGTCGACGAGGGCGACACCGACATCCTGCGCATTCTGCGCATCCTGCATCGCGCTGGTTATGATGGCTTGATCACACCCGACCATGCGCCCGCCATGAATTGTCCCGCGCCGGGTCATGCGGCAATGGCGTTTCAGTTAGGCTATCTGAAGGCGTTGATGAAGGTCGTGATGTCGGAGTAAGTCGTATCTACCGTTCCGACATTACCTCAACAGCCTTGGCAGATACACCTGAATCTGGTCGATGATCGTGACGGTCAGTAGGTTCGGGTCGCCTAGAACAGCCTGTCCGGGTTCGAACAGGAGCAATTGCACTTTTTCATGGGCGCCGTTGCTGATGACCGTGTTTCCCATGATCAATGGGGTTGTCGTGATTGACTGCCCCGGCAGGAAAGTGATATCTGTGTGCTCTCCAACCACGTTGTATTCAGGGCCTGCAAGGGCTTCTGAGTAGCCAACGTGTAAATGGACTGTGGAGGTGATGCTGGCAGGCCCATTGCGCTGGATCACCAGCGGAATGACGCCGCCGCCGACATGTGCTGTAACCTGTGTGATTGCCCAGGTGATCGTGGGGACGGTTGCGGCGAGGATCGATGTCCCGAACACGTCGAAGGCCTGGTTGGTGTCACTGACCACCAGGTTACTGTTGTAAGAGGAGTAGGCGACGAACCGGCCGGTCTGGTCGGTAGTGGGGCCGAGCAGGTCGTTCTGGCACGTTGCACCGTCGGCGAGGGCTGACGACAGATCACGCGAGACGAGATAGCGGGTGTGGAAGGCGCGATCGTAGCTATACACGGCGCTGTATACAGAGCTAGCGTCCTGCGCGCAATAGGTGACAAATCTTCCGTCGTCGGATATCGACGGGGCGCCATAGAACTGTGTTGCCGTATCCAGAGTGTGTTGTGTGTTGGCTGCCCGGTCAACGATCTCCAGCGTTTGCGTCAACGGTGTTGACGGGGACCATTGTATCCATGCCACAAAGCGGCAATCTGCGCTGACGCCAGGATAGACTGCCTCGAAGTTGTGGCGGTTGCTCAGGAGTGTGGGCGAGAGTGCGGCCATCGCATCGAGATCGTATGCGGCCAGGTAAATACCCCGGTGTGATTCTGGCGTCTGGAACGGCGTATTGTTATTTGCATTGGCATCCCAGACAACGCAATTGGCATCTCCCGCCAAGCGCGGATGGTTGTTGTCACCGTCGGAACGGTACAGATAGCCGCTGGCGCGGAAAAGCAAGGTGGCCTGCTGGGTCATGCGAGCAATGCTGGCAATGTAGATCTGCGAACCGGCTGTTGTTACTGCATCATCATCGACGAGGCGGCTATCAGCCGACTCGAACGCTACTGCTGTGCCGGCGCGATTGATGCTGGGGTTGGAACTGTCGGCAGTTGCTTCATACTGGTAGCCAGTGTAGGTCGTTTGGGCGCTCAGGCGATAGGTCTGGAAGGGCAGATCGGTGATAGCGCAGCCTTTCGTGAAGATATTCTTCACACCGTTCGTCACACTGATCCCATTTGTGCCGCTGATGATCATGGTTGTTCCATAGGATGTGTATGCAACCCGGCAGCCGGGCGCAGCGCTCGAAATCACCGGCGTCTCGCTGTTGCCATCCGAATAATCATTGCCAATTCCGGAGTAGCTCTGCAGCGTGTTGACCCCATTGAGCAGGTCGCGCATGTAGATTTGGGTCGCAAGGCCGTTGTTCGCTGACGTGAGGTTGGTTGCATTACTGGCAAATACCACATAGCGTCCGTTTTGGCTTAGTGAGGGCTGAACGCTGGCGCTGAACTTGCTGGTCTCCGGCGGTTTATACGGGGCGCTGCCAAGGACGGTGGCGCCGCCGGTGCGGTCGTGGCGGAAGGCGCCCAGACTGTTCACATTCAACTCCGGGGAGTTGGCAATGAATGCGATATATCGCGCATCCGGCGTCATGGCGTGATAGGCAGTTGCGACGCCCTTGCTCAACTGTGCGGCGCTTGTGCTGATGCTGAGGCGTGTGGTCGTATGATTCACGCGATCGCGGAAGAAGATGTCGGTAGCGTTATTGGTGTCGCCGGCGATGGCATTGGTGCTGTCGCTGGTGAAGGTCACATAGCGCCCGTTCGATGAGACGCTGCCGGCGATGCTGTCGCCATTTAATTCAATGCTGGGTCCCGCGACACTGATCCGTTCGAGTTTGTTAGTAATCCCCACGACTGTGCAATCCCACAGGAAAGCTTCCTGGTAGCTGCTCGTGTCGGTTAGCACCAGTTCGGTGCTCATGGCGTCGAAGGACACGAAGCACCCGTCCGGCGATATCCCATGCGGGATGCCGCTGACTGGGAACGCCAGGGGATTGCCGGCAGTATCACGCGTGAGAAGTTCGGTGACGCCAGAGACAAGATTGCGCCGGTAGATGTTTTTATAGCCCTGCGGCGTCAGCGGCGACATCAGGTCGTCGCACACCGATGCGAATGCCGCGTAGTGACCATCAAATGACAGGTGCGGCGACAAACTGGCTTTGGTAAGGAAGTTATAGGCAGGTTGAGTGCTGCACACGGTGTTCGACGGCGTGACGTCAAGCATGCTTACGGTTGGCGCCCCGGAAAGGGGACCCCATACATAGGCGTGCACCCGGCTGGTGTTCGCCGGGCTGGGGGATGACAGGTTCGATGCAGACGATCCAAAGGCAACCCAGTTCCCATCGCCGGAAACGCTCACGTTGAAGTCGGTGTCCGCAGACGCGTCTGGCTCGCTACCGAGTAGCCCGTTGATGCGGATGGTCTGCGAGGTGGATATCACCCGCACAAACACATTCCATTGATTTGCATGGGTATAGGCATCCGAGGTCAGATTCACGGCCTGCGAGATGAATGCGACGACTTTGCCATCAGCCGATATGCCGGGTTTTACGCTATCGCCCCCGGTTGCCTCGCCGGAACTGGTGTTGGTGACGCTGACCCGCTGCACGGTTTTCGACACCAGGTCGCTGACGAAGATGTCGGCATGTGTGTTCGCGTCGTTGGGCACGATGATATCGCTGGTGGATTCGAATGCCATATAGCGACCATCCGCGCTGATGTCAACTGTGTGGGTATCCCCGGCGGCGGCCACGTTCAGCCGTTCAGTGGTTCCGGGCGGTGGCGTTGCCGGACTGGCCTGAGCCAGAACGGGAGCAAACAACACCATCATCACACTCACACCGCGCGCAAGCCATTGCGAAACAAACCTCGACCGACCCATGTGTCACCTCTGTGTCTATGCCGATACATCAACTACATCAACTGGACAATCCAACCGCTATAACGGACGTTATTATACGTAAAGACCATAAGGCCGGTCTTCGAATGTCAGGATATAGCGCATTACAATGGGTGAAGAGGTGGAACCGATGACAGTAACAACCCGGTATGAGCACATCGTTGTGGATGAGAATCACGTCGCGCTAATCGACGGCACCACGATGAAAGTAATCGAGTTGGTGTTGGCGAAACTGGCTTACGGCTGGAGCCCTGAGGAGTTGCATTTCCAGTTTCCCTACCTCACCATTGGACAAATCTATTCGGCGTTGGCGTATTACTATGACCATCAGGAGCAATTGGACCAGGATATCGCGCGACGCGCTACATATGTGCGTGATATTCAACACTTGCTGCCGACTCCCTCGCTGGTGGCGAAACTAAAGGCACAAGGATATTAACCATGGACACCTGGATTGTAAACACCGAGGATATCTCCATCTTGCGCAGCCTGTGCCGGCGCCAGGGCGAAATCGCGCAGGACCCGATCATGGCGGAGCGGCGCTGGCTGTGGAAGCAGCATTCCGCACTGCGCAGTATGCGCCCGATGTTCCTCGCCGAAACGAGCGGCGTGCTTGATGAGTGCGTCCCCATATCCTCGCTGCGCTGCACCGAACCGTGGGCGCGCGATCTCGAACGCGGCCTGCGCGACCTCGTCTACCGTTACGAGCAGGTGGGCGATGACTACGTCGTCGAACCGTGGATCAACATCGGCTGGGATGTGTCGCTGGGCGACTATGGCGTCGAGGTTGCCAAGGTGCGCGCGGACAACGGCGAGCGGCTGGGGAGTTATCACTGGGATCCGCCGATCAAGGATCTGGATCGCGACTTCGCCAAACTCCACTTTCGCCGCCCTAGCGTGAATCGCGAGAAGACACTGGCCTGGCTGGCGTTTATGCAGGAGCACTTCGGCGATATCCTGCCGGTGCGCATCCGCGCCAATTACTGGTGGACTACCGGCATGACATGGACCGCTATCGACTTGATCGGCATGGAGATGCTGATGACAGCGATGTACGATAACCCCGCCGGCCTGCACCGCTTGATGGCCTTCCTGCGCGATGATCACCTGCAGATACTGGACTGGTGCGAGCGCGAAGGGCTGCTCAGCCTGAATAATGAGAACGACTACGTCGGGTCGGGCGGCATCGGCTACACGGACGAACTGCCGGGTGCTGGATATGGCACAGGCCAACCGGTGAAGCTGCAAAATATGTGGGGGTTGTGCGAATCGCAGGAGACCGTCGGGGTCTCACCGGCGATGTTCGAGGAGTTTGTGTTCCAGTATCAGGTTCCCGTCATCAGCCGTTTCGGGCTGAGCTACTACGGGTGTTGCGAACCGGTGCACAATCGCATCCACATCATCAAACGGTTGCCGAACTTGCGCAGCCTGTCCGTGTCGCCGTGGTGCAACCAGGAGATACTGGCGCGCGAGCTGGGCGCGAACTATATCTTCTGTCGCAAACCCAGCCCGACGCTGATCAGCACCGACCACTTCGACGAGGACGCCATCCGCGCGGATATCCGCGCGACCGTGCAGGCTGCTGGCGGTCTTTGTCCGCTGGAGTTTGCCATGAAGGATGTGCACACGCTGAAGGGCCAGCCGCAGAGATTGGGACGCTGGGTTCAACTGGCGCGAGAGGTAACGGCGGCGGCATAGGCGGTGGCGGCGACATCGGCAGAGGCATCCCCTGGAAGGGGACGCCTGGTTCACAGAGAAACCCGCTTCGCGGGTTAAGATGGCTCAAGGCGCTCCCTTGCAGGGGATACGGCTGTCTTATCCCCTTTTTCATCCCTCCTGTGGATATTGTGGCTCTGCATCCATGCAGGTATAGTGTGATCCGAGAGAACCAGTTGGAGTAGGGATGTTATGAGCGAAACCAACCACGTCGAGTCATTTAAGTGCCCATCATGCGGCGCGCCGATCGAGATCAGGGGCGCCGGCGAACGCACCGTCAAGTGCCCGTTTTGCGGTGAACCCGCGCCGGTGCCGGAGAATCTGCTGTCGCCGAACGGTGGACGGGCGACCGGCGGCGTTTTCGAGATGCCACAGATGGGATCACTCGGCGCGGCGGTCGAGATGGCGCAGGTCATGAAACAGATCAAGCTGGGCAACAAGATCGAGGCGATCAAGCTGTATCGCCAGATGTTCCCCGTTTCCCTCCAGGTGGCGAAGGCGCAGGTTGAGGCGATTGAGCGCAGCATGGCGGGCGCGGGTTCGGGCCAGCCAATGATGATGAACATGAATTTCGCGCAGGCGACGGCGATCCCCGTCAGCTCGCCTGTCACGACGCGCAGTTCGAATGCCGGATGCATCGTCACCATTTTTATCCTGGTGCTCACACTGGGCATACTGGGCGCCGTGTTCTTCTCGGTAAATCAGCAGGTCAGCTCTATCTCAGGTATCGATGTGTCTTCGCTGCAAAAGTCGGTGAAAGCCACTGTGCTGGCGCAAATCCCCCTCGCCGCGACCAAATCGCCCACCCGCGCGCCAGCGCCAACACCAACGCCGCCCTATGCGGTGCAGGCGCTCACTGTTGGCAAGGAAGGCAGCGGCGCCGGTCAGTTCACCAACGCCAATCGCATCGGCATTGATGCCAAGGGCAACGTATACGTCGGCGAGTACAACGGCGGACGGGTGCAGGTGTTCGACCGCACTGGCAAGTATTTGTCGCAGTTTTTCAGCGGCAACGCCCAGAGCAAGCTGACGGGGCTGGCTGTTGATTTCAAAGGCACGGTCTACACGGCGGATGGCACGCTCATCTCGCGCTTCAATGGGCTGACCGGTGAGAAGCTGGGGCAACTGGCCTACACCGGCGGCCCTGGCTTTGGTGAACTGGCGATCGCGCCTGATGGCGGGGTGGGGGCGTTGTGGTATCCCACGCGCGACGATGGACTGCGTGGCAAGGGCGAAAACTTTGTGCAATTCAATGCCAGCGGCAAAGTCACGCTGGTCATCAGCGCGCCGCTCAGTTCGCGCACCGGCGAACTCGAACATACGAATGCCATCGCCTTCGACAACGGCGGCAACCTGTACATCGCCAGCTACGTGAGCAACGCGGTGTTCAAGTTTGGGCCGGATGGCAAGTACATCAACCGTTTTGGCAGCCCCGGCAATGCGCCCGACCAGCTCAGCATGGCCTACTCGATGGCGATTGACAGCAGGAATCAGGTGTACATCAAGGACGCGCAGAGCGTCATCGTGTATGGGAGCGACGGCCGGTTCATCCGGCGGATCGCGCTTGATCGCGCGCGCGGCATCGTCTTCGATAACAACGACGCGTTGTGGGCGATTGAGAGCACCGTGTTAAGCAAATACGTGTTGGGGCGGTGACCTTATGAGCGAGATCACGCGCGTCGAGAGTTTTAAATGCCCCAACTGCGGCGCGCCAATCGAGTATGATGGCCAGGGCGAGAAGACGGTCAAGTGCCCGTTCTGCGGCGAACCTGCGCTAGTGCCCGCGCAGTTACTGCCCAAAGAATCCGCAAACCGCGTCTATAGCAGCGTTGATGCGCGCCAGAGGGTTACGCGCACTTCATCCGGCGGCGCGTGGGGAGTGACGCTGGTCCCGCTAATCCTTATCCTCGTTGTCATCGTCATCGTCGCCATCATCGCCATATCGAATACGACTGCGAAATATGCCAGGCTGCAAGCGCCGACAGTCGCAGCGGTTGTGTCCACGCGCGCGCCGACGCCGACTACTGTTCCCACACCCTCACCGATCCCGCCGTTTGCGCAGAACACCCTGACCTTCGGCTCTGCTGGCAAGGCGCCCGGTCAGATGACCAACCCCTATCGCATCGGGGTGGACGGCAAGGGCAATGTGTACGTCGCCGACTACACCGGTGGGCGCGTGCAGGTGTTCAACGCGAACGGCAAGTACCTGTCGTCGTTCACCAATGGCGACCTTGAGTACCATCTCGATGGCTTTGCGGTGGATCGAAAGGGCATCGTGACGATGACCGATCACACAGCAATGTTGCGGTTCAACGGACTCACTGGCGAGAAGCTTAACGCGCTACCCGTCCCGCCGGGGACCGGCGTAACCGAAGTTGCGGTCGGCCCGGAAGGCGGCATGGCGGCGATCCTCTATCCTCTGCGCCCCGATGGCAGCAGGCTCGCGCCCGAGAGCGTTGCGCTGTATGACGCCAGCGGTAAAGTGTTGCAGACGCTGAAGGCGCCGGTGAGTGAGCGCAGCGGCAGCGATGAGATGGCGCTCGCGCTCGCATTCGACGGTAACGACAACCTCTATATCGTTAGCGCCAGCAGCAACGAGGTGTTCGTGTTCGGGCCGGATGGCAAGTTCATCAACCGTTTTGGCTCCGGGGGCAACGGAGCCGATCAAATACAATCCGTAAACTTTATCGCCATCGACAGCCAGAACAAGGTGTATCTCTCGGACGCGCGCGGCATCGCCATCTTTGATGCGACAGGCAGGTTCATCCGCCGGTTCAAGATCGATGACGGCGGCCATGGCATGGCTTTCGACGACAATGACGCCCTGTGGGTGGCGCAGACCGCGTCGATCACGCGCTACACGCTCGGACGGTAACACTTTCGCTTCACGGACGACGGCATTATGAATGAGATCATCGAACAGCGCCGTGTGAGTTCGCATTTCATCCCCATTGCCAAGCCGCGTAAGCGCGGCGGTCAACTCGCCTTTGACACCGAATGGACGCAGGATCGTGTCGAGGAGAACGTCTTTATCAACCGCTTGACCGTGTTGCTGGCGCACATGAACCCCGACCTGGCGATGGGTGACGAACTCCTGAAGAAAATCGGGCAACCGGTCGGTGTTGGGGCAGGCCTTGCGTCTGCCCTGGTCGCGGTGCAACGGCAACCGGGAACAGGCCAACCGGAAACTGGGCAACCGCAAGCGCGGAGCGTGCCCCTACGGCGCAGGTGCAGCACGCGTATTTCACCGGCGCGGATCAGCAGTATGGGGACGAGGTATTGAAGATGTATGGGGTAAGATGAAGCATGGCAGATCATTGCGTGAGAGTAATTCTGAAATTCTCGGACAAAGCTGGAACCGGCGAGATGGTTGACGCGCTGTTTGATCTCGAAGAGAAGGTCATGGCTGCCGTCGAAGGCCATAACAACGGTGCATATGACGGCAATGACATCGGGATTGGCGAGTTCACCATGTACATGTATGGACCCGATGCTGATCGACTATTTGATGCTATCTGGCCTGTCCTCCAGGCATCAGTCTTGACAAAGGGTGGTTATGTGCTGAAGCGGTATGGACCGGTGGAGGAGGATGATAAAAGTATACGCGTTGAATTGTGAATGCTTGGCCACCGAATGAATTCAGTGTCTGATACCCTGCGGAAACCGGCTGAAAGCCGGTTAAGAGGGAGGCGTGATTCTGAACGCGCTTTCAGCGCGTTTGGCGTGGGTGTCAGGCGCGAATTCATTCGCGGCGAATCGCGATGGATGGCGGCGATTGGCGGCGAATCGCGACGAATCGCGATGGACGGCGGCGCATCGTGATGGACGGTGATGGGCATCGGCACCGAGGATGGCCACCGAATGAATCGTCACCGAATGAATTCGGTGTCTGACACAGCCCAAACCGGCTGAAAGCCGGTTAAGAGGGGAGGCGTGGTTCTGAACGCGCTTTCAGCGCGTTTGGCATGGGTGTCAGAATTCATTCGCGACGATTGGCGACGAATCGCTATTCGCAGCAATCGTAGCAGTTATTCACGGGACCCGGGTTTCAAAACGGTGAAGTCCCAATTACGTCGTAATCTACCTTATCGTCCTTGACTATGGCTTGCACACAGTCAATCTGCATTCCTGAGATCGTCGGACCCTCGTCAATCTCAGTGCAGTACTCTAGCATTTTGTTCGTCGTATTGTCTGAGTGGTGTGTTTTCTGAGCCGCAATGTAAGCTTGCGCGCCGGAAAGTTGTTTTTCGCCGCAGGTTAATGCGCCGTAACCCCGTTGCCACTCAAAAGCGTACCCTTGCACACCCATATCATGCGAACTCGCGCCTTTAAGCGTCTTGACAACATCTGAGACGGAGTGCTTTGGGGGTATCGCCACAAGCAGATGCACGTGCTCTGTCCATCAATTGATGGCATACACAACAACGCCAAGTTCGTATGCCTTGCGAACAATGTAACTGTACAAGCGAGGCTCTATCTGTGGAGTAATGTATGGCTCGCGATTGTGTGTTGTCCAGACGAGGTGATAGTAAGCGCGCCAGAATGGCATACGTATGCTCCTGCAACTGATGAATGCAATATTATTGGACGTATTGATCGAGCGGTGATCAATTCAGGGTCGGTGTTACAGTCATTACAAAATCGGGTTTGTCTGGTGTGATCGTTTCTCTACTCCTGCATTCCGGCCTGTAGCCACGACACGATCTGCCGGAGCGCCTCATACGCCTTCAGCCGCGCTTCGACAGTGTCCGCGACCTCGGCGGCGTCGATCTGTTCCTGCATCTGGCGCAGCACCAATGGCCCCATGGCCATCATCGCGTCAGAACCAGACGCCGCATATTTCACCAGCACATAGCGGATCAGGCATGGAACAGGCACGCCAGTCGCCTGGCATAACCCTGCGAGGGTCGGTAGCGGATCGACGATGGTGTAATGCGCCACATCGGCTTTGAAGTTGGCGTGGGGGTCTTGTTCATCCCACGTATCGGTGTAAGGGTAAAGCTGCATGGGGTGCTATTGTAGCGTTCAAAACGCAACTATAATACCTGTGTTGTTGCAGAATCTATCTAATCTGCTCGCCCGTCGCAGATCTATTTACAGCGTGTTGATAGGCATCATCCTGCTGACGTTGCCATGCTATGTGATTGGCGGCATCGCCCTTGCCATCGCGCCACGGGATCGAGCAACCCAATCCAGCCCCCAGATGACCGCAACATTTCATGTCCTGGCGCCTTCGATGTCGTCGAGCCCCACACGGGCGCCGGGCGATCTGCCAACTGACTTTGTGCCAGCAGATGTCACGGCTCAGCCTGTGATCAAAGACACTGCGCAATCGCTTACAACACCAGCGGCGACGGATATCCCTACAACGGTGATTTTGAGTTCACCACAGAACGGCCAGGCACTGCCGCCGGTGACGAGAGTGATGGGCGCTGCCATGTGCGCGGGCTTCAATTTCTACAAGCTCAACCTGTGGAGCATCTCGAATGATGTTTGCAGGCCGTGCGTGCTGCCGGCGCCCGGAGACCATACGATGGTCAACAATGGCCTATTGTTGCAGTGGGACACGACTGGTGTGATGGCTGGCGACTATGGGCTGGAGCTGGTAGCCGTGTGTTTCGGCACTGAACAGAGTCCCAAACCCAGGGTTAATGTCAGCATCCGGCATTGATCTGTGTAAGTGCCATCGTGTTGCTAAACGGACGTGAAGTCGATGGGCATGCGATTAAAGTGAGTGAAATCCGTTCGCAGGCGCCTTATGAAACAACCAGCGATTCGGCCTGGCTTAATATCGTCGTCATTGAACTATCCTTCCTCCCCAGGCTTGTAATCGCGGCTCTGGCGATGGTTTTTCTCTCGGACAGCGGGCCGTAGGCAAACACTCTGCTAAGTGTAAACCCCAGCACGTTGGTGTCCGCATCAAGCAAGATGTCCTCAATCACGCCAATTTGGGTGCCGCCCTCCGAATGAATCGCGCGGCCGCGCAAGTCATCGACTGGAATAAATGCATCAGAACCGGGAATTTGATCAAGATCGACAACCTTGTCCGAGGCGGACACCAACCAGGCGTCTATCCCGTAGACCTGAATGGCCTCCCGTGCAATGCCGAAGAATCTGCGGCCAAAGAGACCCTCTACGGCGACGAGGATAGCAGCCACTTTTGTCACCTCGCTGTCGAAGTAAACGTCTTTCACTTCACCCAGCTTCTTGCCATCGGCGATGCTCACGACCCATTTGTTCTGTTGTTCTTTTACGGTAGACATATTTGGCTCCTTTTGACAAGGTCATCATACAATGCGACCGCTCTCAGTGCTATCCTGCAGTAGGGGAGTCTGGCACTCCCCCAGTCGGGTCATGGCTTGGGAGAAGGAATTCGTCTTATGGCGTGTTCCCGGCGCGGGCCAGCGGTGATGGGTTGCGACTAAAGCCTGCCTGGTGCCAGTACGGATAAATCTTCTGGATATCGCTGGCTTGATCCAGTCGCGCCACCTGCGCCGTGGTGAGCGACCATCCCACTGCGCCCAGGTTCTCGCGCAGTTGCGCCTCATTTCGAGCGCCGATGATCACCGTCGCGACAGTTGGACGCTGGAGTAGCCAGTTCAGGGCAACTTGCGGAACCGTCTTGCCTGTTTCGGCTGCAACGGCGTCGAGCGCGTCAACGACGTTGAAGAGATAGTCATTGGGGATCGGGGGGCCGCCGTCCACGGCGACCTTGCTGCGAAGCCGGCTTGTTTCGGGCAGCGGCTGGTCCCTGCGGATCCTGCCAGTCAAGCGCCCCCAACCCAGCGGGCTCCAGACCACTGTGCCCACCTGCTGATCCAGCGCGAGCGGCATTAACTCCCACTCATATTCGCGCCCGACCAGAGAGTAGTAGGCCTGGTGAGCCACGTAGCGCGTCCAGCCATAGCGATCGGAGACGGCCAGGGACTTCATCAGGTGCCAGCCGGAGAAATTCGAACACCCCGTGTACAGGATCTTGCCTGCTCGCGTGAGGTCTTCCAGCGTGCTCAGGGTTTCCTCCACCGGCGTCATCGCATCAAAGCCGTGCAACTGAAACAGATCAATGTAGTCGGCGCCCAGGCGACGCAGACTGGCCTCGACCGCGCGGGTCAGGTGGAAACGCGACGAGCCAACGTCGTTGGGCCCCGGCCCGGTCCCGAAGGTGGCCTTTGTCGAGATAATGACCTGATCCCGGCGGTCCTTGATCGCCTGCCCCAGTATCTCTTCTGACGCGCCGTTGGAATAACCATCGGCTGAGTCAAACATGTTAAGACCCGCGTCCAGACAAATATCCACCAGTCGCCGGGCTTCACTCACGTCGGTGCCTCCAAATGCCCGGAAAAACTCGTTTCCTGCGCCGAACGTCGCGGTGCCCAGGCACAGCACGGGCACCTTAAATCCAGACCTGCCCAGTAGTCTCCATTCCATCGTTGGTTTCTCCTTTTGACGGCTTGCGGTTCTATGAGGTTTGAGTATAGCGGCGTATAGCGAATTACGGCGTCGCGCCGGGCGCGCCAGGCGCACTGTGGGTGATCTCGTCGGCGCGGTGTTGCACCCACGGCAATATCTCCGGATGGGTGACGATGTAGAACTGCTCGGCGGCGATGCCCGCGAATACGATCTCGGCCACTTGCTCCGGCAGCAGGGCTAACTCGCGGGCAGGATGGAACGGCGGCGACGCAATACGCCATGCTTCGCGGGGCGGCGCCGCATCGTTCTGCAACTCGGCGGGGCGGTTGCGCGCAGCGTCCATGATGCGCGTCCTGACCCAGCCCGCGCATAGCACTGACGCCTTGAGTTTATCTGTGCGTTGCGCCAGTGAGTAACGCAGGGTCTCGGAGAGCCCGATCACGGCGTGCTTGCTCATTGTGTAGGGGGCCACGGGGTTGTTGGACAATAAGGCCGTGGCTGACGCGGTGTTGACGATGTGTCCCTCGGCGTCCTGCGCCAGCATGATCGGCACGAACACGCTCAGGGCATGGATGACGCCCCACACGTTGACGTTCATCACCCACTCCCAATCTTGGGATGTGCTGTCCCATAGGGTGCTTCCGGCGATCACGCCGGCGTTGTTGAAAAGCAGGTGCACGGCTCCGAACACGGCCAGCGTTTGCTGTGCCAGCGCTTCCACATCGGCCCGCTGCGAGACATCGGTGCGCGCGGCCAGCACCCGCGCCCCGCCGGCGCGCAACACTGCCTCGGTTTCCGCCAGGTCCGCCGCGTTAACGTCGGCCAGCACCACCTGCATACCGAGTCTGGCTGCGTGTGCGGCCAGCGCGCGCCCGATGCCACTGGCGGCGCCGGTAATCACGGCCACTTTGCCTTTGAATGTTTTCACGCCTTCCTCTGCGCGGCATTATAGTCAAGCCTAAACCAATCCTCGTAGAATGGGGTTGAGGAGCATAAGCAAATATAATGCTGGAACAGGCGCAAGGGTTTTATAAATGATTTTCTATCAAGATGTAATCGATACGCTAAAAGAGACAAGTCGAACTTTCTTTATACCCATCAGTCGTTTACCGCATGGGCTGCAAGAAGCTGTTGCGTCAGCTTATTTGTGCATGCGCGCGATTGATGAGATTGAAGACCATCCTCACCTCGATAAACTCAGCAAGATAAGGTACCTGACATCAATTGGTCAGCTTTTCCAGGCACAGACGTCGGTGGCGACTTTCGCGCTTGATGACTTCTCGGAATTATTGAGAGCACAACAGCATGTATTGCCAGAGGTGACTGTTCGTATTGCCGAGTGGGCATGCCATGCGCCGGAAGTAATCGCGCCACGCATCTGGGATGCTGCGGCTACCATGGCCGAACGCATGGCTCAGTGGGTCGCTGCTGATTGGAAGATTCAGACAGAGGCTGATCTTGATCGCTACACCTTTGGAGTGGCAGGCGCAGTCGGATTGCTGCTCTGCGACCTGTGGGCCTGGTTTGATGGCGTGCAGATGAATCGCTCGCATGCTATCCAGTTTGGCCGAGGGCTCCAGGCGGTCAATATTCTGCGCAATCGTGATGAAGACCTGGCGCGCAATGTGGATTATTTTCCGGTTGGTTGGACCCAAGCGAATATGCAGGAGTATGCAGCCCACAATCTCATGCAGGCCGAGGCGTATACAAGCACTCTACCGCCCGGCCCTGTCGCGTACTTTATGAAGATCCCGCTTATTCTGGCGCAAGAAACACTGCAAGCCCTTGCTCGTGGTGAATCCAAACTCAGTCGCAGCGCAGTGCTCCAACTCATTCAAGACATGCATTAGCTTTGTTATTTCGTGTAAATACGCGCTTTCAACTTCGATCGCATTATTATGAGCAGTTTCTCAAAAGGCATATCCCGCTGTTTCGGCGTCATCACAATTACAACAGGCACAGCGGGCATGGCTGTCCTGGTAGTAACGCTACTGCTGGCCGGGTGCAATAACAGCAGCCAGGCCGCGCCAGGCGCCTCGAACGGGGCATTTACACCCTCAGTGGTGATCACCCCGCAAGCGACATTGACGCCGGCGCCAACTCCGATACAGGAGATCATATCCACAGATGTCGTCTCCACAGACGTTGTTGTGACGCCAACCGCCACTCCGGAGCCAGACACCACGCCTCCGATGGATCTCAATCCTATGCCTGTTCGGAAGTGCAGCGGGTGCCTGAACATTCTCCTGCTGGGACTTGACCAGCGCCCCAATGAGAATCCAAATCTAGCTCAAACGGATACGATGGTTATCCTGTCCCTTAATATGACGACACACATGGCGGGCATGCTCAGCATGCCACGAGACTTGTTTGTGCCCATGCCGAACAGCGACAAACTGGGGCGCATCAACACCGCCATGGCAATCGGCGGCCCCCGCTACGCGATGCAGACTGTGGAGTACAACACCGGCATACAGACCCAGCACTACATCCGCGTGAATTTCAACGCAGTCTCGGCCCTGGTTGACCTGGTCGGCGGCATCGACGTGAACGTGGATCAGGACATCAATGACCCAACTTATCCGGACATGAATTACGGCTATGATCCGTTTGTCATCAGCAAGGGCATGCACCATATGGATGGCGCGACAGCGCTGAAGTATGCGCGCACCCGCCATGGCGCCAGTGACTTCTATCGCATGCGCCGGCAGCAGCAGATCATGCTGGCCTTGCGCGACCGGGTGTTGAGCACAAACGCCATTCCACAACTGTTGCCGAAGGCGCCGCAGATATTCAGCACGCTAAGCAGTTCCATTGCCACCGACCTGAGCCTGACCGATATCATCAACCTGATATCGTTTGCAAAGGATATCACCCCGGATAAAATCACCCGCTTGAGTGTGGATGAGCATGCCACCCAGGACTGGATTACAAACGAAGGCGCGGACGTATTGGTCCCGCTTCGCGACCGAATCAGCGCACTCGCTGCTCAGCTTTACAATCAGACCCCGACGGTCTTGAAAGTGGCCATAGAGAACGGGTCATCGACCAGGGGATTGGCTGAGAGCACGCAAGCATTCTTGCAGAGTAAGGGTTACACTGTCGTAGGCGTCATGGATTCGCAAGCCCAATATACCAACACCGTAATCTACGACTATTCTGGCAGCAGTCAGTTCGCGCAGAATCTGGCGTTGACGATCGGGCTGCCGAAGACGGTCGTCACCACTACGGTGGGAACCAACGATGTTGATGTGCTGGTTGCGCTGGGTGAGGATTACAGACCCAAACAGTAAATAACGCCTTGGTCAAACCCACTGTGCGCGCGCGCCGTAGGGAGGAGGCAGGTCGGGCACAGGCAAGCCATCGCGCAGGGCATCCTGGAGGCGACGGTTGCGCGCGAGGTAATCCTTGAGCGGGTCGAGTTGGAACTCGGCGCTCAGTGCGCTGACGGACAAATCCGGGCGGTTAGACTGCAGGGTGAAGCAGCCCTCTTCGTGATAGACGCGCAGGGTCACCTCCGGGCCATATTTAGCCCGGATGGCTTGGATCTGGGTCTTGTT
>CAIXPS010000396.1 GCA_903921365.1 uncultured bacterium | reverse complement strand
GTGGGCGAGATCGCCGACCGCTATGCGGCCTACTTCCCGAACCAGCGCCTGCGCAAGAAAACCAGCCTGACCGACGCGTTGCGCGCGATGCAGGGCATGAAGTTGATCGCCGTGGCAGGGGGAGGCAGCGCGCGGGCGTTACGCGCGGATGACCCCGAGCGGCTGGTTGAATTGCGCCCCGCCCTGGAGGTGATTTTGCCGGCAGGTGAAATTACTGCGCTCGCGGATCGCCTGCGCGAGTACCAGAAAGCGTCCACGGACGACGATGCGCCCGGCGCAGACGCTGATGAATGACGCCCGCACCAGGTGCGCGTGCGCGTATACTTAGAGCACTCTGGGCAGTAAAACACCATGCTCTCACTCACCCGCATCTTCCTGCACAACTGGCATCGCTTTGATCACTGCGTTATCGACGTCAAGGACAGCCTGTATCTGGCGGGGCACAACGGCTCCGGCAAGTCCTCGCTGCTCGACGCCATTCAATTGGTGCTCGTCGCCAACCTCAAGCGCATCCGGTTCAACAGTTCGGCGCAGGATGCCTCGGATCGCGACATCGACAGCTACGCGCGTGGCAAGCTCGGCGAGGATCGCTGGCTGCGCCCGGGGCGCACGGTGGCCTACGTGGCGCTCGAATTCACCAACACCGAACCGCCGAGCCAGGGCGCGACGCGCGCATCGCCCAAAGACGCAGCCGTAACGTTGGGGGTGTGCGTCGAGGCCGAGCCGGGGCGCAGCGCGGATCGCTCCTACTTCATCCAGCCCGGCAAGCTCAACCCCGACCTGTTCACGCCGGGACGCCAGCCATTGACTCGCAAGCAGTTGCGCAAGCTGAGCGGCGTGCACGTCTACGACCAGATCGACGAGTATCAGACCGACATGCTGGACAAGCTGGGCGGCGTGAATGAGCGTTTCGTCGACCTGTTCCTGCGCGCGCTCTACTTCCGGCCTATCCGCAATATCGACGAATTCGTGGAGCAGTGGCTGCTGGAAAAGAAGGAATTGAGCCTCGATACGCTGCGCGGCGTGCGCGAGCGGCTGCGCGACCTGCGCGCCGAGGCTGAGCGAACGGCGCAACGCATCGAACGCCTGGGCGTGATCGTGGCGCAACAGCAAGAGGTGAAGCGGCTCGGCCAGTTGCGCGACCAATATAACCTTCTGGCCGTGCTGCTGTGGGAGGAAATCGCCCGGCGTGACGTGGAACGCGCCGCCCGCGACATCGCGGCGAACGAACAGAGCCTCCGCGACACCCAGAACGCTCTTGATCAAACCGAGGCAGTCCTTCACGGCGCTGAGACAGCGTTGACAGAGGCGCGGCAGCGGCTGTACAAGTCAGACATCGCGCAGCAACGCGACGCACTGATTCGTCAGATCGAGAACGACAGCCGCGCCGCCGATGCTATTGCCGCGCGCTGGCGCGTCTTGCGCGATGAGATGAAGGGCGAGGCCGGGCAATTCAGCTTGTCCATGCCGCATCTGGGTGCGAATGAAGCGCAGGCATTGCGCGTCTTTATTGACGAAGCTGATTCGCTCGGAACCATCCCGCCTGAGCCGGCGCGCCTGATCACCGTGGTCGAAGCCGCCGCGACCCAGTTGAACGCCGCGCACAAGCGCGTGATCGAGCAAGGGGCTGTGATCAAGAGCCGGCACGAGCAGTTGCGCGAACGCGGGCGGCAGTTGCAGGACGAGATCGCCGCGTTGCAGGCGCAGGGCGCCATCCGCTACGACACCGACGTGGAGCGCATGCAGGATCGTCTGGGGCGTATTCTGGGCGAACGGCCGAAGCTGCTGTGCGAGTTTCTGGAGGTGGGCGACCCGCGCTGGCAGGATGCCGTGGAAGCGATGCTGGGCGCGCGCCGGTTCAATATTGTCGTCCCGCCTGAGCAATTCGACCAGGCGGCGCGCGAACTGGATCGCGCCCGTTCGCAGGAGCGGCTGTATGGCGTGGGGTTGATCGATCTGGAGAACGTGAGTCGTGAGATGCGCGGCAGCGCGCGCATGCACACACTGCGGACGGACTCGCTGGCGCACCGTGGCGGCGTCACAGCATCGACGCCCGCCGTCGAAGACTATGTGGACTTCGTGCTGG
>CAIXPS010000395.1 GCA_903921365.1 uncultured bacterium | reverse complement strand
GAATCGACGCGCCCGGGAGTTGCAGGCATTTCGCGAGGCGCTGCCGGATGCCATTGACGACATTGCCGACCATATTGGCACCTTTAATAACGCCATGCGCGCCGTGCAGGAAACAGCTGAGAAAGGCCCACCGGCATTGCGGCCCGCACTTGCGAACGTGCTTGCGCTGACGCAAGGCGGCACCTCACTGAACAAGGCACTGCGCGAGGCCGCCGGCATGCGGCAGGAGGTGTTCTATCGCCAGTTTCTGGATGCATTGGCGAACTTCGAGGCCAAAGGCGGCGACGTCAAAGGCGTGCTTGAACGCATCGCCGGGGCGCAGCGCACCCAGTTGCGTCTACAACGACGCATCACCGCCGCGCAGGCGGGCGGACGGTTGATCGGTTTGGCCTATGGCATCGCGCCGGCCGCATTTCTGGTGTTCATGCGCCTGTTCGGCGGGGATGCGTACGACGAGTTCTATCGCTCCTTCACTGGCCAGGTCGCGCAGGTGCTGGTTGTGGCTTCGGGTCTGGCGACCTGGTGGTCGACGCGCAAGATCGCCCGGCGCGGCATCTACCTGGACGAGAACATCGGCGCAACGCTGGATGCCTCGGAGCATCAGGTGCTTCTGTCAAAGGATATGGAGTAGGTCCCTGGTAATCATCAGGTGAATGCAATGAGCAATTACATGAGGTCAATCAATGGTTAACACGAGCATTGTGGGTCTGGCGCTGCTGGCGGCATTTGGCGCATTCCTGGTGACTGCGAGCGTCGGTTTGTTTGGTGGATTGCGTCTGCCGCACGTTGGTGGCGGCGTGTCATTGCGGTCAGAAGTTGACCGCATCAGCGGTGACGGAGACGTTAATCGCCATGAGGATTCGTTGCTCGATCGCGCGGTTGCACCCATCGCGGCAGAACTGCTGAACAGCGCCAGGAGCACGGATCGTGAGTGGCTGACCCGATCGCTTGACCTGCTGAACTACCCCAGTTACCTCAAGGCACCCTCCGACTATTACGCCGCGAAGGTGTTGTTTGCGCTCGCAGGCTTCATCGCAGGATCGGCGCTGGGTGGTGTTCTGGCGGCCAACGGCGCGCTGCTGGCGCTGTTGCTCCTGCCGTCCCTGCTTGGCGTGCTGGGCTTCAACCTGCCCAGGCTGCAGATTGTCAGCATGCTCAAGCAACGACGCGAGGAGATGCTGTTTGAGGTGCCGTATGTGCTCGACCGTTTGAACGTCTGTTACGCCACCGAACGGTCGCTGCCGCAAGGGTTGATTGCCATGACCAGTGTGCCGGAGGGCGGCTACCTGATGCGCGAATTTCGTCAGGTGACCGAAGACTACCTAAAGAACACGCGCCTGCAGGATGCGTTCAGGCGGATGGCGGAGCGCAACGACGATGTGCCATTGATCCAGCGCATTGCAGAGCGCCTGGCGATGACAGAAGAGACCGGCGCGGACAGCATCAAGGCGATGCAGGTGATTGGCACACGCGCCGGCGAGATGGTGGAGAACATGATCAGCGAACGCGGTGAGCAAAACAACACCCTCATGATCGTCCCCACCATCCTGGCGCTGAGCGGGATATTCATTGCGG
This sequence comes from uncultured bacterium, assembly GCA_903921365.1. Classification (GTDB taxonomy): domain Bacteria; phylum Chloroflexota; class Anaerolineae; order J036; family Brachytrichaceae; genus CAIXPS01. Next base: position 581 of record CAIXPS010000395.1, on the reverse strand, counting down.
TCGCCGGACCATCGCTTGCCAGCATCGGCCGCATTTTCTGACCAAAGGAGGTGATCCACAACAGCCGCAAGGCGAACGACGAGTGAGTGGTTGATATCCGTTGTGATGATTGCCGGGGCGCGCGATGTGCCCCGGCGCAGGAGAAGTAAAAGTGACGCAGATATTCCATGGGGATTTGATTCGATATCCTGTGGCAACCGCAGCACAGGTGCTCAATGTAATAGAGGAAAGACGCAAACAGTCGCTGGTCGAGTTGACCGAACGCCTGACGCAGGGCATCGACATGCGCTCGCGACGGGGGATCGACGGCGCAATCTGGACGATCCTGTCGGTATCCCTCGTGGTCGTGCTCGCAGTAACGGTGCTGTTTGCACTCGGCCCGAAACTCATTCAACTTGGTCAGAGCGCGGTGAGTAAGGTGCAATCACCGCCGTGGTAGGGCAGGGGAGAGATATGCGTATAAACCTGCAATCACGTCGCGGCGTATCGAGCCCGGCGGCGTTCATCCTGGCGTTCCCCATCTGGTACATCACCATCGGCATCCTGCTTGTGCTTGGCCTGTGGATGTGGTCACTTGCGAT
>CAIXPS010000394.1 GCA_903921365.1 uncultured bacterium | reverse complement strand
TGAGCACCTGGTCGCCGGCTTCGTGCCCATACGTGTCGTTGATGTTCTTGAAGTGATCGATATCGACAAACAGAAACCCATCGGAGGGTTTGGTCAGGCGGCTTTCCAGCAGGCGCAGGTCGATCATCGTCTCCAGAAAGCGCCGATTCCCCAGATCGGTCAACGGATCCTTCATCGCCGCGTTAGCCAATTCGTCGACCTTTTTTAGCGCCGCAATCATTTGCGAGTTATCGCTGAAGGTTTCAACCGCGCCGATCACCTGGCCGTCCTGACCATAGACTGGGGATGTCCGCACGATGACGGGCAGGCGATAACCGCTGGCGTGATGCACAAATACATGGGCTTCATGGATGCATCCATCCACCATACTTGCCGTTAAGGGGCAACCGACCAGGCACAATTGCGTCCCTTTTTCGTCGACGTGCATCAGCATGTTATCGGCGCAATGCCTTCCAATCACCTGATTTTCTTTAAAGCCCGTAATGCGTTCAGCGCCGTGATTCCAGTACGTGATGCGCCGTTCAGTGTCGACAAAATAGATGCCGTCATACAGCCCATCAAGAATGCTCTTGTAAAACTCACTTTCGTTTGAGATCAGGTCCATCAGATCACCGCCGAAACCATCTCTGCCAAAGCCACGGTACATGCCACTCGCTTCAACAGTATTGCTGCTTTACGGCTATTAATGTAGCACAATATCCGCTACTTGTGCATCAGAGGTTGCGCGTAATTGTCCTATCGCGGATCACCAGATCGCGCAGCAATTGACCGACGGTGAGTAGCGCGTCGCCGTGGTCGCGCCACAGCCGCGCCAGCGCAGGCACGCTGAATACGCCCATGCCAACAAAGACGGCCAGACCAACCAGAGGGGTGTTCCACAGGACGACGTTGACGATGCTTTCGCCCAGCCAGGTGATGATGTAGATAACCACCGGCAGGGCGCTCCATACTGGCGAGCGCAGCGGGCGCGACAGGTGGCGCGTCATTCCCAGCGCGCCAGGCGCGTTGGCCAGTCGCTCGACCATGGCATTCATGCGCCGCAACCTGGGCTGTGCGCGCGCGTGCGCGTGCGCGCGCATGATCCATAGCCACACCAGGTAGATGGCAAATGCGGTGACCAGCCAACCGGCGAAGTTGCTGAGCGGGATGCCGAAGTACGCATACTGGCCTACATCGCGCCATGCCCAGTTGCCATCACTCACCATGCGCGGGTCCAGGCTGAGGTCCCATGCGGTCATCGCGGCAGCGGCGGTGACCGCGAGCAGTCCATTCTCCGCCAGCGTCCGTAGCGAACGCGGGGACTGGACATGCGGGCGCCGACGTCGCAACAACAGCGCCGCCGTCTCGAATGCCGGGTAGAGCATCATCAACCACGCGATCGGGATCACCAGCGGCACCAGGTCAAACACTTTCACGCCAAGCTGGTCGCTGTAGGAATAATGGCCAAACAGCGCGCCCGTGGCAACGCCAACCCACTCGGCGGCCAGCGTGATCGTGAACGCACTGGCGGCCATCAACACGGCGCGGCGCAGGCCGCGCGTTTCAACCATATGAACGAATGAAGTGCAGAACATCAGCACGACCGTGAGCACCGTCAGCAGGGCTGTGAGGTGGGTCTGGTGGGTGAAATGGATGAATCCGTAGGTCATCATCACAGCCACGTAGATGACGAGCAGGATCGGGCTGAATTGGAGATCACGACCTGTCGCTGGCGCGCGCGAGTGCGAGGCGTCCCAGACCGACAAGTGCTCTACTCGATGCATGGCGCACACGGCGCGCGCTGCGCGCGCAGTTGACGGACGCGCAGGTATACGCCAGGAACACGGGCAAGCTTGGCGGCGGTGCTGAGGTGGGCGCGTTTCGTGAAGACGTTGAAATCGTTCGCGATGATGCGGTCAAGGATGGCCTGATAGAGGGTGATGGCGGCGCCGACCGCCAGGCGTCCCTCGTGTTTGAGATAGGCAATCCCATGCCAATCCGTGTCGTACAGGGCGCGCGCTCGCTCAATTTCGAACTGCATCAACGCGCGGAAGCGATCGTCCACGACCCTATTGCGCAAGTCGCATTCGGTGTAGTGGAAACGGCGCATGTCCTCCTGGGGCAGGTAGATGCGCCCGCGCGAGAAGTCCTCGCCCACGTCGCGCAGGATGTTTGTCAGTTGTAGCGCGATGCCCAGCTTGACCGCCGAATACCTGGCCCTTTCCAGTTCAACCGGGTGCTCGGTAATGGCCCCGATGATGTGCATGCTGACCAGCCCCACGGTGCTCGCTACACGGTAGCAGTATTCGCTTAATTCGTCGAACGTCTCGTAACGATGGATGCGCAGATCCATCTCGCAACCGTCGATCAGTTCCTCAATGTATTGTTGCGGGACGCCGTAACGGTCGCGCGCATCGGCCCACGCCGACAGGATCGGGTTGCGTTGCAGGTGCGCCGGCAGGCGCGACTGGGCGCGCCATTCGGCCATCCCTGCGCAAATGCCCCCGGCGGCAGCCGGCACGTCGACCATATCGTCGGTGGCGCGGCAGAAGGCATAAAACGCGCGGATAGCGCGGCGGGTCTCGACGGGCAGAAAGCCGGTGCTGAAATAAAACGACTTGGAGTGCTGGCGTGTGACGTTCGCACACAGGGTGTAGGCATCGTCGAGGGCCATTATGCCTTCCAACCCGTGAGAAGTTAGTTCTAAGCGTTGAATCATGAGTATCGCTACCGTCCTGTTTGGACTGTCACACGCTGCATTGCACTGTCCATTTCATATCAGGTTAATCACTAAGTCAAACGTTACATTATTGTGTCGGATGCCACGCCAACCCACAGTCGCGCGCGATCAACGCATTGGCGGCGCGATTGCCGCTGCGACAGGCGCCTTCCATGCTGTCGTAGAACTTCTGTATCGTATACCCTCCCGCGAGAAAAAGGTTGCTCACCGGCGACGCCTGCGGCACACGGTATTTGTCCAGTCCGGGCAGCGGCCCATACACCGATTGCGGCACGCGCACTACGGCGCTCTTGATGATGCGCGCGTTGGCAGAGGCGTCGGGGAAGACATCGCACACATTTGCCCACACCCTGGCGACGATCTCCTCGTCGCTCAGGCTCATCAGCTCATCCGCCGGCGCCACGACGAACTGGAAGCGCGACCCGCGCCCTGCCATGTTGGCGCCGTCGGTATCGCCAGGGCGACGATACTCCGGCGTCGTATTCGCCATATCCGCATACACCGGGATCACACCGTCGGGCGAGAAGAGACAATTGTCGATATGAGAAACCTGCTTGTCGGTCCATAGATGCACGGTGAGGACCGGCACACCGTTCAGCCTGGTAAGTCCCTCAAAGTAGGGTTGCGACTTGAGCGACTCCGGAATCAAGCGCTTGAGGTTGTGGATCGGCAAAGCCATCAGGAAGTGGTCGGCGGTGACCGGTTGCGGTTCCGCAGTGCCTGCGCGGATGTGCAATGCAGCGACGCGCGTCCCATCAGCACTCATCTCAATGCGTTCCACCTTCGAGTCCGCGTGGATGCGTCCGCCATGGCTGGTGATGAAGTCGGCCATCGGGCCAATCAGGTGCTGCTGGGGTGAACCGCGCAGAAAGCCGATCCGGCTGGCGTTGTTCTGGCGCAGGAAAATGCCGATCACCTCGAGCACGATGCGCGCCGAAATCCGATCCGCGGCCAGGAACTTGAGCGCCAGCGTCATCGGGATGAACATTTTGCTGAACATGCGCTGGTCAATGCCCATCATGTCGTTCCACTGTTTGTAGGTCTGGTTGTCCTGTTCGGCATAATAGGCCGGGCTGCCAAACAGCATCGGATACAGGGCGCCGATGAGCGTCAGCTTCTCGCGCCATGAGAAGAACTTGTTCTCAAGAGCCGCGGGCAGCAAGTGGAACGGGCTGGGCAGCTTGCGCGTGCGAAACTCAAACCGGTCCCCCTTGGACAGGGTGTAGGTCATGACGTGGTTTTTCCACAAGATATGATCGTACACGCCCAGATCGCGCATCAGCGTGAATATCTCGTCATAAGCGCCGAAGAAGACGTGCAGCCCTGTCTCGATCCAGTCGCCATCCGCATCACGCCACGATGACCATTTTCCGCCAAGCATCGGGCGTTTCTCGTATACCTCGACCTGATATCCCTGTTTCACAAGTGCGATTCCCGCACTTAGCCCGGCAATGCCGCCGCCGGCAATGACGACGCTTTTATTACCCGTCATGTTAGTTGAGCTCATTGTTATTTCCATCCATTGTAGCTACAAATACAATATTTGTCAAAACTTTGTGCAATATATGCGGAACATGAGTGTTTGGTGAAATGCTACTGACCCACATCTGCCAAAGCGCAGTGTAATCGGCGGTCTGGCGTATTTGACAGGTTAAGGGTTTGTTATAGAATAGGTTGCAAGATGCACTTAACACCAGTTGCATTCCATTCCCCGCTGCGTGTGCAGCCACGGGAGAGTTTAATATTGTATATCCTTACCTGTCACGGCAAACCAGGCACGTTACGTTAAAGCGTTTCGTGCCTTTTTGTTTCATTACTGGAGGTTTTGACATGATGGACTCGAGCCATATCGGCAAGGTCGAAAAAGCGCATCGTTACGCTCAAGAACGGGATCGGTTTAAGTTCCTCAATTTCCAGGTCGTCGTTCGTGGCGACAATGGCGATTACATTGTGACTTATGATCACGGTAAGTGGGATTGCAATTCTGAGTACTTCAAACAACATGGGTTTGACAGCCACACCATGGCCGTCGAGCAGTTGCTCGGTGAAATGCTCATTTCGGCCGAAGCCGAAAAGTTGGTGAAATAGCGCCAACAATATTCCATCTTTCACTCTGTTCGATGATGTGATTGGCATCGCAACGACTGTTGAAACCGGTGTCACAGCGAATGTCATAAGTTACTGGAGTCGCAACGTGCCACGCATCTAAGGGACCACGCCGTCCCTTGGGTGCGTGGCACGTTGCGGTTCATGCTAATATTAAGTCTGTGTACATTGGTAGTGGACGCCGCCGCAACCGCGGCAATGGATCAGCCTGGTTGATACTTTTTCTCATGGGACTCGTTTTGATCGGCGGGTACACCTTAATCCAACAGCGCCTGGGCAATTCCCTGGGTCTTTCATCGGGCAATGCCACCGCACTGCCCTCCGTCACGCCCACGCGCAGCGTGGAAAACTTCGTCGCATTGGCCGAGGACGCCTATCGCAAGGGGGATTACCGCGCGGCGATCAACTTCTACGATCAGGCCAGCCGCCGCCGCCCAAACGATGTCAGCTTGTACGCGCTGTCGGCTCGCCTGATGGTGTTTCTGGGTCAGGCCCCCAAGGCCGAGCAAAAAGCGCTGAAGGCGTTACAGATGGACCCCGGCAACGCGCCGGCCAAGGCGGTGTTGTGCATGGCGATTGACTGGCAGGGGCGCTATTCAGAAGCGCTCCCGATCTGCCAGGCCGCGACGGAACTCGACCCGAAAAGCTCGATGGCGTTTGCCTATCTGGCCGAGGCGCAGGTCGACAACGGGGATGTGCGCAGCGGGCGGGCGTCGGCGCAGCGGGCGCTCGACCTCGATCCCAGGAATGAAGACGCGATGCGCAACCTGGCCTACACCTACGAGCAAGGCGGCAGTTACACAGACGCGACCTTTTATTATGAAGAGACGCTGAAGCTCAACCCCAACATGCCGCACGTGCTCAACGCCACGGGGCGCTCATACGTGATCCAGGGTCAGATCCCCAAGGGCATCCTGTACTTCAAGCGCGCCATCGAGGTGGACCCGCAGAACTCCGAGGCCTATGACCGGCTGGGCGGGGCTTACTTTGCCATCGGCGAATACGACCAGTCGCGCATCGCGCTCGACAAAGCGGCGGACCTTGACCCGATGCGCGTCACTATCTGGACGCGCAAGGGCATCCTCGATTTTCAGGTGCGCAAGTATGAGGCCGCGGTGGCCGATTACACCCGCGCGTTGACGACCAGCCAGATCGTGAGCGCCACGCTGAACATCACCGACTACATCAACTATGCGTTCGCGCTCCAGCTCACGGACGACTGCGCCAGGGCCATCCCGGTCTTTAACCACGTCAGCACAATGGCCCCTGGCGACGCAGACGTGCAGGACAAGGTGGCAGTGGGGCTAAAGCGCTGCGGCGGGAAGTAATGATGTGTAGAATATCGCTTGTAAATTTTGTGGCACACGATTCCGAGTGCCGAGGCAATTTATCGTGAACCCAAAGTCATGGATATAAACACTGTTGCGAAGTCTGCTGAGTTACGCCGCCGGGCGGAAGAGCGCTTGAATTCGCGCGCGCCGATTAATCCTGCAATGCTGTCTGAGACAGACAGGCTGCAACTCGCGCGCGAGCTGCAAGTGCGCCAGATTGAGTTGGAGATTCAGAACGAGGAACTCCTGTATTCCCGGGAAGGACTTGCGGCGGTGCTGGAGGAGTACAAATCCCTGTATGACCACTCGCCAGCCAGTTATGTGATTCTGCATCGTGATGGGATCATCCTCCAGGCGAACCTGACCTTCGAACACTTAATCGGCGTTCATCGCGCGCTGCTGTTTGGCCGGCGCCTGAGCTCGTTCGTTGCCGAGTCAGACCGGGGCGTGTTAAATGCCTTTATCGAACAGGTGTTCAACACTCGGGCGAAACAGGTCTGCGAGGCGGCGTTATTGAATGAACTGGACCAGAGCGCTCCTTTCTATGTGCGTATGGAAGGCACTGTTTCAGCCAATGGGCAGGAATGCCGACTTGTGTTGATCGATGTGACCGAGCGCAAACGGGCGGAAACGGCGTTGCGTGAGAGCGAAACGCGGCTGCGCGAAGTGCTGGAAAACTCACTGGATGCGTCATACAAACGCAATTTACAGACCAACACGTATGAGTATATGAGCCCCGTCTTTGCGCAGATTTCCGGCTATACCCCGGATGAGATGGAGACTTTGCCCATTGAAATTGTGCTGGGTTTGATGCACCCCGATGATGCGGCGGAAGTCGAACGCGTGATGGCCGAGTCTATGTCCGGCGCGGCCGGCGCAACCTATCATGTGGAATATCGCTTCAGGCACAAAGACGGCGACTATCGCTGGCTGCGCGACCAATTCACCGTCGTGCCAGATGCGGAAGGGCGCCTCGGGGCGCTTATCGGGAGCGTGAGTGACGTCACCGCGCGCAGACAGGATGAAGAGCGCCTTTTGGCTAACCAACAATATCTGCGTCGCTTAGCGCAACGCCTTGTGGTGTTGCGCGTGCTGGACCAGGCCATTCAACAGGCGGATGCCGTTGATGAAATCGCAAATCAGGCCTTGCGTTCTCTGAGCCAGTTGATCCCGTTTACAACCGCCAGCGTAATCGAATATGATGCGTCCGCCCGGCACTGGACGCCGCTGGTGATTCAAACGGATACACCGGCAATCAGCGCCCGATTTCCCCATTTCAGCTTACCCGCTGTATTCACCAATCGGATGAATACCGATCATTACTATGTCGATAACGATGTAAAACAGACCCCGAGATGTCGGCGGTGGGCATGGACGTGCTGTCTTTTGGTCTGCGTTCCAGCCTGGTGATCCCGCTGCATGAGGGTGGGGTGTTGAATGGATTGCTCTATATCGGCGCAAAAACGCCGGATTTCATCACAGACGACTATATCGAGATCGCGCGCGAAGTGGCTGCGCGTGTTGCCATCGCAATCCGGCAGGCGCGCTCGAAAAACCAGTTGCGCGATTATGCGAAGGACCTTGAGGATCGCGTGGCCGCCCGCACGCTGGAACTTCAGGCGATGGTGGACGCGTTGCGCGAACAGGAAACGCAAAGGCGCCGGATGGAAGAGCGCTTGCATATCCTGTTCCATCTGGCGCCCGATCCGATTGTCCTGTTTGACAAAACCTGGGCGTTGCGCGACATGAACCACGCCTATGAAGTGATGACCGGGTATACACGGGCTGAGTTGATCGGCATGAACCCGGTCGTTGCGGGTCTTGTGATGCGCGTGTCTGCCGAGGTCAGACAATGGGTAATCGATGCGCTGACGCAGGGGCGGCCAGTGGATCAATACGAAGTGATCATACAACCAAAAACCGGCGCTCGGGTCGAGGTGGAGGTTAATATCCATCCCGTGACGATCGGCGGTGAACCAGTGTTTATGGCCGCGTTGCGCGATATCAGCGCGCGCAAAAAGACCGAAGCTGCGTTGCGCGAGTCGATGCGCGCGCTTGAGGAAGTCAACGAACTGAGGTCGCGTTTTGTCAGCGTGGCGGCGCATCAGTTCCGCACTCCGCTGGCGACTATATTGGTCACAACGGACAATCTGGGCGCCTATCGCCACCGCATGGACGACGCCAGCATTGATGGCCGTTTGCAAAAGATTCGAACTGAAGTGAGTCACATGCAACGCATGATCAATGATTTGCTGCATCTGGCGCAGATTCAGTCGCCGGGCTATGTGCTCAAGACTGAGTTGCTCGATTTGGACGCCGAGTGTCGCGCCGTGGTGAAACGGTTCCACGAGGATCCCGACCTCGCGCACATGCTGGTCTATACGAGCAGCACACAGCCGGTGAACGCGCTACTGGATGCAAGGCTGATGCGAGACGCGATCACCAGCCTGATCTCGAACGCGCTCACGTATTCGCCGGCGGGCACGACGGTCTCTATCGCGTTGACGACATCCGATGGCCAGGCGATGCTGAGCGTGAGCGACCAGGGCATCGGCATACCGGCGTCAGAGCTGCCCAATCTGTTCCAGGCGTTCAACCGCGCCAGCAACGTCAACGAGGTTGCGGGCGCCGGACTCGGATTGAGCATCGCGAAAAACGTGGTTGAGTTGCACGGTGGCGCGATCACGGTAAAGAGCGAAGTTGGAACGGGAAGCACTTTTACTATCGCATTGCCGCGATAGGGCGCATGCGATGTGTTGTTGTAAAACACAGGAGCGATTATGAGCGACTTTGACGAAAAGCATTTCGCCACAACCTGGCGTGGATACGACCTCTCAGCGCGAATCAAGAAGATCGCGCGGGCTTTTAACCGGGAGGAGGTTAAAGATCCCGACGATGTGCCGATCCTGGTCAATACCCCGTGTTACTTCGCGTTTGGCAGCCGGGATAAACCCGCTGATTACTTCACCAACCCGGCCAGCATGCTGGCCTACCAGTCGCGCGGTTACGAAAAGCACCTGCAGTGCGTCAACGATGACTATGTCCCCTATTTCATGCCCTGGTATGGCACAGGGGTGCTGGCTTCTGCATTTGGCTGTGCGATCAAGACGCCTGATGTGCTTGATGACGATCCCGCAGTCGCCGGCCCTTGCATCACGTCACCGGCGGACGCGGCTCACCTGAAACTGCCCGACCCGACACGGGACGGCTGGATGCCGCGCGTGCTGGATGGCATTGACTACGCGCGCGCTTATGGCGACTTGCCCATCGGCCTGACGGATATGCAAGGCCCGCTGGACACTCTGGGGCTGATGTGCGGCCAGGTGCAGTTGTATCAGTGGATGTATGACGAGCCGCGGATGGTGCATGAGTTATTCGACCTTGTGACAGAAGCATTTATCCAGTGGGTCAAGGCGCAGAAGGAACACATTGGCGAACCGCTGGAGCGCAGCAATGGGTTGCAAGGCGTCGTCTCGCCGGGCGCAGGCATCTGGGAATCGGACGACGACATGATACTGGTGGGCGCGCGACTGTACGAGGAGTTCGTCCTGCCGCGCGTCGCGCGCATCTGCGACGCTTTTGGCGGCGGCAGTGTGCATTTCTGCGGCAACGGCTTGCATCATATTGATAACCTGTTGCGGGTTCCGTCCATCAAGGTTGTGAATAACTCTCCCCTGGGCAAGTTCTCGAATTTCGCGGCGCTCAAACGCAAGCTGGGCAACCGCGTGCTGATTCAGATTCAAGACGGCGCGCCGTTGGATGTAGAGGGCTACTATACGGGTCTGTTTGACGCTATCGATGATTTCCGAGGCGTGCTGCTGGCGCCCTTTGTGATCGACAATGTGCGCATGAGCAACGACGGCGGTTACGTGGAGTCGAACGAGGAACCATTTGACACGGCGAACCGCATCGTCGCCATCACGCGGGAGTGCGCGCGCCGAAAACTCGCCGCGGCGGCACTCTTGTCCACGTAGCCCTGAGTGTCGTGGGTATTGAGGTTGCGCCGGTGACCCTCGCGTCAAGCCACATTGGCATGAGCGCGTCGTTGTTGCCGGCGCTGCCGCAGCGCATTGACGCCCCACGCCACCGCGAAGCACGCAATGCACGACAGCACGATCGCACCGCCGGAGGAAACATCGATGCGGTACGAGATCAGCAATCCCGCCAGCGAGGAGAACAGCGCCACGCCGATTGACACCAGCATCATGCGCGGCAGCCGGTTGGTTATCAGTGAGGCCGTCGCGGCGGGAACCACCAGCAACGCGCTCGTCAGCACCACTCCGACCGCCTGCACCGCCGCCACCACCGCCAGCGCCATCAGGATCAGCAGCACGTAGCGAAGGAGGTCGGGGCGCAATCCGATCACCTCGGCGTGCACGGGGTCAAACGAGGTCAGTTCCAGTTCCTTGTGTAATAACAGCAGCGTCACGATGATCGCCACCGCGATTCCGGCAATCACCGCGAGCTGGTCGCTGGTGACGCCGAGGATGTAGCCAAACAGAATGTGGGTAAAGTCGCGGAAACTGCGCACTGTGCTCATCAGCAGGATGCCCAGGGCGAACATGCCCGTAAACAACACGCCGATTGCCGTGTCTTCGCGCAACGCCTGCCGCCGCGATAACCACCCGATGCCCAGCGCCGTGATGACGCTCGCGATAATCGCCCCGCCGAACAGGTTCCACTGGTTCAGGTAAGCGACGACCAGCCCTGGCAACACCGTATGCGACAGCGCGTCGCCGATGAACGCCATGCGCCGCAACACCACGTACACGCCGAGCATCGCGCAGGTGACGCTGACGAGCGCGGCCGCGAGCGCGGCCGTCTGCATAAACGGGAGTTGAAAGGGTTCTAATAACCAGTCCATACAGTTCCTCTACTCATATCGCAATTCACGTCTCGCGCCCATCGACCAGATACAGAGCGGCGTCAAAATCGGTTTCGAGGTGTTCGAGTTCGTGCGTCGCCGCGATGATCGTCTTGCCTTGCGCGTGCAACACGCGCAGCGTCTCGGCGACCACACTGCGCGTCGCCGCATCCACTGCGTTCAGCGGTTCATCGAGCAATAACAGGTCGGCCTCCTGCGCCAGCGCGCGCGCAAGCAACGCCCGTTGCTGCTGGCCGCCGGAGAGCTGGCTGATCTGCCGTTCGGCCAACTCGCTCAATTGCATCTGCGCGAGCGCCTGATCGGCAATCGCCCAGTCGCGCGCGCCGGGGCGACGCAGCCAGCCCAGGTGCCCATAGCGCCCGGTGAGCACCAACTTGCGCACGCTGAGCGGGAAATGCCAGTCGAGTTCACCCCGCTGCGGCAGATAGGCCATCCGTTGCGGGCACGCGAAGCGCCCGACCGGCTGACCGAACAGCGACAACGTCCCGCGCGTCACCGGCAGCAACCCCACCGCCGCCTTCAGCAGTGTGGATTTGCCCGCGCCGTTTGGGCCGACCAGCGCCACGCGCGACCCGACCGGCACGCGCAGGTTTACGCCCTTCAACGCCGGTGTATCGCCGTCCGCATAACTCACGGTGACGTCTTCTGCCAGCAACGCTGGCGCGCTGGCAGTGCCAGCGGCCGGAATTTTGTTACGGGTTGCGCGATAGGGAATCATAATGGTGTGTGATGTCTTACTGTTGTCCCAGCAGAGCGCTGACAACGCTATGGGCGTTGTGGCGCATGGCGGTAATATATGTGCTGCCCGCGCTGCCGGCCGGCCCCAGTGAGTCGGTGTAGAGTTCCGGGCCGATGACGACGTTGGTCTCTTTCGCCAGGCGTTCCATGTTGGCCGGGTTGGTCACGCTTTCTGCGAAGATGGCTTTGACGCTGGCGGCTTTCACGTCACGAACCAGTTGGGCGAACACTTTCGCCGATGGATCGCCCGACGCCGTCGCGACCGTTCCGAGCAGACTGCCGACCACCTGGAAGCCATACCGCGCCGCAAAGTAGCCGATCGCGTCGTGCGACGTGACCAGCTTACGGTTTTCGACCGGCAACCGTCCTACCTCAGTCATGATCTCCTGATCGAGCGCCTGTAACTGCGCGATATAGGCTGCTGCATTGGCCTGATAGGCGCTTGCATTCGGCGGGTCCGCCGCAACCAGCGCATCGCGGATGGTCATGGTCATGGTGATGGCGTTGGCAACGTCCTGCCACACATGCGGGTCGGTTTCCGTGTTCGCTCCCGTCGTAATCCGACGGGTCGGGATGCCCTGCGAGACGATCACCCGGCGCGCCTGCGAACCTGACGAGGTGTACAGCCTGTCGAGCCAGCTTTCGAGCTGTATCCCATTTTCAAACACCACATCCGCGTTGCGCGCGCTCAGTGCGTCGGACGGGTTGGGTTCGAATTCGTGCACGTCACTGCCCAGCCCCACCAGCGTCTTGAGCTCGATATGGTCGCCGCCCACGTTCTGGGCGAAGTCGCCCAGTATGCTGAAGGTGGCGATTACGCGCAGCCTTCCGGGGGATTGGGAGTTGGATGCTGTGCGTGGGGATTGACAGGCGGATAGGGCGAGAATGAGCGCGAGGAGGTGGAGGTGGAGGTGGAGGTGTCGGGATAGGCATCGGGACAGGCATCGGTTGGAAACCGACGCCTGGTGAGGGGAGAAACCCGCTGCGCGGGTTAGGGGGGGGAGGGGGGGGCGTCTCATGCGTCTTGTTTGTTGATGCAGCTGCGGCAAGCTAGCCAGCTTTCTGCCGGCAGCATCGGTAAGACGCTCGCGCCATGCCCGCGCTCGAACACAGGCCGGTACAGCACGTCGCCGCTGCGATAGGCCACGCCGCATTCGTGACAGGCCGCCTGGCGGTCGAGTTCTACCGGTGTGTAGCCGGCGATCACCCAGCCCTCATGGCCGAGGTGAGTCGCCAGCGATTCCAGCCCTGCCCGCACCGTGGAGGATTTGTTGCCGTTGTAGTACTGCTTGGCGATGGTTTCGAGCAGCGCGACGGTTTCGTCGTCAAACGTGAAGTTCAGCCTTTGCATAATTCGACTCGGATACACACTCAGTGTGTATCAATGCGTATTCTATGGACAACTGGCAGCGTGTCAAGGGGAAGAGAGATTCATTATTTTCTCATGTGCCTGTGGGTTAATTGTTGTCGGCCTATAATGAACGTTTTGAGCAATAGGCTTTACATAGGAATAATAGACACATGAGAATGCAATTTCGACGCCCTTTGCCCTATATATGGGTGATGGGACTGGTCGCAGCCTTGCTGGCGGCGTGTTCTGCGCCCGGCGCGGCCACAAACACGACGACGCAACGCACGGCGACGATCACTAAAGGAACGCTGACGGCAACAGTCAATGCCACCGGAAACATCCAGCCCGAGGCCAATATCAAGCTGAGCTTTGACCTGGCCGGCGCGGTGGCGCAGGTGCTGGTCAAGGACGGCGACATAGTCAAACAGGGCGACGTGCTCGCTAAACTCGACACCACCGATCTCGAGTTGTTGGCGGCGCAGGCGCGCGCCGCGCTCGCGGTCGCCACGGCGGGATACAACCGCACCATCGAGGGGCCGCGCCAGGCCGACATTGATGCCGCGCAGGCGGGTCTGAATGCAGCCTACGCAAGCTATGACAAAGTGCGCAGCGGCGCGCTACCCGACGAGTACGCGGATGTGACTGCCGCCCTGCGCAACGCCGAAGCCGCGCTGAAACAGGCGCAGTCTGCATACGATCAAGCCAACCGCGCCAACCCGGCCGGGATCAGCGGCAGCCCCGCGGCGCTCACGCTGGAGCAGGTCACCAACGCCTACACCGCGGCGCGCGCCCGTTACGACAAGGCCAGCAAACCGGCGGACAATGCCCAACTCGCCGCGGCGCAACAGCAGATTGAGACCGCGCGCGCGAACCTCGACAAGGTCAAACAGACGGCCAAACCCTACGATATCGAGCAGGCGCAGGCGCAGATCCGGCAGGCGCAGATTCAAGCCGATCAGGCCGCGCACCGGCTGGCACAAGCGAGCCTGCACGCGCCGCGCGACGGCATTTTGTCGGCGGTGAATGTGAAGGTGGGCGAATTGGTCGGGGCGCAGCAAGTGATGACGCTGGTGGACCTGTCGAAGTTGCACATCAACATCACGGTGGATGAGATCGACATCGCCCGCATCAAGCCCGGTCAGGAGGCGATTGTCACACTCGACGCACTGCCAGACACTGAGTTAAAAGGCATCATCGACCGCATCGCCCCCACGTCGGGTACTGTCAGCGGTGTCGTCGCGTATGAAGTGCGCGTGCTGCTGGAGAAGGCAGATTCCCCGCTCAAGGCCGGCATGACTGCCAACACGTCGGTAGTGCTGGAGCGGCGCGAGAACGCCGTGCTGGCGCCTAACTGGGCGGTGCGGCGCGACAATAAGACAGGCAAGAGTTTCATCATGACCAGGGTGGACGAAAAGACGAGTAAAGAGATTGAGGTCAAGGTCGGTTTGCGCAACGAGACTGTTACCGAAATCCTCTCTGGCGTTGACGAGGGTCAAGTCATTCTCGCGCCACAGACATCCAGCCTGATGAGTCAATAGCATGACAGAAGTTAAAGCGCCAGTGGATAAGCGCGTGCCGGTGATCGACGCGCAGAATATCGTCAAGACCTACAAGATGGGCGACATTGAGGTGAACGCATTGCGCGGCGTGAGTGTCCGCATCTTCGCCGGTGAACTCGCGTCCATCATGGGGCCGTCCGGTTCGGGCAAAACGACGTTGATGAACATCCTCGGCTGTCTCGATCAGTCCACCACGGGCTCTTATAAGCTCGACGGCGTGGACGTGGACAAGCTGAGCGACGACCAGCTTGCTTCGATTCGCAATCGCAAGATCGGGTTTGTGTTTCAATCGTTCAACCTGCTGCGGCGCACGCCCGCAATTGAGAATGTGGAACAGCCGCTGATCTATGGCGGCATCGGGATGCGTGAGCGCCGCGAACGCTCCAGGGCCGCGCTCGAATCGGTCGGGCTGGGCGACCGCCTCAAGCATCACGCCAACGAGCTTTCGGGCGGCCAGCAGCAACGCGTCGCGATTGCGCGCGCGATCGTCACCAGGCCGTCGCTGATCCTGGCGGACGAACCCACGGGCAACCTCGATTCGAAGTCGGGCGCAGAGATCATGTGCCTGTTCCAGCGCCTGAACGAAGAGAGCGGCATCACGGTTATCTTCGTGACGCACGACCAGCGCATCGCGTCGCACACGCGCCGCGTGATCAGCATCGCGGACGGGCAGATTACCGGCGACGTGGCAGTTGAAGACCAGATACTGGCCTGTCCCGACCCGGCCGTCGTTCGCCCCATGCCTGTGCTTGAGAAGGCGAAGCGATAGCATGAACATCATCGAGGTCATCCGCCTGTCCCTGCACACGCTTGCGGCAAATAAGCTGCGCGCCGCGCTCACGATGTTCGGCATCAGCATCGGCGTCGGCGCGGTAATTGCGCTGCTGGCGATCGGCACGGGCGTGCAGACATACATCACGCAGCAATTCACCAGTTCCGGCACGAACCTGATCGCGGTGATTCCCGGTCAGATTCAGCGCGGCGGCGGGGGCGGCAACCCGTTCGGCCCGCAGGTCGGGCTCGGTATGTCCGACTATCGCGCGGTGGTCGGCAGCGTGCCGTTCCTGCTCGATACTGCCGTTGATTTCGGCGGGCTTGGCAGCTTCACTTATGAGTCCAACCAATCCGAGGTCAACGTGTCGGGTGTGACACCGAGCTACAGCACGGTGCGCAACTGGAGCACGCGCATTGGCCGGTTTATCGACGATGGCGACAACGGCGGGCGCTCGCGCGTCGTCGTGCTCGGTCAGACTGTCGCAAACGACCTGTTCCCCGGCCTCAATCCACTCGATGAAGTCGTCAAGATCAACAACGTGCCCTTCCGCGTGATCGGCGTCATGGAGACGAAGGGATCGAGCTTCCTGGGCGACCAGGACGCGACGGCATTTATCCCGCTGACCACGGCGCAGGAGCGATTGTTCCAGGCAAGCGCGCAGACCAAGGGCGGCGACCGGCGCATCAACACGATCTATCTGCAGGTTCAGGACGATAGCGCGCGCCCGATCGTGACCGCGGCGGTGAATGCGCTGTTGCGCGAGCGCCATCACATCGCGGTCGATGACCCCAACGACTTCTCGGTGGTGAGTCAAACGGAGTTGATCAACACCTTCGGCGCGGTCACTGAGGTGCTCACGGTCTTTCTCGGCGCGATTGCGGCGATCTCGCTGTTGGTCGGCGGCATCGGCATCATGAACATCATGCTGGTAAGCGTGACCGAACGAACGCGCGAAATCGGGCTGCGCAAGGCCATCGGCGCAACATCGCGCGCGATCCTCGGGCAGTTTCTCGCCGAGGCGATGTTCTTGTCGCTGCTTGGCGGGATGATCGGCATCGCCATCGGCGTGGGCGGCGCGTACGCGGTGTCGCGCGTGGCCGATATCCACCCCGAAGTGCAATTGAGCGCGGTCACACTGGCGGTCGGGTTCTCGCTGGCGGTGGGCTTGTTCTTCGGCATCTATCCCGCCCGCCGGGCGAGCAGGCTAAACCCTATTGATGCATTACGTTTTGAATGAGATTAGAGATTGGAGATTAGAGATTGGAGATTGGAGATCAATGATCGGTTACTTGAGATGGATAATTGATGTCATATCGATGGAGTCGCAAGTCCAGACCGGCTGCTAATCTCCAAACTCTAATCTCAAATCTCTCTTTTGATTGAGGGCGAATGTTACGAGAAAATCTTCGGGTTGCACTGCGGGCGCTGGCGGCGAACAAGCTGCGCAGCGTGTTGACCACGCTGGGCATCGTGATCGGCGTGGCCGCAGTGATCGCGCTGGTGGCCGCGGGCAATGGCGTGCGCCAGTATATAAACCAGCAATTTGAAGCGCAGGGCGCCAACCTGGTGTATGTCTTCCCCGCGCGAATCAATATCAGCGGCGGGGCCAACCGTTCCGGCTTCCTGGGCGGGAACCCGAGCGCCAGATCGGGCATTGCGGCGTCGCTGACCGAGGCCGATGCGACGGCGATGAATGACCGGTCCCTCGTGCCCGATGCAGCCATCATCGCGCCCGTGGCCAGCGGCGCAGTGCGCGCCTACGCCGGTTCGCACAAGTACCAGGCGCGCATCCGTGGCACGGCGCCCGACTATCAAGGCCTGAATAACTGGACAACTCTGTATGGCGCATGGTTTAACGAGCAGGACTACGCCAGCAGGTCGCGCGTCGCATTACTGGGCAGCTATGCCTATCAGCAACTGTTCCCCGACGGCGGTGACCCGACCGGCACAGAGGTGCGCTTGAACGAAGTCTCGTTCAAGATCGCCGGCGTGTTGCGCGAACGCACCGCCAGCCAGGCGGGCAGCGAGGACGACACGATCATCATCCCATTGACCACCGCGCGCGACCGGCTGTTCCCATCACGCAACGCCAAGGGTCAAACACTCGTCGGCATCATCCTGGTGCAGGCTGTGACCAAGGAACGCGTCAACGCCGCCGCACAACAGGTGAGTGATCTGTTGCGCCAGCGCCACAACATTGCCTTTGAGGGCGAAGACGACTTCTCCGTCGCCACGCAGCAGGACTTGCAGAATACGGTCGGCTCGATCACGGGCGTGCTCACCATTTTCCTCGCGGCCATCGCGGCCATCTCGCTCATCGTCGGCGGCATCGGCATCATGAACATCATGCTGGTGAGCGTGACCGAACGCACGCGCGAGATCGGGCTGCGCAAGGCCATCGGCGCGCGCTCGTCGGTCATCCTGGTGCAGTTCCTGCTCGAATCAATGTTCCTGTCGTTGCTCGGCGGGTTGCTGGGTGTCGGGCTGGGCTGGGGCATGGCGACACTCGTGTCCGTCGTCTCGAACAACGCCTTTCAGTCGCTCGTCACGCCCGACGCGATCATCCTCGCGGTGGGATTCTCGGCGCTCGTGGGCATCGTCTTCGGCGTGTACCCGGCGGCGCGCGCGGCGCGGCTCAACCCCATCGAGGCGTTGCGATTTGAGTGACCAATGTCAGGATCAAAACAAACCGTCCCGCGCCCGCGTTTGATCTCCATCGTAAGCGATGTTTACGGCGAGGGGCGCGCACTCTCAGGACATTCATATATGACCTGTGCGGCGCTGGAGCAGGCTGCCCTGTTGGCAGGATGGGATCATGCAGCGGCAGTGCCGGTATTTTGCCCGGTGCAACCACTGCCGAAAGGCTGGTCGGCTTGTTTGAGCTATGCCTGCGATCAGCACACCCGCGCGCGATCCATACGCGATGTGTTCGCGATCATCCCCCTGGCGCGCGAGATCGCTGG
>CAIXPS010000393.1 GCA_903921365.1 uncultured bacterium | reverse complement strand
GGCGGGAGTCGTGTACCAGACTGAAATCAGGCAAGTGCATATTTGGCTCGCATAGGGAAGGAGTGACAATGGCATCGGCACAAATCTGGATTCGTGCAAGCTGTGTGCATCTTGGCGCAGCGGTCCTGTATGCAGTCTGAATAGACCGTTCATGTGCTGTTCAGAAACTGGGTTCATCCTCTGCGTCCGGGCGTTTTTGGTTCATCCTGTGCGTCCGGGCGTTTTTATGTGCGCCTGGGCGTATTGCCTGGCCCTCGCATCACCACCACTGGCGAGCGTCCGGCCAATGGTGCGAAGTCACTGATCGATGAATACTCCGCGATTTCAGCCCCTTTTGCCCATCACCGCGTCTCTGTTCTCTGTCGACGCGAAGGTCGTGCCTGCGGCCACACCCAGCATTCATGCGGGTTAGCGCCGAGGCGGTTTGAACGAAACGTTATCCGCCCAACAGGCAGGCAACCAACTCGCACTCTCAATTTGCCTAGGAGGATTCGGCCATACGATTGACTTGAATGACCATCGTTATGATCGCCGGCAAAGAGAGAGTAAGCTGCACCAACAGTGATGTTTGGTTCAGCTCTTCAGAACGCATCAACCACAATGGCCTTTGCTATTTGCACACCGTCAGCAAACGCGCCACCGCAACCAACGAATATCACAACTTGCCAGGGTTTACGTAGTCATTAGCACTATGTAAGGCCCGCAAGGAATATGCCCTTTAATGAATGTTCTAAACCAGCATAAAACTGCTCGATTCACTGCATACCTCGTGTTGATGCTGGTGGTGTTGGCTGCGTTTGCCGGCGTCTTTGCTTTTTATGTGCAAGCCGAAAAGCAGATCGACCGTGCCAACGAAACCCGGATCCTGTCACTTCACCTTGCCCAGGAATTTCGACAATCGGCTGACGACTTGACGCGCACGGCCCGTCTATTCGTGGTCACAGGGGACCCGGTCTACAGGAAGCAATATCAGGACATCGTCGACATCCGCGACGGCAAAAAACCCCGGCCTGCGTTTGCGGGCAGCCAAGGCCAGAGTCTAAAAATGGGTAGCGACTACCGGCGCCTGGGTGCCGGGGCTGCGGTGCCGCTCCTGGATCTGATGCAACAGGCCGAGTTCACCGAGCAAGAGAAGGCAGAACTTGCCGCGGCCAAAGCCAGATCCGACGCGTTGACCAAGATCGAGTTGGCCAGCATGCAGCAGATTGCATCCGATATCCCGCCTCGCGCGGCCGAGCGCGACCAGGCGATCCAGGCGCTGCACGACGCGGCCTATCACCAGGCTAAGGCGCAAATCATGTTGCCCATTAGTCGCGTCGAGGACTTGGTCGACGAGCGCACTCTGGAGTCAGTTCACCGCAGTGAGGCCAGCGCACTACAGCTGCGGTACCTGCTGATGGCCCTGGGCCTGACCCAGATAATTCTCCTGTGGAAGATCCACAGACAGCTGCTTGTGATCCTGGGCGGCTCGGTGCAGGACTTGCAATCCGCTATCGCCAGGATAGGCTCGGGTAGTGTCGCCGATTCGATCGACCTGCCCGCGAAGGGCACCGGCAGCGTTCTGGGATGGCTGATTGAGGCCGACAGCAAAATCTCTACCCTGGAGCAACTCCATCACAGGGCGATCGTCGATTCGACCGACGATGCGATCATCAGCAAGGATTTATCCGGAACGATCACCGACTGGAATCCTGGTGCAGAGAAACTTTTCGGCTATGTCGCCCGCGAGGTCATCGGTAAGTCGATTCAGATCATCATCCCGCCCGAACGTCATAATGAAGAGTCGGAAATCCTGGCAAGGATCGCACGCGGTGAACGCATCGACCACTATGAGACCATCCGGGTCTGCAAGGACGGTCGTCTGATCAATATATCCACGACCATCTCGCCCATCCGGGATGAGGGTGGGAACAT
>CAIXPS010000392.1 GCA_903921365.1 uncultured bacterium | reverse complement strand
GGATGCCCTTTCCGAAATAGCGCCGCATGAACAGCGCGCCAGCGCTTTGCAACACGATCGACTGCGCATGCAGATGCATGTCGTCGATCTCGATGGCCCTGTATCCCCGTTCCTGCGCCGCTGCCGGAACGTCCTCCAACGCCATCCGTCGCCGCGCCAATGCGTTTTGAAACGAGCGCGATGAGATTGCTAATTGCACGATCCACTCCCGCGTGTAGAATAAGCCGTCTTAAGCCAACGTGATGCTAATACGTAATGTCCACTGCAAAATCGATAAGTCATGAATATTGCCCTGATCAAACTCTTGCGCGACGAATTCCGCAACTATAACCCCTCTGCGTTCCAAAAAGACCTGCTCGCCGGCCTGACCGTCGCGGCGGTGGCTCTGCCGCTCGCGCTCGCCTTCGGCATCGCCTCGGGCGCAGACCCAGCCGCCGGCCTTGTGACGGCTATCATCGCAGGATTCGTCATCGGCGCGCTTTCCGGCGGCCCCTATCTGATAAGCGGTCCGACCGGCGCAATGTCGGCGGTATTGCTCGTGATCGCGCGCGACCATGGCCTGACCGGGATGTGGATCACCGGACTGCTCGCTGGCATCATGATCCTGCTGGTCGGCATCTTCAAGCTTGGCCGCACCGTCCTGTTGATACCGCGCCCGGTCATCACCGGCTTCACCAGCGGCATCGCCATCATCATTTTCGTCGGGCAGATCGACAACTTCCTCGGCGTCAAAACCGCCGGCGCCGACAGCGCTACGCTGAAATTGATCGGGTATGCGCGCGGCGGCTTTGTGCCAAACTGGCAGACTATCGTGACCGCCGGCATCGTCATTGCGACGATGTTCGGCCTGCCCAAGTCAATCAGCAAGCGCGTCCCCGGATCGCTCATCGGCATCGTGCTCGCAACCGTCGTCTCGCTGGCCTTCGGCTTTAACACGCCCTCGATCGGCGCAGTGCCGAGTTCTCTGCTGCTGGATAAACGGCTGGCGCTCAGCCCCGACATGCTCGGCATGGCGTCGCAGTTGATCATCCCTGCCGCCAGCGTTGCGGCGCTTGGCGCGATCGAGTCGCTTCTATGCGGGGCAGTCTGCGCCAAGATCACCAACCGCAAGATGGACGGCGATCAGGAGTTAATCGCACAGGGTATCGGCAACATCATCATCCCGTTCTTCGGCGGCGTGCCGGCCACTGCGGCGATTGCGCGCTCCAGCGTAGGCATCGCCAGCGGTGGCGTGACGCGCCTGACCAGCATCATCCATTCGGTTGCGCTGCTCGCCGTCGCGTTGTTGCTCGCGCCAGTCATCGGGCGCGTCCCGCTGGCCGCGCTTGCCGGCGTGCTTATGGTCACCGCCATCCGCATGAACGAGTGGGAAGAGATTCGCTGGATGATCCGCCATCGCTTCCGCAGCGTGTTGATCACCTTCGCAATCACCATGATCGCCACAGCGTCGCTCGACCTGACTCAGGCGATTATCATCGGCGTCGGCATGAGCGCGTTGTTCTTTGTGTACAACGCCAGCGATATCGAGGTCACGCGCAAGGATGTCGATTTGAAGACGATGCAGATGCGCGGGCACGAGATCGACGACGTCCATCCCTCGATCAGCGTGGCTTACATCAGCGGCCCGATGTTCTTCGGCGCCACATCGGCGTTCCGCAAAGCATTTGCCGATGTTGATTGCGAGCGTGTGTTGATCCTGTCGATGCGCGGCGTATCGCTGATAGATGTCAGCGGTCTGGAACTGATCGAGGAACTGCACGACAAGATGACCAGTTGCCGAGGCGAGTTGATGCTTTGCGGCATTCAACCCGCCGTCAGGCGCATCCTCGACCGCTCGCGGTTGAGCGAGGAAATTGGCGAAAGCAACTTCTTCTGGAGCGCCGACCAGGCCATCCTCGAAGCCAATCAGCGTTTAAGTGCTCAGATTGTTAAGCCAATTTAACCCACAAACGGGCTATTACGGCTATAATCTGCCCAACGCTGTCCCCATAGATTCCGGGCTGAAGCCGCCGTTGACCTCGATAAGGCCTTTACGGTGCTTTAAGTGTGATTTGCGGGGCTGCGAAGTTGGCACGGCAACCCGTGCAGGCATGGACGGCGCTTCCACGCCGCTGCATGCTAAACCTGATGTGGAGGACTCTGCATTGGCTAACGACTTCGCGGTCGAATTACGCGACGTTGTCAAACTATATGGTGAAGTGGCGGCAGTTGATCATGTGACGATGTTCATTCGCCACAATGAGTTCTTTTCCCTGCTTGGCCCTTCGGGCTGTGGCAAAACCACTTCCCTGCGCATGATCGCAGGCTTCGAGCGACCCACCAGTGGTGTGATCGCCATCGACAACAAGCTGATGGGTGCGACGCCCCCGTTTCGTCGCGACGTGAATACGGTATTCCAGTCGTACGCGCTCTTCCCGCATATGACAGTCGAGCAGAACGTGGCGTTCGGCTTGCAGATGAAGGGCATCAACAAGGACGAGACCAAACGGCGCACACAGGAGGCGCTCGAACTCGTGCGCCTGCCGCAACTGGCCGGGCGCTACCCCAAGCAGATGTCCGGCGGGCAACAGCAACGCGTGGCATTAGCGCGCGCCCTGGTCAACCGCCCCAAGGTGTTGCTGCTCGATGAGCCGCTCGGCGCACTCGACCTGAAGCTCCGCAAGGAGATGCAGATCGAGCTTAAAACGCTACAACACCAGGTCGGCATCACGTTCATCTATGTGACGCACGACCAGGAAGAGGCGTTGACGATGAGCGACCGCATCGCGATCATGTCGCGCGGCAAAGCGTTGCAGATTGGCTCGCCGCTCGAAATATACGAGCGCCCCAACTGCCGCTTCGTCGCCGACTTCATCGGCGAGACAAACTTCCTCGACGGCAAGGTGATCGAAGTGCGCGGCGATTTCGCCACGCTGGAGTTGCCGTCCGGCCAGACGTTTGTCGGGCGCGTCAGCGAGGGCGTGCGCGCCGGCGCACACGCCACGCTGTCGGTGCGGCCAGAGAAGATGCAGTTGCTGGAAAACGCTTCCAGCACTGCCGCGAATACCTATCAGGTGACTGTCTTCTCCATCGCCTACGTCGGCTCGGATACGCGCGTGATCATCAATCTGGGCGCGCAACGAATTGACGTGTGGGAACAAAACAGTTCGAGCACGCTCAACCCCGACGATTACTTCTTCAAACCGGGTGAAAACGCGTGGCTGACCTTCAAGCCTGAGAATGCGCTCGTGTTGGCTGGTTGATGCCTGCCGGATGTGAATAAACCATGATGAATGCCATTCGAGAACGCAAACGCCTGCAGATATTCGGGTTAATGTTCCCAGGCGCGTTCTGGCTGGTCGTGTTTTTTGCGCTGCCGCTGCTGGTGATCTTCGTCATCAGCTTCATGGCGCGCGACGAACTGGGCAGCCCGGTCCCGCCATTTTCACTCGACAACTATCAGCAAGCCTTTGACAGCCTCTATCTCAACCTGTTCCTTTTCTCGCTCTGGATATCGCTGCTGACGACGGTGGTCACGCTGCTGATCAGCTTTCCTGTGGCGCTATATATCGCGCGTTCTCCCAAGCGCTGGCGCAACATCCTGATCTTTCTGGTGATGATCCCGTTCTGGACCAACTTCCTGGTGCGCACTTATGCCTTGCAGTTTCTGATGCGCGCCAACGGGCCGATCAACACGCTGCTGCAGGGGCTGGGAGTGATCCAGGAACCCATCAGCATGTTGTCGACGCCGGTCGCGGTGCTGATCGGGCTGGTGTATGGCGAGTTGCCGTTCATGATCCTGCCGTTGTATGCGTCGCTTGAGAAGTTCGACTGGGCGATGTTTGAAGCCGCGCAGGATCTGGGCGCGGATATGCGGCGCGCCTTCCTGCGCGTGATGCTGCCGATGACCATGCCCGGCGTGCTGGCCGGCTCCATCCTTGTGTTTGTGCCGTCGGTTGGTTCGTATATCACGGTCGAACTAATGGGCGGCGGAAAGATCAACATGATCGGGCGCGTCATCGCGTCGCAGTTTGGCGTCGCCAGCAACTGGCCGTTTGGTTCCGCCATCTCGCTGTTGCTAATGGTCGTGGTGACCATTGCGGCGCTGGTCTATTTCCGCGTCGGGCGTGGGGAGCGCATGGCTCTTTAACAATGACGAACTCAACCATCGTCGTCATGGGCGACCGCGCAGAGTATGCGCCGCCCGCCCCGGAACGCCCCAACCTCAGGCTCGGTCAACTGTCGTTGATCGCCGTCACGCTGTTTACGTTTGCGTTCCTGTACGTGCCGATCATCGTGTTGATTCTCTTCTCGTTTAACAGCGCGCGCACCGGGGCGGTGTGGCAGGGCTTTACGCTGTCGTGGTACCAGCGCCTGTTGGGCAATGAAGCCCTGTTGACCGCCGCAGGGCGCAGTCTGATTATCGGGATCGTATCCACAGCCGGTTCCGTGGTCATCGGCACGCTCACGGCGCTGGCGATGGAGCGCGAGCACTTTCGCGCCAAAGCGGTCTGGGATGGACTGCTGTACATGCCGGTGATCATCCCGGAGATCGTGTCGGGCGTATCGCTGCTGCTGTTCTTCGCAGCCGGCGGCATCGAGCGCGGTCTACTCACACTGGTGGTGTCGCACATCGCCTTCTCCATGCCGTTTGTCTATCTCACGGTGCGCGCCCGCCTGGCCGACTTCGACCGTTCGATCGAGGAAGCTGCGCAGGACCTCGGCGCCGACGAAGCCAAAACGTTCTGGCTGATCACGCTCCCGCTGCTCATGCCGGGGATTGTCAGCGGCGCCCTGCTGGCGTTTACGCTGTCCATCGACGATTTCATCATCTCGTTCTTCGTCACCGGCAAAGGCTGGAACACGCTTCCGATCTACATCTGGTCGCAGTTGAAGCAGGGCGTCACACCAGAGATCAACGCCATCTCGGCGGTTCTACTGTTGTTCTCGGTCAGCGTCATCGCGCTGTCGCTGCTGTTGCAGCGCCGGCGGAACTGACCGCGTTCATATTCCTGTCAGTCGTCTTTTTTTGAGAGGAGAAATTTCTGAAGTGAACAAATTCGCAGTGCGTATTTCTGGATTGGCAATCGCTCTTGCCATCGCCCTGACTGCCTGTGGTGGCGCTGCCGCGCCCACAACGATTCCCCCGACCGTGGCTCCAGCAGCGACGACGACCGCTCCGCCAATGGCGACGGCGAAACCCACCGATGCGCCCACGCCGACGGCTGCACCAAAAGCCACGGATACCCCCGCGCCAACAAAGGCCGCAGTTGCAACAGCGACCGCCGTCGCGACGGCAACCGCTGTCCCACTCGTGGTCGATAAGTCCAAGCTCGTGCCCGAACTCGCCATGTACAACTGGTCGGACTATATTTCGCAGGACATATTGGATATGTTCCAGAAAGAATACGGCGTCAAGGTGAGTGTCGATAACTACGACAGCAACGAGGCGCTTTTCGCCAAGTTTCAGGCGGGCGGCAATCCCGGCTACGACATCATCGTCCCCTCCGACTACATGGTCGAAAAAATGATCACCGCCGGCATGCTTGAGAAGTTCGATTTTGCCAACGTGCCAAACGTGAAGAACCTCGACCCACAGCATTACAAGCTGTACTTTGACCCGACCGGCGAGTACTCGCTGGCCTACTTCTGGGGCACGACCGGGATCGCATACGACAGCGCCAAACTGAAGCGCGACATCACCTCGTGGAAGGACATCTTCGAACCCGCCGACGACATCAAGGGCAAAATCGGCATGATCGACGATGAGCGCGAAAGCCTCGGCGCCGCGTTACGCTACAAGGGCTATACGGCCAACGCGACCGACGCCAAACAGATCGACGAGGCCAAGAAGGTGCTGCTCGGTCAGAAGCCAAACGTGAAGGGTTACTACAGCAGTGTGGACAACCGCTCCAACCTGATATCGGGCGATGTCGTCGTCGGAATGCTGTATACGGGCGACGGGATTGTGGCGACGCGCGAGAAGCCCGGTCTGAAGTTCGTCATCCCCGACGGGGTGACCACCGTGTGGCAGGACAACCTGGCGATTCCCAAGGGCGCCAAGAGCAAGTACACCGCCGAGGTGTTCATCAACTTCCTGCTGCGCCCCGACATCGCAGCCATAAACGCCAACAAACTCGCCTTCCCGACGCCGAATGGCGAAGCCCTGAAGCAGGGCTTGATCGACAAAGAACTGCTGAACAACAAGTACATCTATCCCGACATCGCGGCGATGGGCGCAAAGCTCGAATTCCTGACCCGTGGCGACGCCAAGGTGCAAGCGCTGTTTGACCGCGCCTGGACGGAGGTGGGCATCGGGCAATAAGATTTGCCTCACAGGAAGTAACGGAGAGGATCGCGTTCCTTGAAACGTTCTACAATCGGACGGAAGGAAAAATCATGCCTTGCTCAATCAAACTCTCGATGTTCGTCGACCCTGATCCTGCTGAGGACGAGTTGCTCTTCGCCCGCCAGTTGGGTATGGATTGTGTGTATACCTGGCTCACAGAGGACCAGTGCTCCTACGACTATCTTGCCGGGCTACGCCAGCGCATTGAGGCCGCCGGGCTGCGCCTGTATAACGCTGGCAACATCCGTCTGGGAAAGTCCGACAAGATACACCTGGCGTTGCCTGGCCGGGACGAGATGATCGAACAATTCTGCGCCTTCATTCAAGACCTGGGGCGAGCAGGCATTCACACCACCACCTTCACATGGGAACCCGACCAGGTCTGGAGCTCGGCGCCAGGCCAAAATCGCTTCTCAGCAGCGCGGCATGTGGACCTGGCGTCTCTTTACGCCCAGCCGCTGACGCACGGGCGCGAGTACGAGCGGGAAGAGTTGTGGGAGAACTTCACCTACTTCTGCCGGCGCGTGATCCCGGTGGCCGAAGCGGCCGGGGTTCGCCTGGCGCTGCACCCCAACGACCCGCCGGTGGACGGAAAACTCGGCGGCATCCCGTGCCTGATCCACAGTTACGCTGATTACCGGCGCGCCTTCGAAATCGCTGCCAGCCCCAACCTGGGCTTGGAGTTCTGCGTGGGCTGCTGGCTGGAAGGCGCGGCCGCCTTTGGCGACCTGTTCTCCGCAGTGCGCGAGTTCGTTGCCGAAGGGCGCATCTATATCGTCCATTTCCGCAACGTCACCAGCCCACTGCCGGTTTTCACCGAGACCTATCTCGACAACGGTTACATGGATATGTACCGTGTCATGAAGCTGTTCTGCGACACCGGCTACAGTGGCACGATGATCCTCGACCACTCACCGCAGATGCCCGCCGCCTACAAAGGCGCTGCCACCGCCTACGCCATCGGCTACATGCGCGCATTGATGCAGCGGGCGGAAGCGGGCGGATAGCGCTTATATACGGAGTGTCTGCTATAGACGATGCTCGTTGATGTAATCCCACTTAATCCGATATCCCATGCCGGGCGCTTGAGGCAGGTGGACGTAGCCCTGCTCATCCATCGGATCACCGATCGTCTCCAGATAGGGCGGCGGCGTCTCGTAATCGATACCCGGGGCCAGCAAACCGCGCTCGTAATATTCGCAAACATCCTCGCTGGTCGAACCCAGAATCTGCAGATTGCCAAAACCGGACATGTGGATTTCACACTTCACACCATACGCCTCGGCGACAGCGGTCATTTTCTTTACACCAGTAATGCCGCCGCGCAAGACATCGATGCGAGTCATGTCTGACGCGCCGCGCCGTATCCAGTCAGCGCGAGTGTAGAAGCCCCCCGCCGCGATCTCCGGCGACAGGATAGGGATATCCAGTTCACGCGTCAGTTTCTCGTAAGTTGCGACACGATACTCCAGCATGGGGTGTTCATACCAGTAAAAGTTGAGCTTCTCAAGTTCACGGCCCACACGGTAAGCCTCTTCGTAGTTGCGATACGTGCCCCAGGGATCAAAGCTGAGCACCATATCCTTTCCCACTGCCGCGCGAACTGCTTGACATGCTTCGATGTCCTGCTCAATATGAGAAGGTCTGCCCGGGACCGGCGCTTTGGTTACAGGATCCCAGAAATAATACGGGTGAATCTTGTAATGCGTATAGCCCTGGCGTTTGCATGCGAGCGCATGGTTTGCATAATCATCAGGCGTGCCCATGTTCGGGTAGGTGCTGGCATACGCCTTGACTTTGTCTCGGCAACCGCCCAGCATCTTATATATCGGCACACCGAAGGCGCGAGCCTGCAAATCCCACAGCGCCATATCGATAACGCTAATCAGGTTTTCATCCTGATTAGCCACCGAGAACCACTGCCAGAACTTCTCCCGGTCAAAGGGATCCTGCCCGATGAGCTGCGATTTGAAGTGACCTTCCACCGCCGCTGTCTGTGCAACGGACAAACCATCCATGTCGCCATGACCGCTACCGCCAAGGTAATAGCCCTCTGCGCCCTCATCGGTGATGATTTTTGTCAAGCTTTGGATAGCGTCAATCTCTGGCAAAAGCCGGGTATTCTGGAAGGATTGCCGACGAACGCGAAAACGAATGACCTGTAAATCAACTATTTTCATTTTTCCTGCCGTTTCAACAAGAAGGATCATTAAAACCCTGCTCAATGCACTTACTGGCGCAACGGATGTGTCCCGTTACTCCAGACATCATCGCGCATGTAGACAGGAGTATGATATACCTCACTGTTATTGTCTGCTCTCATAGACATAACGCGATTCTAGTGGTACTCTTAGTGTTAGCGCGTACACAGGTGTAGTGATGGGTATTAAGAAGAAAGTAGTAATAACACCACAGGCTGCCACACATGGATCAACAGCTCTGGAAGAAATCACGGTTGAGGAGTTATCCAGTGAGGAACATCTCCTGAATATCGGCCGTGACAAAGGCTATGTCACGTATTCTGACATCCTGGCCGCATTTCCAGATGCCGAGAAAAATATCGAGCAGAGGGATGAGGTATTTGTAGCCCTGACCGATGCAGGGATTCAGGTCATCGAGAGTGAAGATGAGGCCGAAGATCAGATGGCCTACGATGACGACGACGACGAATTCGCAGACCATACCAACGAAAACTTCATGGAGGCGGTTGAGGCCGACGATACGGTTGGCCTGTATCTGAAGGAAGTCGGACGCGTTCCTTTGCTCACTGCAATGCAGGAAGTCGATCTGGCGCAACGGATGGACCGGGGCAAATGGGCGCGCGAGAATCAGTTGCTCGAAAAACACACGCCTAAAGAGCTGGAGCGGAACGAGCATCTGATCCAGGATGGGCTGGCCGCGCGCGAGCATCTCATCAACGCCAACTCCCGTCTGGTAATCAGCGTCGCCAAAAAGTACATCGGGCGCGGCGTGCCGTTCCTGGATTTGATCCAGGAGGGTAATGTCGGTCTGATGCGCGCGACCCGGAAATTTGACTGGAATCGGGGTTACAAATTCAGCACCTATGCCACTTGGTGGATTCGCCAGGCCGTCACACGCGCTATTGCTGATCAAGGGCGCACCATCCGGGTGCCGGTTCATATGGGCGATCAGATCAATCGCATGTTGCGCGCGAGTCATCACTTGACACAGGAACTTGGGCATGACCCGACTGTGGCAGAGTTGGCGGAAGCCCTGGATGTGACGGTTAACAAAGCCGAGCAGATCATCCAGACCGCGCGCCAGCCGATCAGCCTGGAAACGCCGAACAACGACGAAGATGAAAGCGTATTCGGTGATTTCATCCCGGACGACAGCAGCCCTCCGCCGGCAGAACTTGTTTTCTCACAAATGCTGCGTGAACAACTATCGGATATCCTGTCCAGCCTTCCGCCGCGCGAACTACGCATCCTGCAGTTTCGCTACGGCCTGCTGGATGGTGAAACCTATACGCTTGAAGAAGTGGGCAAGAAGCTGGGGATCACGCGTGAACGGGTGCGTCAGATCGAGGCACAGGCGCTCAGCCGGTTACGCCATCCAGTGCATACGCGCAAGCTACGCGATTTCCTGCGTGAATAGGGATAGCAGGCACAATCACAGACACGTCCACGCGACATGAGTTACCCGGGATATCGATGTATGGACACAAATATCATCCTTACCTTTACAGGCGCTGATCGAATCGGAATCGTTGAGGAAGTAACCAGGCTGCTATTAAACCGTGGCAGTAACGTCGAGGTCAGCCATATGGCTCACCTCGCCAGCGAGTTTGCGATTCTGATGCTTGTTTCCTTACCGTCTGAACAACTGGCGGGACTGGAGACGGATTTGCAATCTCTGATCGCGCAGGGTTACAAAGTGACCACCACCCGGACTAAGCAAACGGATGCGCACGCACACCCGGGCTGGCGGCCGTACCAGATCGCGGTGCGCGGAGCAGATCAAGAGGGCATCGTCCATGAGATCGCCCGCATCATGCGGGAGCAAGGTATCAATATCGAGTTCATGGACATGCACGTGGCGCAGGCGCCGGTCAGCGGTTCACCGCTGTTTAACATGAAGGGGGTCGTCGCTGTGCCGCCCAGCCTCGCCGGCCAATCCTGGGAAACAGCCCTGATCGCTGTCGGGAATCGGCTGAACGTCGATGTCACCGTCACGCCCGCATAGAAGAAAGTGCGGGATTCAACGGAAAGATATTGCTTTCGCCATAGCCTATAGTCAGGGCGAAACCTGTTAATATCTCGCCCTGACCAAGTCAGAATCATCCCGAGGTGTGTGCCTCTATTCGAAAATGGGCGCGGGTTTCAGTCCGGACGGGGTTTCCGTATTCGACGCCTCGCGCTGCAAGCGCCACTCGATGGTTGTGGCCAATTCGCGCGCCTCATGGATAGCTTTCTTGTGAGCCGCATGGTGTTGAAACAATGTGTAACAAATGCATAATCAGTTAATCTCCATCAAACAATAAATATAGTCGCCGGATTCTACCAGAGTGGATCGGCGCCGCATCCCTCGCATCAAAACTTGACGAGAGTAACCGTGTTATAGCTTCGTCTGTAGCCCTGATGGGAAAGTTCAAAACGAGCAGGTATTTCAAATGGCGCAATACGGTGAATAGAGATATCCATGTGACTGCGCCTCGCTGATATCGGCGCGAAAACGAGCTTGCGGGCACGGGAACCCGGTAGGCGTTGACATAGTTGGGGATGGATTCGCGCTCCGTGTCCTGATATAGTTGTACTTCCCGACGTTGGCGTCACTTCACGCGCGCCACGCCCAATGTCGGCAGTGCATGGGCCGCCGGAACACAACGATCGCCGTAGGAGCTATGCCCGCTTGCGCAGTCGCTTTTTCGTTTCCTGTTGCGACCACGCCGCGTCGCGCTCCAGCACCGGCTTGAGGTATTCGCCGGTGTGCGATCCAGGCGTCGCCGCAATGGTTTCGGGCGTGCCCTGCGAAACGATCAGACCGCCGCCATCGCCGCCCTCCGGCCCCATGTCGATGAGCCAGTCGGCCACTTTGATGATGTCGAGGTTGTGCTCGATCACCACCACCGTGTTGCCGTCGTTGACCAACTGGTCGAGCACGTGAATTAACTTGTGCACGTCGTCGGCATGCAGACCGACCGACGGCTCGTCGAGCACGTACAACGTGCGGCCAGTGGCGCGCTTGCTCAACTCGCGCGACAGCTTGATGCGCTGCGCTTCGCCGCCGCTCAAGGTCGTCGCCGGTTGGCCAAGTTTGACATAGCTTAATCCGACCTCGGTGAGCGTGTCGAGCTTGCGGGCAATCGCGGGTAAATCCTTGAAGAACACCTGCGCCTCGGTGATGCTCATGTCGAGCACCTCGGCAATGTTCTTACCCTTGTAGCGCACCTGCAGCGTCTCGCGGTTGAAGCGCGAGCTCTTGCACACATCGCAGGTCACGTAAATATCGGGCATGAACTGCATCTGAATCTGGATCACGCCCTGCCCTTCGCAGGCCTCGCAACGCCCGCCCTTTACGTTGAAGCTGAAGCGTCCGCTCTTGTAACCGCGCAGTTTGCTCTCGGGGGTGCTGGCAAACAGGTCGCGCAAGGGAGTCCACAGGCCGGTGTATGTCGCAGGGTTTGAGCGTGGCGTCCGCCCAATCGGTTGCTGGTCGATATTGATGACCTTGTCGACGTGCTCCAACCCCTCGATGGCGTCCATCGCGCCGGGGCGTTCCATCGCCCCATTGATCACGTTGACGGCTTTCTTATACAGGCATTCAACAATCAGCGAGCTCTTGCCGCTGCCGCTCACGCCAGTGACGCATACGAACTTGCCGAGTGGGATCGAGACGTCGATATTCTTCAGATTGTTCTCGCGCGCATTACGCACCACGATGGAGCGCCCGTTGCCGTTGCGTCGTGTGGCCGGGACGTCCACGCGCAGCCGTCCGCTGAGATACGCGCCGGTCAGCGATGTCTTGTGCTTCATGATGTCCTTGATCGTGCCAGTGGCAACGACATTGCCGCCGTTCACGCCCGCCCCAGGGCCCATGTCGATGATCCAGTCAGCCGCGCGCATCGTGTCATCGTCGTGTTCCACCACAAGCACGGTATTGCCTAGATCACGCATGTGCTTTAACGTGACGATCAGGCGCGCCTGATCGCGCGAGTGCAAGCCGATGCTCGGTTCGTCCAGCACGTACAACACGCCCATCAATTGCGAACCGATCTGCGTCGCCAGCCGGATGCGCTGCGCTTCGCCGCCGCTCAGCGTCATCGCCGCGCGACTGAGCGTGAGATAGTCCAGCCCGACATCGACCATGAACTGCAAACGCGCGCGAATCTCCTTCAAAATACCGCCCGCGATGAAATAGTCCCGCTCAGACAGCGGCTGAGCTGAGGAGATTGGAGATTGGAGATTCGAGATTCGAGATTCTTCGCTCCTCTGCTCCCCCGCTCCTCTGCTCCCCCTCACCCCTTCGCCTCCGCTCGTCTTCTCCTCTTCACCTCTTCTCCTCCGCTCCCGCTCCGCGTCTCCCCCTCTTTCGCCCACGAGCGCCTTCACCCACAAAAGCCCCTTGCCGATGCTCAGGTCGGCGATCGTGGCGATATTCAGGTCGCCCACGCGCACAGCCAGCACCTCGGGCTTGAGCCGTTTGCCCTGACACGTGGGACAAACGCGGTAGGTCATGTACTCTTCGATCTTCTCGCGAATCCACTCCGACGAACTATCGCGGTAGCGCCGCATCATGTTCGGAATCACGCCTTCAAAAGCGGTATCGAAAGCGCGCTGGTCGCCCATGCGATTGTGGTAATCCACGCGCACCTTCTGCCCATCGGTGCCAGATAGAATGGTGTTGCGTTGCGCCTCAGTCAGCTTGCTCCACGGCTTGTTCATCGGAATATGGAAATGAGCGCACACCGCAGCCAGCATCTGGCTGTAATAACCGCTGTCATCGCTCGACCATTCGAGCGCGGCAATGGCGCTCTCATCGAGGCTGAGTTCTACGTTGGGCACGATCAGCGCCGGGTCGATCTCCATCTTGCTGCCCAACCCCTGACAATCAGGGCATGCGCCATTGGGCGAGTTGAACGAGAACAGCTTGGGCTCAAGGTCGCCGTAACTGATCCCGGTGGCTGGATCAACGCGTTTCTCGCTGTACAACACATCGCGCCAGGCGGCCTCGGGCGCCGGCTCCTGCACCATCGCGACGCAGAACCCGTCGCCCAGTTTCAACGCCGTCTCGACAGAATCGGTCAGGCGGGTAAGGAACTGCGCCAACTCACTGGGAGAAGAGAGATTAGTGATTGGAGATTGGGGATTAGACGCTTCGCGTGGAGCTTGGGTTCCGGCAATCTCTAATCCCGAGTCTCCAATCTCTCTGTTCTGCTCCGGAACAACCAGCCGGTCAACCACCGCCTCGATGTTGTGGATCTTGTAGCGGTCGAGTTCGATCTCTTCACTCACGTCATGCACCTGACTATCGACGCGAACACGCACAAAGCCTTCCTTGCGGATATCGTCGAAGATGCCTGAGTGATGCCCCTTGCGATCGCGGATGAGCGGAGCCAGCACCTGCACGCGCGTGCCGGCGGGCAAGCGGCCGATACTATCGACGATGCTCTCCGCCGACTGCGACACCAGCGGCAGGCCGGTCACGGGGCTGTACTGGATGCCGATGCGGGCAAACATCAGACGCAGGTAATCATAAATCTCGGTGACGGTGCCCACCGTTGAGCGCGGGTTGTGGCTGGAACCCTTCTGGTCGATCGACACAGCAGGCGACAGCCCTTCGATGTGATCGACATCGGGCTTCTCCATCTGCCCCAGAAACTGGCGCGCATAGGCCGACAGACTCTCGACATAGCGCCGCTGGCCTTCCGCAAAAATAGTGTCAAACGCCAGCGACGACTTGCCGCTGCCGCTCAGACCGGTGATGACGACGAGTTTATCGCGAGGAATCTCGACGTTGATATTTTTCAGATTGTGAACGCGCGCGCCGCGCACGACGATTTTTTCTTGTGCCACGTCGCAAGTTTAGCACGTGCAAGAAGACTCCAACCCCCTCCAACTCCAACTCCCCGGCCCTCCCTCGAAACTCTGCCTCCCCTTTCCCTTGGAGGGAAGGGGGTTGGGGGGTTAGGTGAACTCATCACCCAATCGCCACATCCCGAACGTCGCGCCGCAATGCGCTATAGAATTAGAGGTATGCACAGCACTATCCAGATTGGCAAAAGCGATTTACGCGTTCCACCCATGGGCATCGGCGCATGGCAGTGGGGCGA
Organism: uncultured bacterium; assembly: GCA_903921365.1. Classification (GTDB taxonomy): domain Bacteria; phylum Chloroflexota; class Anaerolineae; order J036; family Brachytrichaceae; genus CAIXPS01. The sequence continues at coordinate 30,439 of CAIXPS010000392.1, read as the reverse complement.
GGACTTGATATGGGGAATCGGCCGCAATTACAACCGCGCAAATGCGGAAGCGGCGTTCCAGGCATCGGTCGACGCCGGGCTCACCTTCTTTGACACAGCCGAGATGTACGGGCTCGGCGGCTCGGAACGGGTGCTCGGCGCCTGCGCCAAAACCACCCACAAACCCATCGTCATCGCGACCAAATTCGCGCCTTTACCCATGCGGATTGGCCGGCGCACCGTGACGCACGCGCTCGATGAGAGCCTGAAGCGGCTTGGCGTGGCGCAGGTCGATCTTTACCAGGTGCACTGGCCGTTCCCTGTCATCCCGATCGAGATGTTGATGGACATCCTGGCGGATGCTGTCGCCGCCGGCAAAGTGCGCTACATTGGCGTGAGCAACTACAGCGCCGAGGAGATGCGGCGCGCACACGCCGCACTCGCGAAGCGCGGGCTGCCGCTTGTTTCTAACCAGGTGAAATACAGCCTGCTCCATCGCGCGCCCGAAGTGGACGGCGTATGGGCGGCCTGTCGTGAACTGGATGTCACGCTGATCGCCTACAGCCCACTGGCGCAGGGGATGCTGAGCGGCAAGTACAGCCCGTCGAACCCGCCGCCCGCGCCGCGCCGTTTCATGCCCGATTACAACACTGCTGCGCTGGAACGCATCCAGCCTGTGATCCAGACGTTGCGCCAGATCGGCGACGCCCACGACGGCAGAACGCCCGCGCAAGTAGCGCTGAACTGGCTGGCGCGCCAGCCGGGCGTGTTGCCCATCCCCGGCGCGAAGAACGCGCAACATGCCACAGCCAATGCCGGGGCTATCGGCTGGGACATGACCGACAACGAAGCCGACCTGCTCAGCCAGATCACCCTCGGCTGGCGCAAGTAGCCGCAATCGCATGCCAATCTCTAATCTCCCATCTCCAATCTCATCCCTCTCATCCCTGCGCGTCGTCGTCATCGGCGCAGGGTCGACCGGTGCGGCAGTCGCGCACGACTTGGCGTTGCGCGGTTTTCGCGTCACCGTAATCGAGCGCAGCGAAGTCGCCGGCGGAACCACCGGACGGAACCACTGTTTATTGCACAGCGGCGCGCGCTATGTGGTTAACGACCCCATTGCCGCGCGCGAGTGTATCGAGGAGAACCTCATCCTGCGGCGCATCATGGCCGGCGGCCTGGAACTGAACGACGGCTTGATGATAGCGGTCGACGACCGCGACGAGGCGTTCAAGCCGCGCTTCCTGGCCGGTTGTGAGCAGGCGGGCATCGACGCCCATGAGTTGTCCGTCAGTGAGGCGCGCCGGTTGGAGCCAAACCTCAGCCCCGCCATCCGGGCCGCCGTGCGCGTGCCCGACGGCGTGTTCGAGCCGTTCCGCTTCTGTCTGTGCTTCCTCGCGACCGCGCAGGCCAACGGCGCAACGGTGCACACCTACTGCCAGGTCACAGATATCCAGCGTGGCCACAACGGCGCGCAAGGCGTCACTGTGCGCCATCTGCGCACAGGCAAGGTGCAGCAGATCGACGCCGACTTCGTCATCAACGCGACCGGCCCGTGGAGCGGGCGCGTGGCGCAGATAGCCGGATGCGATGTGCCGGTCGTGCCTACCGCGGGCGTCATGGTCAGCATCCCGCAGCGCATCAACCGCATGGTGATCCATCGCATGTACTTGCCCGGCGACGGCGACATCCTGGTGCCGCAGCGCCAGACCAGCCTGCTAGGCACATCCTCATGGGTGGTCAAGGACGCCGACGCGATCGACATCCCCGCCGACCACGCGCAACGCATGATCGACCTGACTGCGGAGATGATGCCGATCGTGAAATCGATCCCCTACCGCGCCGCATGGGCGGCGGCGCGACCGCTGATCGGCTCGGCCAGACTTGGCGATGGGCGCGAACTCAGCCGCACCTTCGAATGCTTCGACCATGCAAAGGAAGGCGTGCCGGGGTTCATCACGATCACCGGCGGCAAGACGGTCACCGCGCGCGTGATGGCTGAGAAGGTGGTGGATCTGGTGTGCGCCAAAGCCGGGGTGCAGGCCGAGTGCCGCACGCGCGAAGTCCCGCTTCACAATTACCGTGAGTTCTATCTCTCGTAGAACGAGATTGGACACTTCGTGTAGAAGTTGACGGAGTCCGACGCTTTAGCGGGTCAGCCACCCAGGCGCAGCGTGGACTTGCGCACCATTAGTTCCACCGGCAGCATAATATGGCGCGGCAGCCCGAATCGCCCGTGCACCAAGTCCATCAACAGTTCCGCCGCGCGCTGACCCTTCTCTTTGATCGGCTGGCGCACAGTCGTAAGCGCCGGGCGCATCATGTGGCTGGATTCAAGGTCGTCAAACCCCACCACTGACAACTGTCCCGGGACGTTGAGGCCGTGCGCTTGCGCCGCCTCGATGACGCCAAAGGCAATAGCATCCCCAAGCGCGAGCACAGCAGTGGGTCGCGGCACAAGCTGCATCAGCCTATTGAACACCTCGACCCCGCCGGCCAGGCTGCACTTGGTTTCAAGGCAGTGAATCCCATGGTTCTGAATTGTCAGACCTGCGTCCTTGAGCGCCGAGCGATAGCCGTCAAAGCGATGCCGCAGTGTGCCAGTGTATTGTTCGACCTTGCCGCTGAACGACTCAAAAGACACGATCGCGATATCGCGATGCCCCAACTTGAGCAGATGCTGCATCGACTGGCGCGCGCCTTCAAAGTCGTTGACGGTGACACACGTCACGTGGTCTGACGCGTCCGCATCGATCATCACGAACGGCAGGTTGCGCTGGCGCAACACGCGCACTACTTCGTCGTCCGTCTCCAGCCCCGTCACAATGCAGCCATCAATCAGCGCCGCATAGGTGGCTTCGAGCAACGACCCGCGCATCGGCGGGACCACCATCAGCGACATTCCTTCCAGATTGCACACATGTCCAATGCCGCGCACCAATTGCGCGAAAAAAGGGTTGCTGAAGGCGTCGGAAATATCCTGCGGCACAATCACGCCGATGGCATTGGTGCGGCGCGTGTTCAGGCTGCGCGCAATCGGGTTTGGCGCATAGCCCAACTGACGGGCGATATCGAGGATGCGCTGGGCGGTTTCGCTTGACAACCTCCCAGGCATGTTAAACGCAAACGATACGGCTGTTTTGGATACGCCGGCCTGTTTGGCAATGTCGTTGATGGTTACCCGACGTTGCATTTGCTCAGTCGCTGTGTCCACCAACGTAGAAAGTTCCTGTCCTGGTGTTTTGCTTACAAATCGCGCCATCTCGGTCTTTGCCTCAGTGAAAGGTATGTTTCAGCACACTCCTGTGACGTGATTGTAGCAGCAGGCCAGGGTCTTACCGGCATATTTGTGCCATACGCACAGCGAAACACTTCGCGTTTCTACGGCGCCGGAGTCGCCGTGCGGACGGGGACCGGCGTCAATGGTTGGGTAGCCACCGGTGTATGAGTTGCGATCGCAGGCGCGGTTGCGATGTGGGTCACGATTGGCGTCGCTGTCTTACTTGGCACGGTTGTCGCAGGCAATGGAGTTGGTATAGGCGTCGCCGAAGGAGGTGGGGCAGGCGTGGTGATCGCTACGGTAGGCACGGGCGTCTTGCTTACAGCCGGAGTGGCTGGCGCAGTTGAGGACGCCGTTGCGCTGCCAGTCGGGCCGGGAGTGACGGATGGCTGTGGCGTAGACGTTACCCTGGTTGCAGTCGGCGTCGTCCCTTTGACCTTCGTCGGGACCGGGTCAACGTCAGGAGGAGTTGAGCGAGGCGGTTTCGGAGGCACTCGCTTGGCTGGTGGTTTTGGGACGGAACTTATGGGCGCCTTTGTTGGACTGGGCGTCGCCGAAGCGGTTGGGCTTCCCGTTACGGTCGGTATTTCAGTCGCGCTAGCGCTGGTGGTCGGGCTGGAAGTCGCGGTTACACTCGGAAGAACCGTGTCAGCGCTGACGTCCGCGAAATTGTCTGGACTCGCCGTCAACATCACTTTCCACACAGGTGTAATGGTTGAAGTTGAAATGGCGGACTGGGCGGACAGAACCCACGTCGCGCCCACGGCTAAACCCACAATGCCCACCCCAAGCACAATCACCGATCCCGCGGCGATAAACGCCGACCGCAGCCACGGGTTAACGGCTTTTGGTGGTAAGCCGCCCTTGATGGCCGCCTCAAATGCGCGCGCAAAGTCACCGGCAGACTTAGGGCGCTTCCCTGGCTCCTTCTCCAGCGCTCGCATCACCACATCGCCAACCCCGCGCGGCACCGCCGGGTTAACCTCGCTGACGTGCTTTGGCTTGACGTCCATGTGCATGCGGGCGATGGCGATTTCGTTGTCGGCCTCAAACGGATGCCGGCCAGCCAGGGCATAGTAGGCAGTGACGCCGAGAGAATAGATATCGCTTGCAGCAGTCAGTTGTGGCGCGCCGTTTGCCTGTTCGGGCGACATATAGAACACCGAACCCACACGCGCCGCCGTGGCCGTATACGCCGTAGTTCCGGCGCTCTTGGCCACGCCAAAGTCACCTAACAGGGCCATCTCGTTTGTGCGGATCAGGATGTTGCTCGGTTTGACGTCGCGGTGGATCACTTTTTTAGAATGGGCAAAATCCAGCGCACTCGCCGTATTCTGCAGGATGGGCAATAGCTGCTCCGGCGACATCTTGCCCATGCGCGTCAGTCGCCGGTCGAGCGACTCGCCGATGATGTAGTCCATTACGATGAACGGCGTCGCGTCGTCGACTCCCCAGTCGATCACATGCACGATATTCGGGTGGTCCAGACGCAGGCTGCTTTCCAATTCAAAACGCATGCGCGCCGTGGGATCGGTCGCGAGGTGCACCGCGAGAACCTTCAGCGCCACCAGATTTCCGTTTGGCGATGTGGCGCGATACACCGTGGCCATGCCGCCACGGCCAATCTCCACAAGATCCTTGTACGGGTACATCGTCAGCATCGGAACCAATGAAAAACCACCCGCTGCCTGCGGGTTATCTAAGTAAATTCTAAACGAGAAACGGATTTCTGCACTGTGGGAATTGCGTAGTTATAATCCTTGAAATGTCCAACGCCATAACCACCTTCGCGATCATGTCGCCATTTCTGCTGGCCGTTCTGCTAGCCAACTGGGCCGAGCGCAGCCACAACTGGCGCATCCTCCAGTATGTTTACCTCCTGGGGCTCAACGGCATTGTCATGTTGTTAGGGTTCGGCAGCATTGCGGCAGGCATCCTGATTCAGCTACCCAACTCCCCCATCGTTATTCCGACTGCAAGCAGGGCAGTGGACTGGACGGGAGCAGGGCTGGCGCTGCTGATTGCCGGGTTGATTGCAATGGTGCTCCTCGCGCCCGCAGCGCGTCGCCTTGCCGCGCGCGTCATCCCCATCGACCCGAACTCAATGGTGCACGCCACGGCGCTATCGATGACGGCGACCGCCTTCGGTCTCAACCTGTTCAATATGATTTTGAACCGTCTCCTGTTAACGCCGGAGGGATTGAGCCAGGTGCAGAAAGCCAGCGACAGCATCTATCTGGACGCCTTTGTTTTTCCACTGCTGGTGCTCTCGCTGGCCGGGTTGCTGGGCGTGGGATGGCTGACGCGTCGTTCGTGGGGCGAAGTGGTCGAACGACTAGGGTTGACGATGCCCACCCTGCCGCAACTAGCGTTGGCCGCCGGCGTCACCGTCGGGTTGATCGTGCTCGCATTCGTCGCCGACTTTTTATGGGGCATGGTTGATCCCACCGGCAAGAAAGAGGTCGGCAGCATTATGTCTGCCCTGATGAACAACGTGAGTGGGTTTTCGGGCGCGTTCGCCATCGGCATCACCGCAGCGGTCGGCGAGGAGCTTTTCTTTCGCGGCGCCTATCAAAAGCGCATGGGCATCCTGTTAACCGCTGTGCTGTTTGCTTCGTTCCACACCCAGTACTTCATCTCGATCGCCACGCTTCTGATTTTGGTCATCGGGCTGATTCTTGGCGTGCTGCGCCAGCGCACAACCCTTGCGGTATGCATCCTGGTGCATTTCTCGTATAACTTCATCAGCGTGCTGCTCGGTTCGTGATATAAACAGACCATGCCAACCGTTGCTTATCAGGGAGAACCCGGCGCCTATAGTGAACAAGCGGCCATTGACTTTTTCGGCGTGCAGGCGATTCCTCATCCACGCCAGACCTTTGAAGCCGTGTTTGCATGCGTGACCGAGGGCGATAGTGACTTTGGGGTTGCGCCAGTGGAAAATTCACTGGCCGGCAGCATCCATCGCAATTACGATCTGTTGATGCGCAACCCGAAGGTATTCATCGTCGGCGAAGTGATCCTGCGCATCAACCACAATCTGATCACGTTGCCGGGCGTGCAGCTCGGTGATATCAAACGGGTGTATTCGCACTGGCAAGCGCTGGATCAGTGCGAGCAATCCATCACGCGCCTGTTGCCTGGCGTGGAACGCGTCCAGGTGTACGACACTGCTGGTAGCGTCAAAATGCTGGCCGAAGAGAAGCGCGCGGATACCGCCGCCATCGCCAGCAAACGAGCGGCCAGCCTGTACGGGCTGCCAATCCTGCGCGAGGCCGTGGAAGACGACCTCACCAACTATACCCGCTTCGTGGTGCTAGGCCGCCAGCCGGCCGAGGTTCCCGCGGGGACGCCCTGCAAGACGTCCATCGTGTTTACCACGCCCAACGCGCCCGGCTCGCTATTCCGCTCGCTGGCCGTGTTCGCCCTGCGCGATATCGACCTGACCAAGATCGAATCGCGCCCGCTGCAGGGTTCGCCGTGGGAATATCTGTTCTACCTCGATTTTGGCGGGCATGCGAACGACTTGGTGTGCAAACGCGCCATCGATCACCTCAGCGAACAGACAACCATACTTCGCGTGCTGGGAAGTTACGCGCGAGCCGCCAATCGGACACAAACCGCGTAGAATAGAGAAGCGCGCTCTCCAGATACTACCAAGTCAAGGATTCGGGTCATACCAGGAGGTAAATGATGAAGATGGTGATGGCTATTGTCCAGGCGGACGATGCTCCAAAGATCATGCAGGCGTTGATTGAGTCGGGACACCGCGTTACGCGGATTGCCACGGAAGGCGGCTGGCTGCGGCGCGAAAACGTCACGCTGTTGATGGGCGTGGAGGACGAGAAAATCAGCGAAGTGTTGCAGGTGCTCCAACGCACCGGGCGGCGGCGCACCTCTTATATCAGCGTGCCGCGCGAGATGCCGGGCGCGCTCAATGCGCAGGTCATTGATGTCGAGATCGGCGGCGCCACAGTCTTTGTGCTGAACGTCGAGCGCTTCGAGCACTTCTAAGGCTGTATCCTGTCCTCTCCTATCCTATCCTGTCATGCCGATCGCGCAGCGAGAGGCATCTTTGCGTAACTTTTACACAATGCGCGGGACAGCGCCCGCATCTTTATCACGGTGCGGTATAATCCGCAAGCTTTGACAGGCATGCCTGCGAGCCGTTGATGGGTAATCAGGCTCATCGCGATATCGACCGTAAGTAGCTGCAAGCAGCAATGGCCTATGGCAATGCGCCCATAGCAATGGGCGGTCGAAAGGAAGACAACACAAATGGCAGACGAAATTGTATTAAATGCCGCTATCCGGACCGCTGTCCGCGTTGGCGTCAAGGCGCTCCGGCGCTCCGGCCAGGTGCCGGCCATCGTTTATGGTCACAAGATCACCCCGACAAGCATTCAGTTGGAGGCGCGTGAGTTGACGACCGTGCTCCGCAAGGCCGGCCGCAACCGCCTGATCACACTCAGGGTCGCAGGCGTCGACGCGCCGAAAATGGTGCTGTCGCGCGAAATCCAGCGCGACCCGATCAAGCTCGTCATCAAACACGTCGACTTTTACGAAGTGTCGATGACAGAGAAGATCAACGCCGATGTGCGCATCATCTGCGTCGGCGAATCGGCCGACGTCAAGAGCGGCGCCGGCGTGTTGTTGCAGGAGATGGCTACCCTGGCCATCCGCTGCTTGCCCGGCGACCTGATCGAGAGCATCACGATCGATGTGTCCGGTCTGGCGATCGACAAGATGATTCGCGTCAGCGATCTGCCCGTTCCATCCACGATCGAAGTGATGGACGACGCTCACGAAGAAGTGGTGCGCGTCACACGCTTCATAGAAGTGAAGGAAGACGAACCCGTAGTCGCAGAAGCCACCGAAGTCGAAGTCATTGAGAAGGGCAAGAAGGAAGACGAGGAAGCCGAGGCCGAATAGCCTGGCAAGTCGTAGCAGACGGCATTTCTCTTTCAAAAGAGGAATGGCAAGTAGGGGTGATCAACACACCCCTACTTTTTTTGTTTCTAATGGCGGAGTCGCCTGCGACATGCGTTAAACTGATGGTCATGGGTCATATTCAGTCATGGGTCGCGCGAATCGCCGTAGCGGTAGTCGCGATCACGTGTGTTTCATGCGGCTCGGCTGTGCAGCTGCAAGTCGCCGACGCGACGATCACGGGCACAGGCGTGGGAGTGCCTCCCGCGACGCAGACCGCGGAGGGTACTCCTGTGCTGGAGCAAACCGAGTCAGCGCCAACAGAGCTTGCGCCAACAACGCAGCCGACTCAGACCCCCGGCCCATCACCCACGCCAAACATGCAGGCTACATCGGCAGCGGTGTTTGCAACCATCACCGCGCTTGCCGCTTCGCCGACCTATCCGCCGACCAGCACACCGCGCCCGTACCGCACACCCATCAGCGCTGGCCCAGATTTGAACAATATCCCGCCCACCGCGCTCTATGTCTCCGGCGGAATCGGCGTGCTCACCCTATCGGCGCAGGTCGTGCCCGGCGGCGCCGGCGCAGTGACAATCAAGGCCAAACCGGCGGCGGTATGCACACTGAAGGTTGATCGCTCGACCGCAAACGCCGCGCGCTTCGAACCAATCCCTGGCGCAGCGACGCAAGTGACGGGGCGGGATGGTGTCGCGGCGTGGATATGGAGTGTTGACGCAAGTGAACCTGCTGGTATCATGCGATTGCTGGTGGATTGCGGCAACGCCGGAACGGCACAGTTGCAGATAAAAGTAATTAACTAAATGGAACGCACGATGTTAAGTTTGGATGTAGCCCGCATTCGCAGGGATTTCCCGATTCTCAATGAAAGAGTTAATGGCATGCCGCTGGTCTTTCTCGACAGCGCGGCCTCGTCTCAGAAGCCGATCCAGGTGCTCGACGCCATGGAGCGCGTATACCGCACCACCTACGCCAACGTGCACCGCGGCGTGTACTGGAACAGCGAACAATCCACCGAACTATATGATGAGGCGCGCCGCAAGATTGCGCGCTTTATCGGCGCGCCATCACCTGAGAACGTGGTGTTCGTGCGCAATGCCACTGAGGCGCTGAACCTGGTGGCCTACTCCTATGGCCGCCATTTCCTGAAAGCCGGCGATGAGGTGCTGCTGACGGAGTTTGAGCACCACGCCAACTTCGTCCCGTGGCAGGTGCTGGCGCGCGAAGTGGGCGTCAAGCTCAAATTCATCCCGATGACTCTCGAAGGGACGCTCGATCTGTCGAAGCTGGACGAACTACTCACACCGAAGGTGAAACTGGTGACGTTCGCGCACGTCTCGAATGTGCTTGGCACGATTACCGACCCGCGGCCGATCATCGAACGCGCGCACGCCATCGGCGCGAAGGTGATCGTGGACGGCTGCCAGGCAGCCCCGCACATGCCCGTCGACGTAAAGGCGCTCGACTGCGACTTTTACGCGTTGTCGGGACACAAAATGCTCGGACCCACCGGCATCGGTATCCTGTATGGCAAGAGCGAACTGCTCGAAGCGATGCCCCCGTTCATGACCGGCGGCGACATGATCAGCAGTGTCACGTTTGAGGATGTGACCTGGGCGGACGTGCCAGTAAAGTTCGAAGCGGGCACGCCGGCGTTCGTCGAGTCCATCGGGCTGGGCGCCGCAGTTGACTACCTGCAAGCCATCGGCATGGAGGCCGTGCGCGCGCACGAGAAGGAAATCGTCGCCTACGCCATCGACCGCATGAGCGAGGTGCCGGGCGCAACAATCATCGGGCCCACCAACCCCGAAATCCGCGGCGGCGCGCTGACCTTTACCATCAAGGACATTCACCCGCACGACCTGGGCACGCTGCTCGACCGCGAAGGGGTGGCCATTCGGGCCGGGCATCACTGCGCGCAACCATTGCACATTCGGCTTGGCTTGAAGGCGACGGCGCGAGCTAGTTTCTACATTTACACCGAGCAGCGCGAGGTTGATGCGCTGATCGAAGCCGTTTACAAGGCAAAGCATACCCTGAAGAAATAGCGCCCGGGCGGAAGCGCCCGCGTGAAAATGATAAATTGACAATGGAAGACCTGTATCGCGAAAATCTACTCGACCATTACGAGAATCCGCGCCATCATGGCGAACTGGAACATGCCGACATCACGCACGAGGAGAGCAATCCTCTGTGCGGCGACAAGATCCGCGTGGAGATCAAACTGAGCGAAGACGGCGCGACCATCGCCGAGATAGCGTTCAGCGGCGACGGATGCATCATCAGCCAGGCTTCAGCCTCCATGTTGATGGAGGAAGTCGCCGGCAAACCGATCACCGACGTGCAAAAGCTGGAACGCCAGGACATGCTCGACATGGTCGGCGCTCCGCTCACGGCCGCGCGCGTCAAATGCGCCATGCTGGGATTGAAGGTGCTCAAGACGGGTCTGTATCAGTATCTAGTCGATCATCACCACGAATGATGATCGTTCATAGCATTAGCCTTACAATGAACATTCCATGCATTGCCTAGTTATTTCTGATATTCACGCCAACCTGGCGGCGTTGGAGGCCGTCCTGGCAGACGCCAAAGAGCACGCCCAGCCCTTCGACATCGTGTGGTGCCTGGGCGACGTCGTCGGGTACGGGGCGGAGCCAAACGAGTGCATCGATCTGCTGCGCACCCTGCCGCATGTCTGCCTGGCGGGTAATCACGACTGGGCAGTCGTCGGCAAGCTCGATCTGCGCACCTTTCATGAGCAGGCGGCCTATGTGGTGGAGTGGACGCAGGAGAACATCTCTTCGCAGAACATGAGCTTCCTGCGCTCGCGCCCCGACATGCAGCCGCAGGAGGAGTACTTGCTGGTGCACGCCAGCCCGCGCGAACCGATCTGGGAATACATCACAGATGTGAACGTTGCCGAGGAGAACTTCGAGGGAATGACCGCGACGTTCTGTCTCGTCGGCCATACGCATGTGCCGGTGGTGTTTGTGCAGGATGGGCGCACGGGCAACGTGCACGTCTCGATACCAAGCGTCAACGTCCCGATCGTGCTCAAGCGCGACTCCAAGTACATCATCAACCCCGGCAGCGTCGGACAGCCTCGCGATGGCGACCCGCGCGCCGCTTACGCAATCCTCGACACAGCTACGGCGACATGGACGCCCCATCGCGTCGAGTATCCGATCAAGCTCACGCAGAAAAAGATGAAGTCGTTTCACTTCCCCCCCCGGTTGGTGGAACGGCTGAATTATGGGCGATGAAGTCCCCTGCCAAACGCCGTCTTGATGTGCTCATGGTGGAGCATGGTCTCGCTGAGACGCGCGACTGGGCACAGCGGTTAATTCGCGCGGGCGAAGTGCGCGTCAATGACCAGGTGATCGACCAGCCAGCGAAACTCTTTGTTGACGATATCCGGATCGCGGTCAAGAATCCGCCGCCATATGTCTCGCGCGGCGGGTTGAAACTGGCGAGCGCGCTCGATCAATTCCACCTCGACCCAGCGGGACTGGTATGCGTGGACGTGGGCAGCAGCACCGGCGGGTTCACCGATTGCCTGCTGCAACGCGGCGCGGTAAAAGTATTTGCCATCGATGTCGGGACCGGCCAGTTGCACTGGAAACTGCGCAACGATCCGCGCGTCGTGGTCATGGAGAAGGTCAACGTGCGCCACCTTGAATCGCTCCCCGCCCCCGTCCAGTTCGCGGTCATCGATGTGTCGTTCATCTCGCTGACGATGATCCTGCCGCGCGTATTTGACTGGCTCACTGCATCGGCAGCGCAAACGGGCGCGCCGGGCGTCATCGCATTAATCAAACCCCAGTTCGAAGCCGGGCGAGAAAAAGTAGGCAGGGGCGGTATCGTGCGCGACCCCGCCGTCCACCAGGAAGTGATCGACCACATCCTCACATTCTGCGCACAGCAGGGCTGGCCGTCGCGTGAGCTGATCGAATCGCCGATTCTGGGCATGGATGGTAACAAGGAATTTCTGGTCTGGTTGACGCGGGAACAAGACAGGTAAGGCAGGAAGAAGCATGCGCATTGTGCAGATTGCCGGTGAGTATCCCCCGCTGCAAGGCGGGCTGGGAGATTACACGCGTGAACTGTCGCGCGCGCTGGCCGCGCTTGGGCACGAACTGCATGTGCTGACTAAGATGTCGCCGGGACTGCCACAACACGAAGAGGCGGCCGGCATCACCATCCATCGCCTCAGCCCGCGCTGGGGCTGGCACACGCTGGGGCAACTGAACGCCTTCATCGCCGAACACCAACCCGACATCATCAATCTGCAATATCAGACCGCCGCATACCAGATGCACGGGGCAATCAACCTCGTGCCGCGTTTTGTCGGCAAGCGCGCGCCGGTGGTCGTCACGTTCCACGACCTCAGGGCGCCTTATCTGTTCCCAAAAGCCGGGCCGCTGCGCCGGCGGTCGATACTCGAACTGGCGCACAGCGCAGCAGCAGTCATCGTGACAAACGAGGAAGACTGCGCCATGCTGGCGTTGGCTAGCCTGTCAAACGTCTCGATGATCCCGATTGGCAGCAACATCGCCCCGCCGCATTCCATGGCTGCACTCTCCACGGATTTTGATCGCCTCGCATGGCTGCAGGCGCACAGTTACCCGCGCAGCGATTATGTCGTCGGGTACTTCGGGTTTATGAACGCCAGCAAAGGGGGCGCGGTGCTGGTGCGTGGTCTGGCCGCATTGCGAGCGCTGGGTGTTGATGCCAACCTGTTGTTGATCGGTGGGCTGACCGGCGAGAGCGACCACACCAATATCGCCTACGCCAACGAGGTGCTTGCGCTGGCCGAACAACTGGGCGTGCGTGATCACATTTTACAGACTGGATTCGTGAACGACCATCAGGTGAGTGAGGCGTTGACCGCATGCGATTGCATGGCGCTGCCCTATATCGACGGCGCATCGTTCCGCCGTGGCACACTGATGGCTGCGCTTGCGCATGGGCGCGCCATTGTCACCACGATGCCGCGCGTGCCTCTGCCCGAGATGCGCGACGGAGAAAACCTCCTGCTCGTGCCTCCGCAGGATGAGACCGCGCTTGCAAACACCATCGCGCGGGTGCTGCGCGACGCCCCATTGCGTCAACGGCTGGAGGCAGGCAGTGCGGCGCTGAGCCGCCTGTTCAGTTGGGACGGCATAGCTACCAAAACTGCGCGGGTGTATACATCCTTATTGCCCTAATCTCCCTTTACGGGTGTGTAGTCGCCCTCGATCCACGATGATCCATCCGGGCGGGTCTCTTTCTTCCACACCGGCACAATCTGCTTGAGCCGGTCAATCCCGTAGCGCGCCGCCTCGAACGCCCCATCGCCCCGGTGACCTGCCGTCACAGCAACCGCCACCGTCGGCTCGCACACCGCCATTTCGCCGACCCGCTGCACCAGCGCAATCCCGTGGATGTCGGCAAAGCGTTCGCGCATCTCGCGCGCGATCTGCTGCAGCTTGGCCACAGCCATTGCCGCGTAAGCCTCATATTCGAGCTTGTCGGTTACTTCTGCGCCGGAAAACTTGCGCACCGTGCCGGTGAAGATCACGACCGCGCCGTCGTGTTCGGTAGTCACGGCGCGTTGCAGGTCGTTCAAGTCCAGCTCATCCGGCGTGATGTTCAGGAGGGTCGGATAATCATGCCCGCCGCTCACGGGTGGAAACAGCGCCACTTCGTCGCCCGCCTTGACTATGTCGGCGTTAAACGCAAACTCCTGATTGACGGCGACCAGCGTCTGCGCCATCAGCGCCGCGAGGTCAGGATATTGCAGTGCGACCGTCCGGCGCAACTCCTGCACCGTCAGTTGTTCGGGGGTCGCGACGGTGATCTCAGGGACTCCGGCGCGGTCTTTGAGTGTTGCAAATAGCTTGATCTTCATAACTGGTCACTGCTATAGACGCCGCTCTTCCCGCCGCTCTTATAGGTCAAATGCAAGTCGGTGATCGTCATGCCGCGATCAATCGCCTTGGCCATATCGTAGATCGTCAGCGCAGCGACACTCGCCGCCGTGAGCGCTTCCATCTCCACGCCGGTCTTGCCAGTGCACTCTACGCGCGCGCGTATCTCTATGCGCCCGCCAGTCGCTTCGCAGTGCACTTCAACCTTCGTGAGGCTGATCGGGTGGCACAACGGAATCAGTTCGCTTGCGCGCTTGGCAGCCATGATCCCCGCGATGCGCGCCGTTCCGAGTGCGTCGCCTTTTTTCAGGTTGCCGCGCGCGATAGCGTCATATGCGGCGGCACTCATAGTCACGACGGCTTGCGCCTCGGCCACACGGGCCGTGTCAGCTTTGGCGCCCACGTCCACCATGTGCGCTTCACCATTGGGTTGCAGATGGGTCAACTCCATGTCGCATCAACCTCCAATCTCGCTCATGATCCGGTTTAACGGGATCACCCCGTTCGCCAGATCGTGTCCCCACGGCTTGCGCCAGATAGCGTGCTGCATCAGATCCGCCAGATCGTCTGACGTGGCCCCGCGTCGCACCGGCGTCTTCAAATCAAGCTCGCCATCCTTGAGCAGGCACAGTCGCAATGTGCCATCGGCGGTCAGGCGCACACGGTTGCAATTGGCGCAAAACGGCGCGCTCACCGGGCTTATAAACCCGATTTCGCCGCGCGCCCCAGCCAGCCGATAGACGCGCGCCTCGCCATCCAGTTTGCCGTCATTCACTTCAGTAAGTGTGCCGAGGGTTGCCTCGATATGCGCAATCATCTCGGCAGTTGTGACCATCGTCGCCTGCTGGAACTCGGCAACATCAGCAAACGGCATCACTTCGAGGAAACGCACCTGCCAGTCGCGCTCGTAGGTCAAGCAAGCAAGTTCGATCAGGTCATTCTCGTTAAACCCGCGGATGACGACGCAGTTGATTTTGATCGGCGTCATCCCGGCAGCTTCGGCAGCCGCGATCCCCGCAAGCACGTCATTCACGTGTCCCCAACGGGTCATGCGATGGAACTTGGCTTCATCCAGCGAGTCCAAGCTGACGTTGACGCGGCGCAGTCCGGCATCGCGCAATGGTTGCGCCAGTTTTGCCAGCTTCAGCCCATTGGTCGTCATGGTGATCTCGCGCGTGCCGGGCAGCTGGGCAATCTCGCGCACGATCCCGGCCAGGTTCGGGCGCACAGTGGGTTCCCCGCCAGTCAGGCGGTACTTATCGAAGCCAAGCATGTCAGCGGCGCGCAGGACGATGACAAACTCGTCATCGGTCAGCAGTTCCTCGTTTGGCCGGAAGACCATCTGCTCCGGCATGCAATAAACGCAGCGCAGGTTGCACTTGTCGGTGAGCGACACGCGTAGATAGTGGATATGACGGCCATAGGCGTCAAGCGCCTTGCGCCGCCCGACGGCCTGTGTGGGAATTTCCTGTGTCAGAATAGTCACGCTTCCACCTCACGCTTAATGATCGGCCCCGCGACTTCAAACGGCACTATGACCTGCTGCGTCACGGTCTCGCCATCCAGCATCTCGATCAGCACCGCCAGCTTCGACCCGCTCTCCATCTGTGGCACGTGCAGGGTAGGCGACGGGCGACGCTCCACCGCGCCAACCAGCGAAATGGTGCGCAATATCTCGCCGGCAGTCGACAGGATGCTGATGTCCATCGCCGGGAATACTCTGAAGGGCGTCAGTCCCATCTCCACGGTCACACGTGTGCCATCCGGCCAGGGCATGACGCGATAATCCGTAATTCTCACGGAGTCAGCGGGTTGGCGCGCGTTGGTATCGACGAAATACAGGTCTTCAGACATATCGCACCATAATATTAATCATTTCCTTCATTTTAATTCACATACTGAGAGTCGGTTGAGAAAATCGTGACGTAAAATGTAACAATTAACCAACCAGGTGCATTATGAACTTTGAAACATTAGCTGTCCATGCTGGGCAACCGCCCGATCCGACGACCGGCGCCGTCATGACGCCAATCTACCAGACCTCGACATATGCCCAGACGCGCATGGGCGAAGCGGCCTACGACTATGCCCGCACCGTCAATCCCACGCGCAATGCGTTGCAGGATTGTATCGCCGCTCTGGAAGGCGGGGCGCACGGACTCGCGTTTTCGTCCGGCATGGCGGCCACCGACACCGTATTGCGCCTGTTGAAACCAGGGGATCATCTACTTGCCAGCAATGACGTGTACGGCGGCACCTTCCGCATCTTCACTAAAGTGTACGCCGATTATGGCATCACATTTTCATTTGTCGAGATGAGTGACCTGGATGCGGTGCGCAATGGCATTCAGCCGAACACGCGCATGATCTGGGTGGAGACGCCGACAAACCCGCTGCTGAAGATCGCCGACATTGCCGCGATTTCATCTCTCAAGGGCGCCGCCCGGCTGGTAGTCGACAACACGTTTGCCACCCCTTACCTGCAGAAACCGCTGGCGCTTGGCGCCGATATCGTCGTGCACAGCACCACCAAATATTTGAACGGGCACAGCGATGTGGTCGGCGGCGCGATTATCGTGAACAATGAGGCCGACTTCACGCGTCTGAAGTTCCTGCAAAACGCTGTCGGCGCCGTCCCTGCGCCATTGGATTGTTTTCTGGTTCTGCGCGGGTTGAAAACCCTGCCGGTGCGGATGGAGCGGCATTGCAGCAACGGGCTCACCATCGCACAGTTCCTGGAAGGCCACGCGGCAGTCGAGCGCGTGATCTATCCTGGGCTATGCTCGCACCCCGACCATGCGGTGGCTGCAAAACAAATGTGCGCTTTCGGCGGCATGATCTCGTTCATCGTCAAAGGCGGGCCGGACGCCGCGCGGCGCGTCGCCGAGGCAACGCGCATCTTTGCGCTTGCCGAGTCGCTGGGCGGTGTGGAATCGCTGATCGAGGTGCCGGCAGCCATGACCCATATGAGCGTGGCGAACTCCCCCCTTGCCGTTGACCCGGCGCTCATCCGGCTGTCAGTAGGCATCGAGAACGTCAATGACCTGATCGACGACCTGCGCCAGGCGCTGGCGTAAGATGAGAATAGAGATTGGAGATTAGGGATCGGAGATCGATGGCTTTAGCCGGGATACGAACTCACGCAAATACGCCTTAGGCCACCTGGTTACTACGCGTATGATGACATCAACCAGCTAAAGCCTCTGCCTCCGTAAGCAGTCTGCTTCTTTTTATCACGACGGATCTTCATCCGCGGGGACGGGGGGCGGCGACACCGTGGCAACCACTCGTCGCCGCGCCAGGCGTGACTGCACGATCGCGAACGCGTATTCGGTCTCATCACTGCCCAGCAGCCACGCCACGCCGAAGTACACCGCGATGCCGACCGCAATGGCGAACAGTGCGGCTACGATCCCACTACCCAGAAAGTTCAGCCACACCCAAATCGCCATCGCCATGACTGCGGATGCGAGCGAGCTCTTCACCGCCGCAACGAGCGTTTGCTTGAGATCAAGTCCCGGAACGCGCTGCGCCAACAGCGCATACAGCACTGCAGTCTCGATCCCGGTCGCTATCGAATTGGCCAGCGCCAGTCCCCCGAACGGCGGCAGGTCCATGCCGCGAAAGACGGCGGCCAGAACAAGGCTGAGCGCCACGTTCGCGATCATGCTGGCGACGCTGAGGATGACCGGCCGGGCGGTGTCGTGCAAGGCATAAAAGCCGCGCGTGACCACCTCGAGCACCGAATGCCCCACCAGCCCCACCCCGTACCACGCGAGCGCAAACGCCACCGCGCTGGTGGATTGCGCGGTGAATGAGTTGCGTTCAAACAAGATGCGGATAATCGGCGCGCCGAGCAGAATAAGCCCAATCGCGGCGGGAGTGCTGAGCGCGATGACGACGTTGATCGCGCGGGTAAGTGCGCGCGCGAACTGCGCCTCTTCGCCGCGCGCTGCGTGCGCACTGATCGTGGGGAACAGCACCGTCGCAATCGCCTGCGCGATGGCTGCCTGCGGGAGGATCATCGTGGCAAAAGCGATATTGAGCGCTGACACCGCGCCGGCACCCATGCCAGACGCGAGGCTGACCGTGACGATCAGGTTGACTTGAACGGCGCCGAGACCAAGCACACGCGGCCCCATCAATCGCAGGACGTTGCGGATATCTGCGCGCAGTTGTGGTTGTTCCTCAGCGCTGGTTTGCTCCTCCGCCGGATGGGGCTGACGCAGCAACCGGATGAGCGCAGGCAACTGAACGATCAAGTGCAGAACCGCGCCAAGGACGACGCCGGTAGCGACGCCATAGATACCCTGTCCGCTGAGCACAGTCGCGCCAAACACGATGCCAAGGTTGTAAATCGATGGCGCGAGCGCCGGCGCAAGAAAGGAGTTATTCGATTGCAGCACGCCCATCAGCAGGCCGCTGACGGCGAAAATCACCGTCGAGATCAGCATCAGGCGCATCAAGCCGACGGTTAACTCGACCTGCGCATCGTCAAACCCCGGCGCGATGACGGTGCGGACGATGACCGGAGCGAGCACGGCGGCAATCACCGCGATGATGCACATAAACGCGAAGACCATCGCGGTGACCGCCATCGCCAGCCGCCACGCCGAACGCTGCTGGTTTTTGCTCAGGCGCGCCGTGAAGGTGGGGATGAATGCCGACGCAAGCGCGCCCCCGGCCAGCAGGCTGAACAACAAGTCGGGGATGCGGAACGCAGCGTTGAAAGCATCGTACTCAACGCTTGTGCCAAACCGTGATGTGACGATGATTCGCTGCCCCAGGCCGGTCAGATTGCTCAGCACATAGGCGATGCCGACAATCACAGCCATCCGGGCAAGCTGGCGCGCCTTCATAGTGAGGGTATTTTACTCATGGTGATTAGAGATTGGAGACTGGAGATTGCGCGTCAACATCCCCCTCAGCGGGGGTATGCGCGACCGGCACAGAATGCCACGCTCTGCAGTGTTCTGCAAAGTGCTTCAGCGCACCGCTCTTCACGATGATCGCCTTGGGTTCCAGCACCGTCGCGTACATGTTGAGCAGCGCGATCAGGTCGAGGAGCGACCGATATCCCGACAATCCTGACACGTCGATGTAGACTTTGGTGAACGCCTTTTTGAAGGCAACCGCGTTGAGCACATCGTAGGCATCCAGTACCGCGAATTCGATGTGCGGGTAGATGCGCCGGGCGCGTTGGACGCACTCCAGGCTGACATCAGTGCCGAGCACCTCCTTGCAATGGCGCGCGATGATCGCCGTCGTCGTGCCCTTCTCGCAGCCAATCTCAAGCACCACATCATCCCTGGTCACCCAGGCCGCAATCGACTCGCGATACTCCCTCACGCCACGCGTGCCCACGAATACCGTCTTCAGCTTGAACTGTTTTTCATTTGCCATACTCCTCCTCTCCTCTCCTCTCCTCTCCTCTTCTCCCCCGCTCCCCTCTCCCCCGCTCCCTACACTTCCTTCGCCAGCACCGCCAGCCCAGCATGCAAGCGGGCCGGTTCCGTCAGACACGAGAGCATGAGGTGAACACCGCGCTTATAGCCATAGAAGAAGCCGGGGTGAACCAGCACGCCGGCATCAAGCAGGCGTAACACAAGGTCTTCCTCCTCACCCGGCCACGACAGCACTTCGGGGAACAGATAGTACCCGCCGTCTGGAGGGTGAACGCGCAGTCCGCTGCAACCGCTCAGGATGAAGATCGACAGATCGAGGCTGGCGCGGATGCGGTCGCGCATCATGTCCATAAAACCGCCCCCGCGCGCGAACAGCGCCGGCAGCATCGTCTGCGTCAACGTATTTGCGCCAAGGAAGGTGTCGTTGAGCATCTCAAGCCGCTCAGCGTAGCGTTCGGCGGCGGGTGTGTTCAGCGCAATCCAGCCAAGCTTGAGGTCGGGAAGCGCGAACATCTTCGAAATGCCGTTCAGGTGAAACACGGGCAGGTTGGGATGGAGCGCGCCAAGCGGCGGCGTGTGCGGCGCGCGGTAGGTAAATTCCGCAAACACCTCGTCGCAAATCACCGGCAACCCCAGGTCGCTGAGCGCCGGGAGGGCCGACTGCACGATCATTCCCGTAGGGTTGTGCGGCGAGATGATCAGGACGGCGCGAGTGCGCTCATCGGTCTGCGCGTACAGGCTGGTCGGGTTGATCGCCCAGCCGCGCGATTCGTCCAACCGGCAGGGGCGCAGTTCGACGTGGTAAATACTCGCCAGATATTCGAAGAGCGGGTATGTCACGTCAGGTGCGAGGACGTTATCGCCCGGTTCAGTGAGCAACGCGAACAGCAATCCGTAGGCCTCGCTCGTGCTGGCAGTGATGAAGACGTCGTCGCGCCCGATCTGCAACGGTAGCGGTCGCGTCGCGTAATACTGGACAATCGACTCGCGCGCCGGCGGAAGCCCGCGCGGATCCGGGTCATAGCGCCGCGCGGGCCAGTAAGGGTCTGCGGCGTCGCGCAGGATATCCGGCGGGAAGAGCAACCCCTGGTGGGTCGGGTTGCTGCTGGTGAGG
This sequence comes from uncultured bacterium, assembly GCA_903921365.1. GTDB lineage: Bacteria > Chloroflexota > Anaerolineae > J036 > Brachytrichaceae > CAIXPS01. The sequence continues at coordinate 9,802 of CAIXPS010000392.1, read as the reverse complement.
TCGACATAGCCGCGCTCGAAAACCTTGCGGCGCGCCACCTCGATTCGGTTGGCGCTCAGGTCGGCATCTGCAAGGAATCCACTCATTTTACGATTGCCTGCACCCGGCCCACCTTGCCATTGGTCAGCATGACCTTGATGCCATGCGGGTGTGCGGCGCTACTGGTAAGAATGCGCGATACGACGCCTGTGGTCAGCGCGCCGCTTCCCTGGTTCTGTTTCTCGACGATTTGCACCGTCATGCCCGGTTGTATCTCACTGCGAGTTGGAGGCTTTGCCATGTTGTGTATAGTGTACAGGGTGCAGATGCATCAAGCGCACCTGCTTTGCGGAAATTATGAATTCAGAAGTATGAAGCATGGGCTTTTCATACTTCATATTTCATATTTACCCTCGACTGGAGGAATACAGAATGACAAAGATACCTTTTAGCGGACGTATCCTGGTGATTGGTTGCGGCGCGGTGTCGCAATGTCTGCAGCCGTTGTTGCTGCGCCACATCGACATGGATTACAAAAAACTGACGATCATGGACTTTGAGGATCGCCGCGACCTGATCCGCGAGACGCTCGCAGCCGGAGCGCACTACGCGCAGGAGCGCGTCACCCCAGACGACCTGGCCTATCTGCTCGGCCTGTACGCCGGCCCAGGCGATTTGATCATTGACCTGGCCTGGAACATCGGCGCGATCGACATTCTGCAATGGTGCCATGACCACAACGTGATGTACATCAACACATCCGTCGAATTGTGGAACCCGTACTTTACGGACAACGACCGGCCCGTAGATCGCACGCTGTACGTGCGCCACCTGGCGCTGCGCGACCATATCCGGCGCTGGTCACAATCGGGCGCAACGGCAGTGGTCGAACATGGCGCGAACCCAGGGCTGGTGAGTCACTGGACGAAGGTCGCGCTGCGTGATATCACGCTGGCGATCATCGACCGCGGCCTGGCCGGCGACCGTCAGGCGATGATGGAGAGCGCGCTCGATGATGAGGATTACGCGCGCCTTGCCATGTTCAGCGGCACGAAGGTGATCCACGTTTCCGAGCGCGATACGCAGATCGGCAGCCGCCCGAAGGAAGTGAACGAGTTCGTCAACACGTGGTCGGTGGCCGGCTTCCACGAAGAGGGCATCGCACCCGCCGAGATGGGCTGGGGCACGCATGAGCAGCGCCTGCCGCAGTTCGCCCACACGCACACGTACGGCCCGTGCAACCAGATCTGTCTGGCGCAGATGGGCATCAACACCTACGTGCGTTCGTGGGTGCCGTCTGGCGAGATCATCGGCATGGTCGTGCGACACGGCGAATCGTTCACCATCAGCGATCACTTGACCGTGTGGGACGCAGCGCACCGCAGCCCGATGTATCGCCCCACCGTGCACTACGCCTATCTGCCCACCGATGCCGCGATGTCCTCAGTGCACGAGCTTAAGATGCGCAACTACGACCTGCAGGATAACGAGCGCATCATGCGTGATGAGATCGTCAGCGGCAAGGACGAACTCGGCGTGCTGTTGCTGGGTCACGACCTGAATGGCTGGTGGGTCGGTTCGCAACTCGACATTGAGGAAACACGCAAGCTGGCTCCGCATCAAAACGCGACCACATTGCAGGTAGCGGCGTCGGTAATCGGCGCGATCGCGTGGATGATCCGCAACCCGCGCTGGGGCGTGTGTGTGCCGGACGACTTGCCCTATGACGAGGTGCTGGCAATCGCGAACCCATACCTTGGCCAGTGCCTGTCGGTCCAGACCGACTGGAACCCGTTGAAGAACCGCAATGAATTGTTTGACCGATATGGTCGCCCGCTGCCGCAGCCGGAAGACATGTGGCAGTTCGACTCTTTCAGGGCGTGGTAATCAGTACTGTAAACGGAGATGCACTATGACCACCCAAGACATCCGCTGGATGCAACGTTTCAATCACTTTAGCAAGGCATTTACCCAATTGAAGCAAGCCGTCGAACTGTCTGAACAACGCGAACTTTCAAAACTCGAAGAACAGGGGCTGATCCAGGCTTTTGAATATACTCATGAAATGGCATGGACCACTCTGAAGGATTTCCTGGAGGAGCACGGCGTCAAAAAAATGTACGGTTCAAAAGATGCAACGCGCGAAGCCTTCAAAACAGGCTTGCTTGAAAACGGTGAAGCCTGGATGAAAATGATTGAAAGCCGCAACTTGACCTCGCATACCTACAATGAAGAAACCGCGACGGCGATTGTGTCTGCAATCATACATTCCTACTTTGCCGAATTTTCAGATATTCACGCCCGACTGCAAAAAATGAAAGAGGAACAGGAATGACCCTGCGCTTTGGTTTGAAAGAAACAACTATCCAAAAAATCTGCGCAGTGTTTGCCCGCTACCCGCAGGTGGAACAGGCGATTCTGTATGGCTCACGCGCCAAAGGAAACTACAAAAACGGCTCGGATATTGACTTGACACTGCGCGGCGGCGCGGATTTGACGCTCAACGAATGGTATCGAATCAGCGATGAACTGGATGACCTGCTCTTACCCTATACGATAGACCTGTCCATTTTCAGCCATATCAGCGATCCAGACGTCATCGAGCATATCCAGCGTGTAGGCAGGATGTTTTATGAAAAGGCGCAGTCAATTCCGCATCCGCCCAATGACGCCGCTGCGCGAAGCGCGTTGGAAGCGCGTTCAGAACATAAAGACCCATAGGCCGCACACAATTTAGCCGGCAGTTGTGGCTCTGCATGCCGGCTGTCTCAAAGCATACGACGAGTTGTGCCCAGGCTATTGAGAAACTCATTCGGGCTTAGCACAAGCATAGGCGCATGCGCGTACCCACGTGAGTCACGTGTCACAATCACGTCGATATTGGAAACCATTGCAGCAGCGACTTGAGCCGCATCTTCGATATCTGGTTGGCCTGAATCATAGGCAGCTTGCAATGACATCTTATCTAGCGGGCAAACCTCAAAGAGGTCGAGCAGTCGCTTAACCATCGCGCGCGCGCGAGCAATGCCTACGAGTCGGCGCGCAACATAGAACGCATTCAGCGGTGTTATCGCTGAGATATAACCCTGATAATCATGTCTCGCACAAGCATTTACAATCTCACGCGCATCCGCGGCAAAAGGGTCGCGCGCAAGCACGTCATCAAGCAGGATATTCGTGTCAATGAGTGCGTTCATGCGTCAACCGTATTTCGCGTATCGTTCCTCGTTGAGAATCCGGCGCACTTCTTCGTCGTCGGGGATGGGCCGATCAGTAGGCCGGATGCTCCCATATAGCGCGTTGGCAATTTCCAGGCGTTTCGCGCTTGAAGGTGATTCTGAGTGACCCTCGCTTGCTTGACGGAGTTCGTGTAATAGTTTTTCCAGCAACAACCATTTCTGATCGTTGTCCCATTTCTTAATCTCTTCGAGCACTTGCGTGTAACTCATGTTGCGCCACCTGGCCCAATTGTACTCAGTCGCCAATCGCGAACCACAGGCTATTTGGCCGTTTGACATTCACAGGCGGGTAGAGTAGCATTTAGCCAGCCCAGTAGGATCACCCTATTAGCCGTCGGGTTGATCGCCGGTGATTCATAGATGCCAACATTGCGCGCGCCTTCAGCACACATTTGCAGACGGATGCCAGGTGAGCACGCACGAAGCAGCGCTTCGTGTCAGAAAGAGCAGCTGGAGTTTGGATAGATGAATGGCAAATTAAGCGACGCCGAACGAATCGTGCGGGTTGTCACCCGCACCGCCTCACTGAATGTATGCGCTATCGCGCATGTCGCCGGCCCTGTTGACGAGCGCGTGCTGCGAGTGGCATTGAACTGGCTGCAGAAACGGCACCCGCTCCTGAAGACCCGCACGGATATCAATGGCGGCAGCACACGCATACTCCCCGATGCCGAAGCCCCGCTGCCCATCCCGCTGCGACTGGTGACGCGCCAGAGTGACGACGATTGGCAGATCGAGGCGCAAAAGGAACTGGAAACCCCGCTGCCGTGGGCGCGTGGATCGCTCATCTCGGTCGTGCTCTTAAAGTCGCAGGAGAACAGCGACATCATCTTGACGTTGCATCACGTCCTGAACGACACTGCCACCGTTCTGTACCTCATGCGCGACATGATCGGGCTGATAGTGCAATTGATCAAAGGCAATCACATGCCCGCCCTGCAGGTCTTCCCCGAGCGCCGAGCGCTCGACCGTCTGCCGTCTGGGAATGCGCGCCTGATGAACAGCCTGCTGCAAACGACGGCGCTGGTGGTCGCGCTCCTTGCCAACGTCATCCGGCAGGGACCAGCGGCGAAAACGCCGCGACGAACCCAGCAGCGACGCGCCCTGCCAAAGCCAACCTCCCCGTTCCACGGCATGTCGATGCGCCAGGATGGCACGGGGCGGACACTGCACTACATGATGTCGTGGGAGGAAACCAACCTGTTCATGCACCGCTGCCGGCGCCAGAACACCACGCCGCATGCGGCGATCGCAGCGGCCGCGCTTCAGGCGGTCAGCCAGGTTGTCAGCCAATACGCGCCCGGCGTCGGCGCAGGAATGGTGATCCAGTGCCTGTCCGCGCCGCGCATCCAACTGCTCCTGACCGATCACCCCGGCATGGAGATCGCCCGTTTTGCCCATATCATCACGAGCGCTGGCTACAGCGGAGCGCCGGCGCACTTCTGGGACACCGCTCGCCATGTCAAGATGGCCATCCTGCCCGTGGGTTATCCGGATCACGCCCAGGTATCGATGCCATTACCGCTGCCGCTGGCGCGGTACCTGCTCGGCACAGAGTCGAGTGCCATCATCATCGCCAACGTCGGGCGCGCCTTGACGGTGCCCACCGCCTCCACCCCATACGACACGCTGGCGCGCAACCGGGGGTTGGGAATGGCCGACAGTTTTGGCATTGTGGTTAACGACGCGCGCAACCACCTCGTCATCAGTTTCTTCTATCCCGAGACGGTGCTCTCGGACGAGCGCGCGAACAACCTCGGCGCTGAGATCGTCACGAACTTGCGCGCGGCCATGGGCTAAGATAGGCAGCATGGACATAGAATGCATCACATGCTGGCTGCAATCGTCCCTGCAGCGCGTTTATCTTTCCACGTCCGCGCCCGAGCCCGGCGCCCAAACTTCCTTTGGCCTGCTCGCGGCGCGCAATGAGCGCGTCTCGTTCCAGGTTTGCGCGCGCAACCTTGGCGTCGATCGCGTCGACCTCAAGCTGACAATGTCGGGGTGTGACGACCTGCGCATCATGGCGCGGCGCGTGGGCTACGTCAGCGTGGCGCACCACAACACGGCCACGCCGCACGACGAACTCGACGGCATCGGCCATATCCCCGGTCTCGTCCCCGATCCACTCTTACCCGATCAGTCAGTAACGCTTGGCCCGCTCGAAACGCACGCGTTCTGGATCACCATCGTTGTGCCTGCCGATGCAACACCTGGCATCCAGGAACTGCAACTGCGCCTGGCGCACGAGGGCGTGCCGATCGCGCGGCTCATAGTGACCATCGACATTCGCCCGCTCGTGATACAGCCGCGCCAGGGTTTTCCGGTCACACACTGGTTCTACGCTGACGCGTTGTGCGACTGGCACAAGGTCGAGCCATTCGAGGAACGCTTCTGGCCGATCGCGCAGGCATATATGGCCGACCTGATCGAGCACGGCAACGACTGCATGTACACGCCGATCTTCACGCCGCCAACCGACGGCGTAAAGCGACCGACGCAGTTGCTCAAGATCAGCGTCCCCGGCCCCGGCGAGTATTGGTTTAACTTCAGCGAAGTGCAGCGTTGGACGCGCCTGGCGCAGCGATGCGGCGCGCGTTACTTTGAGTGGACGCACCTGTTTACGCAGTGGGGCGCGGGCAATGCTATCCGCATTTATCGCAACAACGCCAACCCCGACTCGTTATTATGGCCGGCTGACACCCCCGCCACCTCTCATAAATATCGCGACTTCCTGGCGCAGTTCCTGCCCGAATTCAAGCAGTTCCTCGAGTCCGAGGGGCTGATGGACAAGTCGTTCTTTCACCTTTCCGACGAACCCCAGGAACACCACCTGGAACAGTACCGCGCGGCGCGCGCGCTGCTGGCCGAGTTGGCGCCGTGGATGAAGGTCGCCGATGCGCTCAGCGATGTCAGTTTTGGCAAGCTCGGATTGACCGATATCCCGATCCCGGTCACTTCATCCGCGCGCGACTACGCCGAGGCCGGCATCCCGGCGTGGGTGTACTTTTGCTGCGGGCCGCGCGGGCGCTATCTGAATCGCCTGATCGACACGCCGCCCGCGAAGATCCGCGCGGCAGGCTGGTTGTTCTACAAGCTTAAGGCACAGGGCTTCCTGCACTGGGGCTACAACTACTGGTATAAGTCGCAGACGCAACAACTGATCGACCCCTTCACCGAGCAGTCGGGCGCAGCCTGGCCAGGCTGGGCGTATGGCGACCCGTTCATGGTGTACCCAGGCCAGCACGGCCCGATCGACTCGCTGCGCTGGGAACTATTTGCCGAATCGCTGCAGGACTTCGCGCTGTTGCAGACGCTGGGCATCTCGACCGACGATCCTGTTCTTGCCGACCTGAAGGGCTACGACGATTACCCAAAGGATGCTGAGTGGATCCCATCCCTGCGCCACCGGCTACTCGCCGCATGATTTTCCGACAACGGTGTACACTCAGCCCTCAGTAAAATAATCAAAACGCGTGATAACGGGCAACCGCAAGGGATTGCCCCTACGCATGAAATCGCGTGATGTCGGGTAACCGCAAGGGTTTACCCCTACGCATGATGACATCCGATTGACGCAATCCCCTGCATTTGACCCATATCGAGGCGCGTTGTAGGGGCAATCCCTTGCGGTTGCCCCATGTCGAGGCGCGTTGTAGAGGCACGCATCGCGCCTTGCGGTTGCCCGTATGCTTGCATTAAAAGGAAGTACAAACAGTAATGGATCTTTCCCCAGAACAGTGGATGATCGGCATCCTGGCAGCAATTATTGTCGGAGTTTCCAAGACCGGCATACCCGGCATCGGTATCCTGGTCGTGCCGTTCATGGCAGCCGTGTTTGGCGGCCGGTTGGGCACGGGCGCGACGCTCCCGCTGCTGATCTTCGGCGACATCTTCGCGGTGCTCTGGTATCGCCACCATGCCCGCTGGGACAAACTCGGCGCGCTGATTCCGTGGGTGCTGTGCGGGATTGCGATCGGCACCGCGCTGTTATGGTACACCGGCGTGCAGGGCGGCACGATCGATTGGCTGAACATCATCATCGGCGTGATGGTTTTGATTATGCTGGGGTTGAACCTGGCGCGCTTGAAGTTTGGCGATAAGATCGTGCCGTCCTCGAAACTCGGCCTGGTCTCCACCGGCACGATGGCTGGCTTCTCCACCACTGTGTCGAACGCCGCCGGCCCGATCATGTCGATCTACCTCACCGGCATGGGTTTGCCCAAGGAACAGTTCATGGGCACGACGGCGTGGTATTTCTTCATTTTCAACCTGACCAAGCTGCCGATCTATCTCTTCCTCAGCTTCGTGCTCCCCAGCAAACCGATGGTGAACTCCAGCACAATCCTCTTCGACCTCGCCATGCTGCCCGTGATCGTGCTCGCCGCCTTCATCGGCAAGTGGCTGTTGCCGCGCATCCCGCAGAATCTCTTCAACACCACGGTGCTGGTGCTGGCCGCCTTAGCGGCGATCAAGTTGATTCTGGATCAGATACACTGAGCGGCCATGCGCTCGATCTGTTCGAACTGCCCGGCGGCGAGGTATTTGCCGTAATGCGTCAGCTCGCCGTCGAATGCCTTGCGCCAGGCGGCCCACGGCTGATCCATCCGCCAGCCGCGCACCTGCGCACTGATCAGCGCGCGTTCGGCGCGAACAAACGCCGCGCGCGTCGCCTCGTCCCACGTCAACATCGCGCGGGACACAGTCGCCAGCCGTGACACGATAACGTCCGTGTAGCGTTGCCCCAGCGCCGCCGTCGAGCCTTTCTCGATGGCGTCGGTCTTGCCGTAGTCTGGGTCGGCGCGGATGCGCTCGATGGCCACCAGGTCGGGGTGCAGGTGCATCAACAGCGAGGTTTCACCAATCCCGGCGTGGTCGCCCAGATAGCCGGCATCTTGCGCCAGCCAGTACTCCGGCGTGCCAAGCACCGGAATCTGCAGGCGCTCGGTCATGCGCGCGCCGACCTCGCGCACGGTGATTTGCTGATTATGGCCGTAGTGGCCGGTGAGCATGATGATGGCGCGGAAGCCCTGCCGCATGAACTCGCTGCACAGCTTCTCCAACCACGGGCGCAACAGGTGGTTATCCCACTCGTACTCGCCCTCCATGACGACGGTGGCCGGCATGTCCAGCCCGCCCATCCCGCCATACACCGGCGGGTGCACGATGCCGCCGCCCTGTTGCGCCGCCAGCACACACAACTGATGCGCCTTCAACGCATCCAGCCCAAGCGCGTTGTGCTCGCCGTGCCACTCCACGGTGCCAAGAGGGAGATAGACCACCGGAAACTGACTCTGCGCCGCGCGGAACTCCGCCGGCAACAGGCGCTCCCACTGAACTTCAGTCACGTTCATTGAATTCCTCCGGAGAGATTGGAGATTGGAGATTTGGGATTTCGACCCCGACCATGGCAAAGGTATCAAACGGGTCGAGCGCAAAGTGTACGGCGCCGTTCTCGATGGAATACGGCAGGTCGGTTTGATTGGGCAGGCGCACGACCCGCGTGACCTGTTCACCTGAGCGCAAGGGCAGCGCCACTTTGGCGCCCACCGGCACTTGCGGCAGTTGCTGTTGCAGGTTGAGCAGGCTGATGACGGCGCGGCATTTGTCCGGCTGGCGGAAGAGCGTGGCTTCCACCGCAGGATGGGCGTCGACCTGCAGGCAGTACGGCGCGGGGCAGATATCGCCCAACAGCCGCAGGACGAGTTTGTGATTCACCTGCTCGTTCGTCGATTCAATCGGGGCAGCGACCCACACGGCGCGACCCTTGCCGTAGCGGTTCGTCACGATCGCTGGATGCGGCGTGGGTGTGAGCGCCGGTGGGTTGCTGTGGATCGCGCCAAAGCGGCTGCCGATGGTCGTGCCGATCTCTGGTGCGACGAACGGGAGGGTGACCTGGGCCATTACGCGCGTACCGGGCGTACCGGGCAACGCCTCGGCCTGGATCATCGCCCCGGCAAAGCTCAGGTGATCCTGCGGCCAGATGGCGGCTTTTACGTGAGCCGCCGTTAGAGCGGGCGTCAAATACGTGACCTGCGTGCCGAGCTTGCCCGCATAGCGCACGCCGAGCACGTCTTCGAGCAGGAAGCGTTTCTCAGCGCGCAGCAGCGAGGAGGCGCCGCTGGCGTACAACGCGCCGCCGTTTTGCACAAACTCGCGTAGCACATCGGCTTGTGCCGAGGTCAGTTCAAGCACGTTCGGCAACACCACGGCGCGGTACTTGCTGAGTTGATCAAGGTTGATGTTCGTCACGACGCCAAACGGGATATGCGCCTGTTGCAGGATGCGCGCCATCCCGACGACGGCCTCGCGATGCGGGCAGCGGTCAATCGCCGTCAGCTTCAGCACGTGCACGCCGTTCTCGTCCGGGTTGTACATCGATTCCTTGTCGAAGTAGATCGCCACATCGGCCTGCAACTCACCGCCCAGATACGGCTCGTAGGCGGCCCTCTGCCGGTTGAGTTCGCCGAGGAACGCGTACACCTCGGGGTTGAGCGTGCCGTCGACGTTGATGTAATCGACCAGCATCAGCGCCGCGTGGTGCAGCGTGGCGACGAACGCCTCGGTGCGAATCTCCTCCAGCGGCT
>CAIXPS010000391.1 GCA_903921365.1 uncultured bacterium | reverse complement strand
TGAAAAAACACCTTTCACATGATTTGGATGGGGGTGGGGAGACCCGAGGACTTTGTCACCCCGCTTAATAGATTTCCTCCTCACTATCAACGGGTTACGACGGTGGACATTACTTAACTGCTACCACTTCTGACACTAATCTAACACTCAAAGGCCCTAATTCTGACCGCATCCGCCACCAATTCACCGCTTTCCAAGGCGGTTGGCCTGCAATGCTCACATATGACGCTTGAATACGAATTGCCAGAGCCGCGGGAGTACCAATACGCTGACGACAAGAACGAATATCCCTATCAGCCATGGCCACGTCTTTAGGCCTTGCTGCGAGGTGAGCCATAGGTTATCATCACTTAGCGGACTCCTGCCGGCCTCCTGTCTGGGTAGGTTCTGGGCTAACGGCACCGGGGTCTGTGCAGCGGTCCTATTCGATTGGGCAGTGGAATCCGCGCCCCGTTGACTATCTTTCGGAGCATCAGGCAAAGCCTCCTTCGCAGGCGCTTCTGGTAGTGCCGTTGATGTCAAATGACTGGCTTGACGCTCTTGACCGAGCGGCACATCGTAGGCTTCAAAACGTTCTGGAACCAGTCTAGTGGCCTCAATACGAACCCAATACAGAATATGGCGAATGCTTGTCGCCCCGGTGGTTTCCCGTCCGATGGTGGTGCTAACTAGATACGGCCCATCGTCTGTATTCTTTAGATCGTAGTTCCCAATCCAGTCCGATAGCCCATCAGGGACGTGCCACTTACTGATATTTACGAACTCGCCAAGCACTGGAATATTGCCACTGCCGTATATCATCCGTGGCTGAGGGCCGGATGCTCCTGACAACTGGTAAATCACTCGTGGAGCGTGAAAAAACTGAGTCGAAACCAGCAGAATATGACCATACTCGTACAAAGCTGGAAAGCTAGATGCAAATGCATTTTGATCAAATTTTACCCGCTTGGCGGCTCCCCACATTAACGCATCATGCACAGGACCTCTACTGGTTTCTGCTTCGATTCGCAACTGCAACGATCGGTCACCTCCAATAATTACCGACGCTTCCTTCAATACCGAAGCAGCTTGAGATGATTTCGGATCGAGTGTGTAGTTGACATGTTTGGTGACAACATCAATAGCGCCTTGGCCTAACGCATCGTTGCAGGCCAAACTAAATAAGTAGAAGAATAGTAGAGTAATATTTTTCATGGCTAGTGTCTGGCTTTGTCATTGGTGAGTCGGGGCCAGCGGTATTCATCCCCAGTACCCCTAGTCCCAATCCCCTCGTCGCGCATACGAAAGACATGAACCGGGTACACGGCAGTTATGTCGCCGTAGTGGCGTACCGTATCATCAAGAGATCGTAAGTCAGGCTTTCCACTGGCAAAAAGAGTGTCACCAGCGCCCTTTACTCGATAAGTAACAACAAAGCCAGACGCATCTAGGCTGTACTGCTTATAAAGTAGTTTTCTCAGCGACCATTTTACACTGTCTTTATAACCACCGATCGGTCGGAGTCCGGTGGCAGGGTACCGCATCTTGCGAGTCGAGAAGTCCGTTGCTTCGACTCCATGCGGCGGATCAGCCTCAAGAAGATAGAGTTGCCTCTCCTGATATGAACCAACGATTAATACCTCAACTCCGAATGTAGGAGCACGATCATTCCAGTCAGCCAATGCCATTGATCCCGACATGTCTGAAGAACCCGGCCTATTACCTGCATTGACCTGCATTATGTCGAATTGGTTTGTTCCATGAGCTGCCGCGCTCGGTGGGTGCAGATCGCATTCCTTCCAGGAAATGGCTTTCAGCAACTCTGGCGTGTAGCGGTTTCCTGAATCCTTGAATGTATAGTTGCCGATAGTATCCCCGATCTCCCAATTAGGCCACCAGCTTGCCGAATTCTCAAAGATAGTGTCGAAATCATTTGACTCCAGTTGACCTCCGTGTTCGCGAGTGGCATACTTTCTGATTCGCTTAGTGACAGTGAACTCCTGGGAACGGACATTAATTTTGTTGTCCGTGCTCGTGATTCGAAGTCTAAATGTGCCTTCTTTGTTGACCACGAACTTGAAGGTTGCTTCGCCCTCTTTCGACTGTGTCAGTATGATGTCATATGGCCCGACGATCCGACTACCGTCGGTATCCATAGTTAGTGGCGTGACCACGCCGTTCTCCACCTTTCCGATGTCATACATTTGGACCAAGCCTCGATCACCAAGTGAAGCTGTCTTCATGTCTGCCGTTTCAATATCAAGTTTCATGTTCCAATCCGCGCCGTTGATCGTAGGAACTTTAATGCGCAAATCTGCAATCTCATCGCGCAGCAGCACGTTTCTTCCCGCATTGATAGTGGTTGTAAGTTCATTGCCTGCGTCATCACGCTCCTTTTCATTGTGTGTGATCTCTATCTCAACGGGGACTAAAAGTGCGAGTTTTTGCTCGCCACCGCTAATATATTGAATATCGGCAACGCCCAGTCCAGTGTCCCGCATGTCAATCAATCTCGATTGATAGGGAGTGGAGTCGCTAAGCAATGTGCTTAGAGGACGCCAAGTTCCGTTTAGCCAGATTTCACCTGGCGTGGCGACCCAGCCTTGTGTGGTGGCGGCGAGGAGATATCTCGAAGAGCCAAAGTGAAGTCCTGTCTTTACAAATGACGCTGCGTCTTTGGAGACATGCAGGCGTGTGCCACCGGGAACGAGGTTCCAGGTCTTCTGG
>CAIXPS010000390.1 GCA_903921365.1 uncultured bacterium | reverse complement strand
GAACATCTTGACCGGAATGCCAAGCGCCTTCTCAAGCCGCAAACGCAGCGACTCGGCATTCTTCAGAACTTTCTCGGCATCGTCCGACCCAAACAACCCCAGTGTAAACTGGGCGGGCCAACCGGTTTTGTCGATCGCGCCGGCCGCGGTCGCAGTCGCGGCCGTGGCAGTTGCGGCGGCAGTCGCCGCTGGCGCAGCTGTATCCGCCGGCTTGGCGGTCGCCGCTGGAGCAGCAGTGTCTGCAGGCTTCGCGGTCGCCGCCGGAGCAACGGTGGCTGCAACCGGCACAGCAGTGGCGGCAACCGGCGCAGTTGTCGGCGCCGCTGGGCTTCCGCACGCAACAGCGATTATCGGGAGTAACAACATCAGGGCATTACGCAAATTGTGTTTCATTACTATTTTCCTTACTTCCTTTTGTCCTTTTGCAAACAACTCTGATAAAGCCGGGCGAGATACCCCGCCTAAATCATTCTTTTACGCATGTGGGCGCTCACACGGTCGATCACGGTCACAGTCACTGCCAGCAACATCACAGCGCCAGTGAGTTGGTGATACAGGAAGAGCGCCATGTACTTCTGCAGCAGGAAGCCCACGCCTCCCGCGCCGACAAGACCAAGAATCGTCGCCGCGCGCACGTTGTGTTCAAACGTCAGCAGCGAATACGACGCTGTCACTGGCAGCGCCTGTGGGATGACGCTATAAATGAACACCTGCATCGGGCTTGCGCCAGTCGCGCGCAACGCCAGCACTTGTTGCGGGTCGATCGCCTCGATGGATTCCGCGTACAACTTGCCGAGCGACCCGATAGACCCGATGCCCAGCGCCAGAACGCCGCCAAACGGCCCGAGTCCCACCGCGGCCACAAAGATGAGCGCCCAGATCAGTTCAGGCACGGCGCGCACGATGTTCAGCATCAATCGCGCCGCCTGGTAGATCACCGCGCTCGGGCTGATGTTGCGCGCCGCCATTAACCCGAATGGGATCGATAGGAAGACCGATATCGTCGTGCCGATGATCGCCATCTGCAATGTCTCAACAATCGCAGAGATGATTGATGGAAACGGGATCGTTCCGACGATGGGCAACACCTTGTTTTCAATCTCAAGCATGGGCGGCATCAGCCGAACAAGGAAGTTGATGATGTTGGGTATGCCTTCAACCAGCTCCTGCGGGCGCGCATCGGCGCCGTTCAGCGCCCATGCATATCCTGCAACGATCATGATCGCGAGGATCACGGTGACAGCTTTGATACTCGGTAACGGGCGCAGCAACTCCTCGCGCGCCGCGTCGGTCAAAACCGGCTTGGCGGCAGTCTGGCCATACTGAGGGGAAATTTCATTGATCATGACGGGATACTCCTCGCGCGCAAACGCGTTCGCGGGTTAAATAACAACTCGATGTCCAGCGCTCTCGATCAGCTTTTCTTCGGCCTTGTCAAATCGGTAAACACGGCTCATGACTGCTTCGTCCAGATCCCTGGCAGGGCCATCAAAGACGATGCGCCCCTGCGCCAGGCCAATCACGCGGTCAGCGAACTGATGCACCAGGTTTACCTGATGAATGTTGATCAAGGTCAGCACCTTATCCTCACGCGCGACGCGCGCCAGATCGCTCATCACCTGCAACGACAGTTGCGGGTCGAGACTCGCCACCGGTTCGTCGGCCAGGATGATCTTGGGTTGCTGCGTCACCGCCCGCGCGATTGAGACGCGTTGTTTCTCGCCGCCCGATAGCTGATCGGCGCGTTGCGTGGCGCGGTGGAGCAGGTTGACGCGTTCGAGGTTGCGCATCGCGATGTCGCGGTCAGCGCGATCAAAGTAACCGAACAGGCTTTTAATCCCCTGGTTGTAGCCCAGCCGGCCGGTGAGGACATTGGTCATCACCGGCAAACGGTTGACCAGGTTGTACTCCTGCCAGATGAAGCCGATATACCGCCGCGCCCGGCGCAATTGCGGCTCATCCATCGCAGTCAGGTTTTCGCCGTCGAGCATGATCGTTCCCGCCGTGGCACGCTCCAACCCATTGATGCAGCGCAGGAGCGTCGACTTGCCGGCGCCCGACCGCCCGATGATGGCGATTATCTCGCCGGCATTGGCATCCAGGCTGACTTGCTTCAGCACCTCATTCCCATTCGGGTAGACCAGTCGCAGATCGCGTATCTCCAGCAGGCTCACTCATTTACTCCACAGGGCGATTGGGTCATCGCGCTTAACTTGATTGAATTGAGATAGTGTTTGGCACATAGGCCAATCTGGTTGCGAGTGTAGCGAGCGATGATTAAGCCCTCACCAAGAGCGTGTTAAACCTGATTAAGGCGCGTCACAACCTCATCCCTTAAAGAGGGCTTAACGGTATGTGGCTATAGTCAGCCACCAGGCGCACAGGCGCGTGAGCGTGAGAATGAAGGGAAGAGGTGAAATGCGAACCATACTGGACAATGAACTGGGCAAGATCAGCGCTGATATTCGACTTTTGGCCGAGATGGCCAACCATTCGATCTTGCGTGCGACGACCGCGTTGCTGAACCGCGACATCACAGAAGCGCGCGAGGTCAAGCGCGGCGACCGCTCCACCGACCAGTTGCGCTACGAGGTGGAAAACACCTGCATGAGCATCATCGCCACACAACAACCGGTGGCGCGCGATCTGCGCAAGCTCGTCGCCACCACTTTTATCGCCACTGAGCTCGAACGTTGCGGCGACTACGCCAAAGGCATTGCCAAAGCCACCCGGCGCATCAGCAAGGCCAATATTGAGATCAAGCCCTACAACCTGGCGGAGATGGAGATACTGGCGCGCAGTATGCTCGAGCGCGCCGTGGTTTCTTTTCTGGATGTCGATGTGGATGCTGCGAACACAGTGATGCGGGATGATGCGCACATCGACAAGCTCTACGATGAACTACTCATTTCGGTCACGACCGATATGAACACGAAGGCGCTGAATATCGAGAGCGGGGTATGGTTGCTCCACGCCGGTCACTGCCTGGAACGTTTCGCCGACCGCGCAACGAACATCGCCGAGCGCGTGACCTATATCGATCGCGGCGATATGGGCGCCATCGAGCCGGCCATCAAACTGTAATGACCGCCGCGGCAAGTGGCGCGCTAAATCGTCGCCGCGATTGCCGCTGTAACGCCGCCATCGTCGCCAAGAAAAAAGTCGGGGCTGGCGCTTGAATGATCGCGCGCGCCAATCGCCCCCATCCGTGTCACGGTATGCATGATCCGGCGCAGTTCGGTGATCGGCTCAACTTCACACCCTTCCAGCTCACACACGCAGAACATGCCGGCGGGCAACAGAAACACTACTTGATTCGGAAATGGCTTGCGACCCTCAGCAGTGCGTTCCCACACCATGAGAACGTTTGTCAGGGGAACTGACACGACGCGCACGTTGCCCGGGTTGAAGACGATTAACAAGCGGTGATTGGTCAATGCGACGATGCCGTAATGGCGCGGCTTCGCCAGATCGGTCCACGGCACGGGCACCTCGGCGTTCGTCCCATGCGAACGCACGTCCACTTTGACGTCCGCGTGCGCGATGAGACTTTCACCGGTTACCAGGTGCTTCCCGATTCCGGGGGGAACTGTCACAGTGACAACCCGTTCGCGGAGATTGGATACACCATGATGGTATAGGGCATGTCGAAACGTTGATTCTGCACGCGCTCCAGTTCTGCCGACAGCCGCGATTGGCGGATGCGCAAGGCCTGCGCCTTCGGCCCTTCGAGATAATACAGTTCCTGAGTGATATTGGTTAACTCGCGCCGCAGATATTCAATTTGCTTGTCAAGTTGCTGTCGGTTCATCGCTGCTCCTTGTTGCTTTTAGTCGCTTCTTACACATCAATAACGCTGCGGGTTGTGTCATGACTATTAAAAAATAACTCCGCGCCTGCGTCCTTCATCCACGTAGCAGCCGCTACGAGCCATGTGGCCGCTCCGCCTCTGCGTCCTTCATCTACGTGGCGGCCGCTACGCGCCATGTGGCCGCCTCATCTCGCGCATGCAGCCGGG
>CAIXPS010000389.1 GCA_903921365.1 uncultured bacterium | reverse complement strand
TCATATATCCGCGTAGGTGCCGCTACGCGTCGTGTGTCCGCCTAATGTGGCGCATGCAGCGCCAGGCCGACACGTGGGTCGGCACCTACGTCATATATCCGCGTAGCTGCCGCTACGCGCCATGTGTCCGCCTGATGTGGCGCACCAGGCCGACCCGCGTGTCGGCGCCTACGTCATATATCCGCGTAGCTGCCGCTACGCGCTATGTGTCCGCCTCATGTGGCGTGTGCAGCCAGGCCGACACGCGGGCCGGCCCCTACGTCATACATTCTCGTAGCGGCGGACCTATGTGTCCGCCAGATGTGGCGCATGCAGCCAGGCCGACACGCGGGCCGGCCCCTACGTCATACATTCTCGTAGCGGCGGACCTATGTGTCCGCCTCATGTGGCGTGTGCAGCCAGGCCGACACATGGGTCGGCGCCTACGTCATTCATCAACGTAGCGGCGGACCTATGTGTCCGCCTCATGTGGCGTGTGCAGCCAGGCCGACACATGGGTCGGCGACTACGTCAATCATCCACGTAGCTGCCGCTACGCGCTATGTGTCCGCCCGATGTGGCGCCTACGTCAATCATCCGCATCGGCATGCGGGGTTTTGGCAGATGTAGACCAGCATATCACGGCCGCCGTCGCGTCATGTACACTTAGCTTGTCAAGTGAAATAGCCATTCTTCAGGTGGGTGAGCGTGGGCTCATCCGCACTATGCGAGGACCGATGAATACCAATTTGAAAGTCAGTGACCTGTCCGAAAACACCGGTGAAACCCAGTTGCGTGAACTGTTTGGCCAGGCCGGTCACATTAAGTCTATTACGCGCCCGGTCGACGACGCGACGAAGCAATTGCGCGACTTTGCCTTTATCGAGATGGCGACCGCGTTTGAAGCCACTAAAGCGATCCAGTTGTTTAACGGATACCTGATTGATGGGAAAGCGATAAAGGTGACCGAAGTCCGCACACAGTTGCGCCAGATTGGCCGCAATGGTTTCGACCGAAACGGTGGACGCCACGGCCAGGACCAGTTTATTCGCGGCAATTCCAGGAGCGGGGCCGGCAGGCGCAGCGGTAATCGATAAGGATGCCGCTGCGCCACGATCGAGGAGAGTTCAAGCCAAAACACTCCTTGTTCCGAATTACTCGCGATACGCGCGCGCCCAGTCCGTCATGCGACTCGCGTCTCCACTCCACAGGCGATCCACCGCCCACGGCCTCGCAGCGGGTCGCCCGTCGCATTCCAACCGGATGACGGGGAAGAGCGCCGACGGGCGTTCCGTGGGCAACCCCTTCAGGATAAGTTGATCTTCGCTCTGCTCAAACGCGAGTTCCTGACCCGTAGTCAGCAAAACAGCCCGCAGCACACGGGTCTGCAGGCCGGCGAGGCTCAGTTCAGGACGCCCATCCCAGAAACGGACGATGAGATAGAGGTTGTTGCCTTTGCGTGTCTGGCGCCCGCGCGTGATGAACTCGCAGACCTCGCCGGACTCGCTGCCATAAATCGCCTCGCCATGCGTGTGCAGCCACTGGCCGATCTGCTCTGTCCGTTCCACGAACTCGGGCGGAAACTCACCCTCCGCCGTTGGCCCGACGTTCATCAACAGGTTGCCGCCCTTCGACGCACACTCAACAAGCATGTCGAGCATCACATCCGCCGGACGCCAGCGCTCGCCACGCGCATATCCCCACAGTCGCCACGTGGATACCTGGCACGACTCCCACAGGCGGTTGCTGTCTGCCGTGATGTGGTGTTCCGGCGTGCCGAAATCGCCCAGTTCGCGCGATTCACCCGGCCCGGCCCCACCGTCGGCGTTCGGGCTGGACGGATTTTGCGCCGCCGCCGACGGCGTCCCCAGGCGATTGTTGATCAGGATATCGGGTTGCAGCTGCCGGATCATCTGCACCAGTTCGACCGAGCGCCAGTCGAGCGCCGTGTGCGGCCACGCACCATCAAACCAGATCACATCGATCTTGCCGTAGTGGGTCAATAACTCGCGCACCTGGGCGTGGACATAGTCACGGAAACGCTCCCAACCCCCGGGATCTTTCGCCGGGCCGTCCCAATACGCCGGGATGCGCCAGTCGGCCAGCGAGTAATACAACCCTACCCGCAGGCCAGCGGCGCGGAATGCTTCGACGTATTCGCGGACGAAATCGCGCCCAGGAGCCTGTGCTGCAGCCGTGTAGCGCGTGGCGCTCGAATTCCACAGGCAGTAGCCATCGTGATGTCGCGCCGTCAAGATCGCATAACGAAATCCGCCGCGCCGCGCCTGGTCGGCCCAGGCGGTGGCGTTGAACCGCGCCGGGTTCCACGCGCGCGCCACCTGCGCATAGTCGTTCTGATCGAGGTGTTCGCGGAACAGGACTTGTTCGCCGCGGCCATACCCTGCATAGGGTCCCCAGTGCATGAACAACCCATAGCGGGCTTCACTGAACCACTCCGATTTGTCTTGAGCACTTGTCATTTCTGCCTCCGATGTGTTGAAAGTATAGGGTCATCGCCAAATCGCGCTGGGGTCTGCGAATGATCTGCGAATGATCTGCGAATGAATTCGCAGCCTGACATGCCGAGCCAAAACGCGCTGAAGCGCGTTAAGAGGCGGCTCTCCTCCACAACGCGCTTGAGCGCGTTTCCGGCATTTTCAGCCGCGAATTCATTCGCGGGCCTGCTGCGCGTCACATCGGCATGTGGGTTTTTGGCAGGGCAAAACAAGCCATACGTGACAACCGTGGACTCGACCTCGTGGATGACTTTGGTGAACGCGCCATCTACATGGAGATCACCAAGGTCAACAAGTATGAAGGTGGCGGGCCGGGCGCGTTCAACTGGAATGGACGGATATAGGTGGTCTTGAGACAAGTTACGGAACAGGGGCAGACCGCCACACGAAAACCGAGGACATCGACGCGAACGAGCGGGTAGCTGAGGCCACGGAGGGCCGCGCGCACGTAGAAGGAAATGTTGCCCCACCCACCGCCGCGCAACACGCGATATTGCCCTGAAGATGGTCCCAGCGGATTCCTTAGAGGCGAGTCGATATAGTAAGTATCACCAAACCAGTCAGCCGTCCACTGCCACACGTTCCCCGCCATGTCCGCTAAACCATATGGGCTGTCCCCTTGAGGACTGTACTTGCCAACCTCTGCTGTGTCGCCGACATTTTTATTGAAATTTGCTCGCTCACGGTCTGGCATATCATTTCCCGTCTTTCTCCGCCGTAGTCTTGTATCCCGTCGCCTTCGCAAACGCTGCAAACTGCACGTTGGTCACATCATATTTGCCGATCAGGTACTCATCCAGCATCACCTTGTGCTGCGACTTTTCGTATTTGCTTGACTGAGTGTCGCCATCCGTGGTGCCCATCAGAAACTCGCCCTCCGGGATGCGCACCAGTGTCACAGCCACGCCTGGGGCAAGTGTTAGTTCCAAGTCTGATGTTAAGGTCGGATAGGGTGTGTGCGTTGTATACGGTGTTGGCACAACGTCTGCCTTACAACCCGATAACAGAATAACGAACAGAATGCAAAGATACTGTGTCTTCTTCATGAGTCCCGTTCCGGGTTATTCGCGGGTAGTGGGTTGTGGATGGTTTATATCCTTCAGAATGCGCCAGGCGTGCATGGTTTCATCGTGGAAAAATTCGACATCGAGTTTTGATGTAAGAGCGCAAAAAGCTCAAAGCTCTGTTCTGGGGTGCCTCAGTTGGCATGCGTGGATTCCTGGTTTAGCGGATCGAACACGACAACGCGGTTGCGTCCGGCATGTTTGGCGGCATAGACGGCGTGGTCGGCGCGGACGATTAAGTCTTGCAGGCTCGAAATATCTGGCGTGAGGTTGGCGATGCCCATGCTGAGGGTGACGCGCGTGATGTTATCCGCCAGACTGCCGTCGGGCACAGCCGATATGCGCAGGTCTTCAATCGCGACGCGCAGACGCTCGGTCACCTGGAATGCGTTTGACGGGTCCGTTTCGGTGAGCAGGAGGACAAATTCATCACCGCCGTAGCGCGACACGACATCGATGCTGCGCACGTTGGCGCGACAGCAGGCGGCGACCGCGCGCAAAACGCTGTCGCCGCTGGGGTGACCGTAGGCGTCGTTGATGCGCTTAAAGTGATCGATGTCAAACATCACGGCGGCCAGCGGATGCGCAAAACTAAATGAACGCTCGACTTCGCGGTCGCCCAGTTGGAATAGACCACGGCGGTTAAATATTTCGGTCAAAGGATCGGTGACGGCAAGGTTCTGCACCTCGGCATACAGGCGCGCATGCTCGATGGCGATGGCTGCCTGGCTGGCGAACGCCTGCAGGAGCGCGGCTTGTGCAGGCTGGAAATAGCCCGGCGTGGCGCTTTCGACGTTGAGGAAGCCGATGGTCTCCTTGCGAATCTGGATTGGCGCAACGGCATAGGAACGGACCCACGAGGTTGCACTGAGACGGCCCCAGCGTGGATCGGCGTATGTGTCGGGGATGGCCAGCGTTTGCCTGCTGCGGGCCACATCATTCAAAATGGGAAATGTTGCCAGGGTAAATGACAATGAAGCGATTTCCTGCGCTGCGCGCGCGGCATAGCCGTGCTGGCGCGCGATCGTGACTATCCCGGAACTTCTGTCGAGCAGCATGATATTGGCCGTATCATGCTTGACGACGCGCCCGACGCTGGCGAGGATTTTATCGAGCACATCGTCAAGCTCCAGAGTATTGATGAGCGTTGTGGCAGTATCGCGCAGCGCTTCCGCCATTTCGCGACCGGCGCGTTCGGCGGCTTCGTAATCCTTATTCTTGGTAATGTCTGTGAAAACGGCGACAAAGTATTCTTTCTGCGGCGAATAGACCGAGATATGCAGCCACTTGTCGAGGGGGGTGAAATTCAGGTCGAACGATTCGGATATGCCGGTGAGCGCAACGTGGCCATAGATAGCGAACAGTTCTGGCATGGCTTCACGGATACCCGGAAACACCTGGGTGACGGGTTTGCCGATGACGGTGGATGCGCCGGCAATCTGGTCGAAGGCGGGGTTGACCAGCAGATAGATAAAATCGACCGGCTGGTTATCC
>CAIXPS010000388.1 GCA_903921365.1 uncultured bacterium | reverse complement strand
GGATAACCAGCCGGTCGATTTTATCTATCTGCTGGTCAACCCCGCCTTCGACCAGATTGCCGGCGCATCCACCGTCATCGGCAAACCCGTCACCCAGGTGTTTCCGGGTATCCGTGAAGCCATGCCAGAACTGTTCGCTATGTATGGCCGCGTTGCGCTCACCGGCGTATCCGAATCGTGCGACCTGAACTTCACCCCCCTCGACAAGTGGCTGCATATCTCGGTCTATTCGCCGCAGAAAGAGTTCTTTGTCGCCGTTTTCACAGACATTACCAAGAATAAGCATTACGAAGCCGATGAACGCGCCGGTCGCGAAATGTCGGAGGCGCTGCGCGATACTGCCACAACGCTCATCAATACGCTGGAGCTTGACGCTGTGCTCGATCAAATCCTCGCCAGCGTCGGGCGCGTCGTCCCGCATGATACGGCCAATATCATGCTGCTCGACAGAAGTTCCGGGATAGCCACGATCGCGCGCCAGCACGGCTATGCCGCGCGCGAAGTGCAGGAAATCGCTTCGTTGTCATTTACACTGGCCGCATTTCCCATTTTGAATGATGTGGCCCGCAGCATGCAAACGCTGGCCATTCCCGACACAAACGCCGATCCGCGCTGGCGCCCTCTCGGTCCAACCTCGTGGGTCCGTTCCTATGCTGTTGCGCCAATCCAGATTCGCAAGGAGACCGTCGGCTTCCTCAACCTCGAAAGCGCCACCCCGGGCTATTTCCAGCCCGCGCAAGCCGCACTCCTGCAGGCGTTCGCCAGCCAGGCAGCCATCGCCATCGAGCATGCGCGCCTGTATGCCGAGGTGCAAAACCTTGCAGTCACCGATCCTTTGACCGAAATATTTAACCGCCGTGGTCTATTCCAGCTGGGTGACCGCGAAGTTGAGCGTTCATTTGGTTTTGCGCATCCGCTGGCCGCCGTGATGCTTGACATCGATCACTTTAAGCACATCAACGACGCCTACGGTCACCCCAGCGGCGACCGCGTTTTGCGCGCCGTCGCCGCCTGCTGTCGCGCCAACGTGCGCAGCATCGATGTCGTGTCGCGCTACGGCGGTGATGAATTTGTCCTTCTGCTCACCGAAACGGACCCGTCAAACGCATTCCGGGTGACCGAGCGTCTGCGCGTCGCGGTTGCAGACCTGCGCATATCGGTTGTGCCCGATGGCAGTCTGGCGGATAACATCGCGCAAGTCACCCTCAGCATGGGCATCGCCAACCTCACGCCAGATATTTCGAGTCTGCAAGACTTAATCGACCGCGCCGACCACGCCATCTATGCCGCCAAACATGCCGGACGCAACCGCGTTGTCGTGTTCGATCCGCTAAACCAGGAATCCGCGCATACCAACTGAGGCGCCCCAGAACAGAGCTTTGAGCTTTTTGCGCTCTTACATCAAAACTCGATGTCGAATTTTTCCACGATGAAACCATGCACGCCTGGCGCATTCTGAAGGATATAAACCATCCACAACGTACTACCTGAGCTACCGAATATCAAATCGTGGATTCACGCGCCACCACGGTTTTTGCTGGACCCCTTAAATACTGCAACGGAAGGTCAGCGGTTACAAATGGTCGTCAGCAGCAATGCGCACCCGGTGTAATCAGTATGGGTACATTCAGGTATGAGATGTGAACCGCCATTCGCGTCAGTTCTGTGTTGATTACGTGGCACCCCGGCAGGTGTCTACGAGGTCAGTGTCAACTGCGAGGCTTAGTAATCGAGCGAGTTAGGGGTGGAAGTCATCACGGTTTCTCAGGAGCGTGCAATAATCGACGCAAGGCAATAATACAATGCTTCAACCCGGCCAGAGACTCCAGAATCGCTATCTCATCGTCAAGATGCTAGGCAGTGGCGGCATGGGTGCGGTATATGAAGCCGATGACATCAGGCTTGATAAAGTCTGTGTGGTGAAGGAGATGTTCCCACCTGGTGATCCTGTGGAAGCGAAGGTTATGGCGAAGCAGTTTGAGCGCGAGAGCAAAACCTTAGCCAGACTGAACCATCCCAACCTGCCGCGTGTAACTGACTACTTCACCGAGGGCGGAAATTTCTATCTGGCGATGGACTTGATCAGTGGGCAAAGCCTGGATAAGCAGATCGGATCGCAAGGTTTACCAGAAGCGACGGTGTTGCAGTATGCCGATCAACTGCTTGGTGTGCTTGAATATATCCACGCGCAGGGCATCCTGCACCGCGACATTAAACCAGCGAATATCATTGTGCGACCAGATGGGAATTGCGTGCTGGTGGATTTTGGACTGGTGAAGGTGGTTGGCGGGCAGATGTCCAGTTTCAGTATGCGTGCGTTGACGCCACATTACGCGCCACCTGAACAATACACCGGTGGCACCGACGCGCGCAGCGACTTATACTCGCTGGCGGCCACGCTGTATCAGGCGTTGAGTGGGACGCTTCCAGCTGCCGCAGCCGATCAATTTGCTGGGCAACCATTAATGTCTCTGCGTCAACTGCGCCCTGATGTTACTCGGAATACAGTGGGTGTGATCGAGCGAGCGCTGCAACTGGATCGCAACAAACGCTGTCAGACTGCAAAAGAGATGCGCGGTTCACTTAAGCGTAATGCCCCTGGAATTGTGCCGGTTCAACGCTCAGCCGTGTTGAGTGAAGAGCCAATAGTTGCTGCACCCGCTGTCTATGACAATCCAACCAATTATCCAGACAGTGGACGGCTACCCGAACCAGAGACGATTCGTACTGGGCAGATAGGCAAACAGGGATTGCCTCTTCGGACGCAGATCGCCATAGGTGCGATGGTGTTTGTGATCATCGTGTTGCTGGCGTTGGTGATTGCACCCGCGTTGACTGCGCAACAACCCGCACCGACGGCATTACCCACACGGTTGCCGACTTGGGAGGCCGTTAACGTCACGAGCATAACGGCAGCTAAGCCGACAGTCGCGCCATTACCTACTACGCCAGTGCCTATACCCACTACACCAGTACCGATACCTACTACGCCAGTGCCAATACCTACTACACCAGTGCCGATACCCACTACGCCAGTGCCAATACCTACTACACCAGTGCCATCTGTATCCAACGATCTATTGTTAACACTTGCGCCCAATGTGACGCTCGATCTAGTGCGCGTACCGGCAGGCGAGTTTCTGATGGGTAGCACAGATGCTGATACTTATGCATATCCTGAAGAAAAGCCGCAGCACAAGGTGACACTGGATGAGTACCTGATCGGCAAGTACGAGGTGACCAATGCACAATATGCGGCTTACACAAAGGCCAAGGGGTTGAACTGGTCGATGCCGCAGGGCGAGGAAAACCATCCTGTGGTGTATGTTAGTTGGGACGATGCGGTGGCCTTTTGCGCATGGGCTACGCAAGTCACAGGGCGCACCGTCAAGTTGCCAACGGAAGCGCAATGGGAAAAGGCGGCGCGTGGCACGGACGGGCGCATTTACCCGTGGGGCAATGAAGCGCCAAGTAGTACGCTAGCGAATTTCAGTCAGACAATGGCAGTGGTGGGGACGTATCCAAGTGGCATTAGCCCGTACGGTGCGTTGGATATGGCGGGTAATGTGTGGGAGTGGACGGCAGACTGGTACAGTAAAACGTACTACGCGAGTTCACCTTCCAGCAATCCGCAGGGGCCAACTACGGGTCAAGAGCGCGTGGTGCGCAGCGGTGGGGGGATGGGCATTGCCACCGGCGTGCGCGCTGCCATCCGCAATGGGAATGGACCTGGGGCTCACTACTATCTCAACGGTTTTCGGGTGGCGGCTTATGCCACTGCTCCGTAACTCGTCCCAAGACCACCTATATCGTTGAAGGCGTCTCAATCGCCGCCGACACCCATATCTGGCCGTTCCAGCTGAAGGCACTTGCACCCACCTACAGCGTACTTTGCGGGAGGTC
>CAIXPS010000387.1 GCA_903921365.1 uncultured bacterium | reverse complement strand
TCCCATACATTGCCCGCCATATCCACTGCCCCATACGGGCTATCTCCTTTGGGACTGTACGTCCCTACCGGCGTGGTGTCACCAACCTCGCTATTAAAATTGCAGCGCGTCTTGTCCGGCGCTTCGTTGCCCCATGGATACTTGCGCCCATCCGCGCCGCGCGCAGCTTTTTCCCACTGCGCTTCCGTCGGCAATCTGACTTGTCTTCCCGTTGACCGGGTTGCCCACGCGCAAAAGGCCGCGGCATCCTCCCAACTTACATTCACCACGGGGTGTTGTTCTTTCCCGGACGGCATAGACCACGCCAGTCCACTGGCCTGTGCATACACCCCGTACTGCGTGTTTGTCACTGGATATTTCCCAAGCCAATACTCGTCCAGAGTGACTTTGTGCTGAGGTTTCTCATCTGGGTACGCATCACTCCCCATCAGAAACTCACCCGCCGGAATGCGTATCAGATTGATCGTCACCTCTGGCGCGAGTGTTAGCAGGTCGTTCGTACCCGTCGTAGGTGTGATTGGCACTGTTTCTTTCCAAACACCCAACGCTATTGCCCACGATTCAACTGCCCAACGCGCCAGTTCCTCGTCAAAGCCGTAGTCGTCATATAAACGCTTCGCATATTGGGTGATGCGCGCTTCTATTGGCAAAACTGACGACGTGCTGGCAAGGTCAGCCACTACTTTTGCGGCGACCACGGCTGACAGTGCCTTAATGTGGCGCTTGCTACCCCCACCACACAGGTCGGTGAGTAACGCTTCACACAGGCGCGCGTCATCCTTGACGGCTTGCCCTTTGAGCTTGATGGCCTCGCTGAGTTTTTCGCGTGAGTTGTCGTTCATTGTTCGACTACCTTGAACCCTGTCATATAGTCACCATGTGTTGCCGGGGTCAGTATAGCGGGTTCCTGAGTCGAACAGGATGCACTTCCAAGTTAAAGAAGTATGCTGCCGTTGCACCAACCCGCATCATCGAACTCGCGCAGTCTACACTGCCCGATCAGTCCTCGCCAGTGAACAGGTAACCGAGCGCCTCCTCTACCGACCGCACAACCACGACAGCGCCCTGCCAGCCAGCGTGCCACTCCTTCTCGTCAGGTGTAAGGTGACAGCCGGGCATCTTGATTTCCATAAGCCAATTGCGCCCGTGGAACCCGACCAGGATGTCGGCGCAGCCTTTACCGATATCCGCAAGCGACTGGACAGACGCACCAACCTGGCGGAGCGCCTTGACAATATCAGCTTGGTTCGCATCTACCCTCCCGTGCTTCCTCATATCCGCATCCCGACCTGTGCGCTGGCGATCCGTTGCCGGGACAGCGCCACGTACTCAGGGTTTAACTCGATCCCGACGTATCGCCTGCCCAGCGCCACGGCCACAGCGCCGGTCGTGCCGCTGCCATTGAACGGGTCAAGCACGGTGCACGGCACAGGATCACCCGCGTCACAGTCGCAGGTTGGTTCCCAGCCAGTGGTGATCGTCGTGGCCGATGGCCGCGGCCCGGTTGAATTTAACCCGCTCACGCTGCTCTGTCGATTCTTGGCCGATGGCGGTTGGATCAACGTGCGCGTATGCTCGACCATCCTCTTTAGCGGAGCGCCGCACTGCGGGCAGCAGCCCATCTCACTTGTGCCAGCCAACATGCAAATGCGTGGCAACTCAGGCGGGAATACGGCGAAGTGCGCGCCCGTGTAGGGTTTCGGCGTCACGCTCCACACGTCGCGCCGGTTGCGCATCCCGTTCGGGTTATTCAGGCTGTTGCCGCTGTGGTTGCGGATCGCGCCACCGTCACTCCCGCTGTCCGTGCCGTCGTGCTTGCGTGGCTTGCGTAGCGTGGCTTCCTTACTGTCATAGCCGTACAGCCGTCCGCGCACCAGACCGCTTTTGATCAGGCGCGGGTCTGTGCACACCTGCGGCTCCGCGACCGCCACCGCATCGTAATAGTAGCGCGACGACTTCGTAAGCATAAAGATGTACTCGTGCGCTTTCGTCGGGCGGTCGGTGACGCTTTCAGGCATCGGGTTCGGCTTATGCCAGATAATGTCTGAGCGCAGGTAAAAGCCGTCATCCTGTAGCGCGAACGCCACGCGCCACGGGACGCCCATCAGGTTCTTCTCTTTTATGCCGGGCGGCATCCCGCTCGCGCCGGGGTACTTCTCGCCGTTCCCGTTGCGACCGTTGGGCGTGCCGCTGCCGCCCTTGCCTGCGGGACGCGAGTACGAATCTCCGAGGTTGAGAAACAGCGTGCCGTCGTCGCGCAGCACGCGCTTGACTTCGCGCATGACGGCGGTGATTCTCTCCACGTACTCCGCGAGTGTGGACTCCATCCCGATCTGCCCGGCCACGCCGTAATCTCTAAGCAGGTAGTACGGCGGCGACGTGATGCAGCATTGCGCGCTGCCGCTGGGCATTTTCTGCAACACGTCCAGGCAGTCGCCCGTGTGGAGCGTCACGTTGTCAGTCACGCATACCGCACCTTCCCCTGCGCACCGGCCAGATAACCGTAGACATCGTAGCCGGCCCAGTGCGAATCCATGCCGTTCGTGCAGCCGAAGATGGACGCGCCCAGGAATGGCGAAGGGAATGCGCCGTCCACTGTGACGATTGGCTGCCCTTGTATCTGCTGCCAGCGGTTGCACCACATCGCGAAATCGTCAACGTTCTCGCCGTGCGCCATGAATCCGCCGATCCCGCCCTCGTCCAGCCCCGTCTCACTGCACACGACCTTTGCGCCCGCCTTCGGGTCAAAGCCGCACTTGGTGAACAGGTAGCGCCAGCGCGACTCATACCACTGCAGGTCGCTATCGCCATAGATGTGCTGGCGGTTGGGCGAGTACAGATGCATATCGACGTACACGCCGGGATCGGCGTTGTACACCACGGCCAGCCGCTTAAGCTGGTTGCATACCCAATCCTTCGTGATGTCCGGGCATCCGACCGACCACGTGCCGACGGCGCAGGCCGCGCCCTTCGCTCGCATGGCTCGCGCGAAGTCAAGCTCATAGTTGACGCGCGCGGTCAAGGCCGCCTCGTCGCCCACGCCGAACTCGTCCTCCTCGTTGTAGCACAGGTAAATCAGCCCGTTAGGGCCGCCTCCGATCCGGTCAGCGACTTGTTGCCCAGTCAGCTTCCAGTCAGCGATGTACTCGCGGTGCATACAGATCGCGTCCGGGTGGCGGCGCTTGAAGTCGATCAGCGCCTGCTGTTGCGACAGCGCCGTAAAGCAGCGTAGCCCGTAACTGTACGCCTGTTCCAGATCGCGGGCGTTCCCGATCATATTGCCGCCGAGTGCAGGCGTGGTGACGGCGGGCGGTTGCGACTTGGGCAGCGGCGGTGGCGGCGTGGGGAGAGGCAACGGCACGGGCGCGGGAATGGGCGCGATAACCCTAATGAATCCAAGCGACACCCCGCCTCGTGTAATTCCGTAGGTGGCAGGCGCAGGCGCAGCGCCGGTTTCTGCCGTGGTGAATGTGCCAATCGCTACTCCATCACGCGTCACGGTGTAGGTTGCGGGCGGTTGTGTGATGCTGTACAGGATGTAGCGCCAGATCGCTTTCGCGGGCGTCGAGCCGTAGCGGGTGATTGTCGCCTTGTCGCCGTACCAGGGATCGTGAATTGCGCCGGTGGCGTCGAGCATGACAACGAAGTGCTGGTGAGTGGCGTGCGGGTCAGGTGTCAGGTTGTCGCCCCGGTTATCAACCTCTATGATGGCGTAGTTGTCCGGGCTTGCTGCGAGGAAGCTGTTTAGCTCGTACATGCTCTTGGCGTCAACCGGGCCGGGAAACAGGTCTGACTCCTTGACGAACTTCACGCTGTCCGCGGTGATCGCGCTGATATCTGCCGACTGCAGATAGTTCCCGCCTTCTGGCGTGTAATTGCCGTTGCCTTTCATGGCGTCCATTAGCGCCGCGACGGATGTTGAGACGACGATAGGCTGGTCGTGAAACGCCAGCATCGCCAGCGACGAGAACAGGCATCCGTACTGCCCGACCGTGCCGTCGCCATAGCCGATTTTTAGTGCCGCCCAGCGGGGGTCGCGTTGACTCATTATCGGAAGATTACTCATGCGTGTGTCTCTCCTAAAAG
>CAIXPS010000386.1 GCA_903921365.1 uncultured bacterium | reverse complement strand
GTGCCGAGGGTGGGCGCATATTCGCCAGTGTGCGCGGCTATATCTCAACTGTGCGCAAACAAGGCCATCAAGCCTTGGCGGCTCTGCGTGATCTGCTTGACGGCAAGCCCGTTACGTTACAACTGGCCTGAGCAGTTACGTAATCGCATGCGTATAGGGTGTAGTGATCGCTAACGTCGTCGCATTGGCAGCAAGGCTTGTCACGATCTCTAACCCATCGAATGCGGCTGTGGTTGTCCCCTTGCTGACCGTTCCGGTCACAACCTTGTAGCCGTAAGCGGATGGCGGTTTGTCAGCGCGAGGTGTGGGCTCGGCGCGATGGAACGTTGCGCCGAACGCATCGGCGTGGAGCAACCACGTGTTTTCACCGTCAGACGCCATAAAGCCGTCGCCAGACGCAAAAACCGTGGGCGGCGCGACAAACACGCCGCCAAATCCCCTGAAAGCTCCGGCGCGTTTGACGATTTTAAGCATGGCGCGGGTATCCCACGAAGCCGGCTGATACCACGGATTGGCGCTCATCTGCGCAATGATCTGTTCTACCGGGCGCGTATCGGTTGGAATCCCCAGTGCGATCCTGACCAGTGCTGGACTGAGCGACTGGCACAACGACAGCGCCGCCTGTCGATAGTGCGCCATGCCGGCTTGCCAGGCAGTCGCCTGACCCACCTGCAACAGGGTGTCAATATCGGAACAGAGTGGGGCGGCCTGGCTCATGCGCAGTATCCATTCCTGTGGATTTGCGGAGGGTTCATTGGAGAGCGTGTAAACGGCGTTGGTGATTGCGCCAACAACACGGCGCGGATTAGCAACGATCAGCGCTGTGAGCGATGGCAGCAGGGAATGCCAGGCTACATTGATAGAGGAATATCGTGATGCGCCTCCGAACACTTCGCGCCCGCAGAGTTCCAGCGCGAGATCGAAGTACGCGTCCACGATGCTGGTGGTTTTGTCCGGGGCCTTCTGATCCGCGAGTTCGACGAGCGGTTGGACGAGTTCGCTCAACTGCGCGGCGAACACCGAGTCAGCCAGCTTGGGAAACTGTGATTTCACCAGGGCGAACTTCGAGTTGTAGCGACTGCGATTCTGCTCAAGGATGCGGGCAAGCGTTCCGGTAAGGGGTTCAGCCATGGGTGTTGTTTATCGATCAGCCTTTGGCGATCAACCAGTGCAGGTAGTTGGTGTAGCGCTGGTGCAGATACTTGAGCTTGAGCAGATCATCAAACAAGTAGCCGTATAGTTTGCGATCTTTGCTCCATACTCCCAGCAAGCGTTCTATCTTCACCATGCGCGTGCGCACCTCCTGCTCGGTGACGCCTTCCAGACCTTTGTCGAACTCGTCCTCTAACTGCCCGACCGCGTCGTCCTTATCGAGATTCAATCGATCGTACTCGGCACACGCCAGGTCGAACAACCGCCGGATCCAACTGATCCTGTCGATGCGCAGCACAGCATTACCGGGCGCGTCAAAGAATGCTGCGTCGAGGTCCGGCGTCAGTTTATCGTGTAGCACAAAAGGCGCGATCTGGCGCAAGTCCTCGAACTGCACCTCCTTGTTGCCCCGAAAATAGGCCAGCGCCTTGGCGAATACCATCAGTGTCATCATCGCGCGCACTGAAAGCCCGTTCTTCGTTTGTGCGCCGAGGTCTTTGAGTTTGTCCTTGCCGGTATCCTGCGCCGTGAGGGTGTGCACATCAACGGCTGCGAGTCTGGCGGTGTCCTTGGTTTTGTACTCAATCTGCTCGCCCGCCATTTCGCTGAACTCGAACTGGCTCGTAAAAAACTCCAGCCGTCTGCGCAATCCCTCCGGCAATGCGACCGCCAGCACTTCCTTGTTCATCTGTTTGATCTCTTCGGCTGTGAAGATGATCTGCGACGGGACGACTTCTGCCGGATCGATGCCCGTCTCGATACGATCGAGCAGCTCGCTCAGGAAGCGAGTGTTGAAGTGCAACGCCTTGACGACGACATCGATGCGGTCGCGCAATGCCTCGATGACCTGATACGTGCCGCCGCCAGCGTCGTCGTTCGCAGTCAGGTACCATGCAGCGTCCGGGCATTCGTAGATATGGTCGAGGATCTCCGCATAGTTATCGCCCATCACGGTTAATAATGCGGACTGGGTGCGCGTGGGGATGCGATTGTATTCATCGATGATCTTGACCCGCATGCCGAGCCACTGTCGCCACGAGATTCTGATATCCTGCATCTTCTGGGCGTTGATGAGATCGGCGGGGAGTGGGTTCCCCAGCAGATCCGAGATTGTCATCTGCGGCTGGCCATGTTGCATGCCCCGGCGCACTTCCTTGGTCGAATATCCGGCCAGCACACCCATCAAGATCGCGCTCGCGGTCTTGCCGCGCCCCGGCCCGCCCACAAGCAGGCAGCGTTTGCGCACCCCGAAGTTGAGAAGCGGAACAAGCACAAAGCTGGAATAGCTCTGTCCCGACGGCAGGCGGAGTTGCGCCTTGGAATCACCGAATGTGAACGTCTGACTTGGCCCGTCGTTGTACTCGATATCGTAATGGGGGCTGATCACGCCATGGTTGATTATCCAGAAGTACGCCTGCCGCAGCTTCTCATCCAGGGGCGTCGCCGTTAGCGGCTGTGGTTCGATATTGGCGACCGGTCCTTTGTACAGATCGGCAACATCGAAGGTCATAGCCGGGGTTGTGGATTTTGGCAGTGTGGGGGCGGCAGATACGTGCTGATAGTCTTGTGAATTTGGCATGTTTGCTCTAGGCGCTATTGTAGCGAAGTCGCGCGCGATATCGCAAATGGAGTTGCGCATATTACCCCTTGTTGTATAGTCTTCCATTCAAAGACTCTGTGGAGGCATGGGAAATGGCCGACTATGGTTTTCATGGCAAGGTTCTGCATATCGACCTGAGTGAACACAAGGCATGGATTGAGGAGCCGGACGAGCGGTTCTGGCGGGTGTATGGCGGCGGCGGATTGCTGGCGACGTACTACTTGATGCGCGACACGCCAGCCGGGATCGATGCGTTCGATCCCGCGAACCTGCTCATCCTCACATCGAGCGTTGTCGCGGGTTATCCCTATGCGGGTCTGGCGCGTTTCACCGCGGCTGCAAAAAGCCCGCTGACCAACGGCATTGGCGAGACCCGCGCCGAGGGGCCATTTGGCATGGCGCTTAAGGGCAGCGGCGCGGATGCTTTTGTGATCCATGGCGCCTCTTCGTCTCCCGTCACGGTTCTGATCGAGAACGGCGCGGTGACATTTGGCGACGCAACGCCTGTGTGGGGTCAGAATATCAATCCAACGGTTGATGCGCTGGAGGCACAATACGGCGGCAACATTCATACTGCCGTGATTGGGCCGGCGGGCGAAAACAAGGTGCGCTTCGCCAGCATCGTCACTGACCGCAGCTAC
>CAIXPS010000385.1 GCA_903921365.1 uncultured bacterium | reverse complement strand
TTGTACTCGGTGATCAGCGCCGCGATGCGTTCGCCTACAAGATCAGTGATCGACTTGAAGCTGACCGGCAGCGATGGCGTTGTGGAATCGATCTGCGTCACTCGCCACGCGGTGATATGCGTAATTCGAACGCCGCTCCCGCTTCCCATTACGCCACCACCTCAGCGTCGGGGTTTGCGAATATCCAGCCAGCTTTCACACGCCAAATGTAGTAAGTGCCAGCACTCAGGTAGAACGTGACGACACTACTCCGGGCGGTGAAACTCCCCTTTGTAAAGCGAATAGGTATTTACTCGTGCGTCACACAACTTACGATTCCCGAAATACGACTTATCCGGCGAAAGGTACCTTATAAAACCAATTATTGAGGTGTGATGATGACGATAACTGACTATGCGGCGCGCAAGAAGCGCATGACAGCATTGCTTACCAGTGATGATATTCCCGCCGTGCCCCAAAGCACCCCTGTAAATCCACCCGATTCGCCTATTGTCTTGCCTGACAACCACACTCAGAATTCAAGTGTCAACCAGGTTTTACTGCAAGAAATTGAAATCGACCTGCACCAACCCCGCCAGTACCTTCCAGCCGAACTACGGCGTTTGTTCGCCAGCCGCGAGATCAACCACCAGGACGTCATTACCCAGTTAATGACCCGTGCTGCCAACAATGACATGGAAGCTGAAGCCTACCTTGCGGATATGCGCACTCTGGCAAATGACATCAAGGCCAATGGACAACTGTATGCCATCCTGGTGTACACCAACAAGGATCGCGATGATCGCCAGCGATATCACCTCATCGATGGCGAACGCCGTTTCTGGGCGATGGCGTATCTGAGCAGTGAGCCAGACAACCAGGTGACGACTATCCGCGCAGAGGTGCGTGCCGATCTTGAACAGGCCAGCGCCGATGACATCCTCAACTTGCAGTGGTCGGCTAACATGCAGCGCGACAGCGTTTGTGCGATGGACATCGCCGAGTTCGTGTGCGCGAAACGAGAAGAGGCTGTCAGGCATTTAGAGATGGATCCACGCCTACTCACTATCTGGCGCAAGGGCGACCAGACTGTGACGCCGCGAGTCGCCGCGCAACGAATGGTGTGCAGCGACCTGGCACATACCTTCGGTCGGCCATTGAAACGCCGCGCGTATTATCAGTACCTCAGCCTGGTGGAGAAGCTTGTCGCGCCTGTCAAGGCGTTAGCCCGTGCTCACAAGCTGCCGCTCAGCCGGTTGATTCTGATCACATCGCAGCAGGAGCGCGAGCAAATGGAGGCGACGTTGCAGATGATCGAATTGCTTCGTGCGCCTGAAGATAGCGTCGCGAAGTCCGTCTTGCCGCAGCAGCGACCCGGTCGCCCTACGAGATCACGGAGCCGAATCACTCTCGCTGAACGCGCTGTCGCCGGTATGGACAGCGACACTGAGCAGATGTTGCGGAAATGGAGTCGAGATGAGCTTGCGTCAGTACTCCAGACGGACCAGGATCTCATCGAGGCGACCAACCGACACCAAAGCCTGGTACGGTCTGCCCTGGACCAACGCTGATAGGCGTATGCTAAACCCTTGTGCAATGCATTGCACAAACCAATTAGGTGGGTTAACGCTTTGCAAGCGGCATTATGGGTATGAAAACTACACCTTAACGGGACGAAAAACTCGTGCGACTTTGCCGCACTCTTCCTAATACACACTGACTGCACTGTTATTCACGATTTCATGCTGGTCAGTTGTTTCGCGTTGAGCTTTTACTATGGCTGTTGAGACTCTCGCCCTGAACATCGTATTCGGATTGGTATCGAACACACTCGCAGAACTGCTGCTGTCGTTTGAACTCAAGAAGCCTTTCCGGTTGCTCGATCGCGCGCACCAATACCTGCGGCTTGTGCGTTGGCTGGTATGCCTGGCTGGTTTCATCCTTCTTGGACTTTTCCATCCATCACTGCTCAAGCTCATTCTCCTCGGTATCTTCAGCGTCAGCGCAGCCACTGATTTTGAGACATCGTTCCTGCCGCCGGACTGGTTTGTCTACGGTTCTGTGGTTGTGAGTCTTGCGGCTGGATTCCTGACCGGCAATGTATCCGGCCTGAGAGATGCCGTTGTGGCGCAGGCGGTGTGCTTTGCCATGATGGTGTTCGCGGTACTTGTCGCGAATGCTGCTGACAGTGGCGACATCAAGTTGCTCATGCAGTATGGCGCAACTGCCGGCAGTATTAGCGCAGTCGGAATCGGGATTGCGGTGGAGTTTGTAGTGCGGGTGGGAATCCTGGTCGCGGTATGTATCCAGTTCTGGATCCAGCAACACGATCTGTCCTCTGCGTTCTCTGCAGCATCCCGGGCGCGGGTTCCACACGGCCCCATCGCCTGGGTAGGACTGGTGGGTATGCTGATTATCACGGCATCACTCACATAGGCCGTGAAATTCCAGTTTTCCAACCGAGGAAGGCGACTATGAGCGTAACTCACTGGGGAGTGTTCTTCACGTTGCTGACGCTGCTGGCCGCAGTCTTTGCGGCGTCTACATCAGGCACCGCGATGGCGCCAGCAATCATTGTGGTACTGGTATTTCAGGCCGCCGCCATCATATGCTTCCTGCTGGGAGCACGGAAGACAACACGGTGAACAATGAGATTCTTGATAACTGTGCAGAAAGCTATTGACATCGGCATACCGGGCGATATCATGAACTCAGTTTCATTTCGCTTTTGCTGTTGCCTCCGATGGAGGAACACGTTACTGCTCACGACACGAGTGGATTTTCGCAGTTCAGTAGCGCCCCGGCACACCAAGCGCAAGTGCAAGTGACCGGCATAACACGACCTTACCCAAGGTCTGTGATTGTCTGCCCTTTCCCCAGATACTCCCTGGCTTCGCTCAACATTGCCATTTCTTTCACTGATTCCATCTGAGCGAGCCTCTAACCCGCGTTGTTACGTCATCCTGGAATGTCGCCTAGGCTGACGTTCTCCCCGATTGCGACACCTGCAAAAAGCCCAAGGAGGCAAATGATCTGATCCAACCCAAGTAGTTCGATTTGTTCGTCGTTCACGTCTTTTCACTCGAACCGGACAGCGGCACTGCCCGGAATAGCGAAAAGCCCGACACCCTCAGTTTGCCAGCCGAGGTGTCGGGCTTTTCTTGTTCAGATGAACTATGAATACTTTACGATCCGAACCCCGCATTGTCAACGGCCTTTGGGCAAAAACCGGCCCAAATGATGCCCATATATCGTCTTCCGAACTAAACTCATCGACCGCAGCACGCACTTTTCGCGAAAGCAATACCCCTTACGAAGCCGTGCACGCCATCGTGAGCGCATCGATGACAAACCGAACCCGCGTGCGACGGAGCTACCTGCAACGCCTGATTGCTGCGACTGGCGCGGAACGCGAATCGATTCAACAGCACCTTGACCAGGTTGCGGATGACTGGGGGGTCGAAATATGTTAACTCCTCCTCCTGCCACGACTCTTTCGCTTACAGCTTATGTGCCGGCACATGCTGCGGGTCGTGTGTTCATCAGCACCTGCCGGTCGGCGTTGTGCGTCTACCGGCAGTCGAACCAAACCAAAGTGAGGCAAGCGTGCATAGCGATCACAATGACAGAAACCCCACTGGCCGGCCAACGGATTACGACCGCCAGGCTCGCGAAGATTTTGCCATATGGGAGTTGCTGGAAAAGGCCGGTCTGCTCCCGCCGCTTAATGTACTGCCGACCCGACGCCTCATTAAGGAGGCACGACGACAGCTGGGTTTGGAACCAGCGCGTCCCGCGACCAGGCACAGGGGCAAACGCCGGCGCTCGTAGGTTGCGCCATGTACATCCACACAGGCCCATGGTGGTGACCATAACGCCCAATTTGAGAGGCAGTATATGAATAACCTAACACCGATGACACTGACCCCGGAACAAGACAGTGCAGTCACCTGTCCCGGAGCGTTGATGGTGACCGCGGGAGCCGGCAGCGGCAAAACGCGCGTCCTGGCGCATCGCGTTGCGCACCTCGTCAACACAGGGGTATGCGACCCGTTCAACATCCTGGTCGTGACCTTCAGCGTCAGGGCAGCGCGCGAGTTGCGCGAACGCCTGGCGGATCTGGTCGAACCGGCATCCGCAAAGCTCATGATGGTGTGCACGCTGCATGCGCTTGGACTCAGGATGCTGCGCGAGTCCGGCGACCTGCTCGGTTATGAGCTGGATGATCGTCACCGTAAACCACGCGTGATCACGCCAATCGAGAGTCGAAGCATGGTTGCAGCTGCAGCAAAGACGGTCTGCACGACGCCGTCCCATCCACTCGCGCGACTCGGTGTTGAGGAGGTTTCAAACCTCATCGCCGACGCCAAAGCCAGAGGCACTGGTCCTGACGCTTTCACTCGCCAGCCTGCGGACGCCGTTCATGACGCACTAGCCGCCTGCTATACCGCGTACCAGACAGAGTTAAAGAAAGCCAACGCAGTGGACTACGGCGATCTCATCCTGCAGCCGCTTCAGTTGCTCGCGATACCGGCTGTGCTCGATTT
>CAIXPS010000384.1 GCA_903921365.1 uncultured bacterium | reverse complement strand
GTGAACTCCGGCCCGACATTTGCGCCGCCCATGTGCGACAGTGGATAAGCCTCGGGGTTGCTGACGTTGTCGGAGTAGTGACCCTTGATGACCGACCCATATGCCGCAGCCGCCTGCGATAACCCGCGCGCCACCTCGGCATCAAACTCAGTAGTGTGCAGATCGGTGCCGACCTTGCCAACGACGAAGATCGGCCACACATCGGCTGACGCAGAGTCAGCCGATGACTCTGTGTCAGCCGCATAGCCCAGCTTCAAGAGACCCGCCTTCAGATCGTCGAGCAAGGCGCGGAAGTTGTCCATGTTCGCCAACCCGCCGTGCACTTCCTCGGTGCCCACCTCATAACTGACGCGCGGCATTCCCACGGCACGACGATGGCGTTCCGCGTGGTCGATCAACTCAAGCGTGCGCTGCGCCACCACGTGGATGTCGATAATTTCGCCTGGGGCGAGGCGCACATCCACGGTCGGGTCCACATGCAGCAGTTCGTAGCCTGCATCAATGCACGCGACCAGCGATGCCTTTACGCCATCCATGGCCGCCTCATAGGAATAGGACTCGCTGCGCTGCCTGTCCTTCAGCCATGGCCCGCCGTGATCGAGGCAGCACACCGCCGTGCCGGTAAACCCGATCTCGCGGCTATACGCGCGCACAAGGTTCACAAAATCGCTCTGGCGCCAGCCGGTGTAGCCCGCATCAAGATCGACCTGATTCAACGTGGCGGCGAAGAGCATCGGCGCGCGACCGTCGCGTGCCGCCACGAGCGCCGCTTTCAGCACGGCCTCGGAATTCGGGCACACAGCCAGCAACGTGACCCACTGGCCCGTGCGCTGGAAATGCCGCCGCACCGCGTCGATCAGTGCTTCTACAGGGGGAACGCCCGGCGCCTCCACCGTATCATGGAGCGTGTGCGTTATTCCGCCAGTTTGTGTCGTCATGGTTATAGTTGCTTCGCCATCCTTTTTCTTTTCATTATTGCACGCCTATTGACTAAGCGTCGTTGTTCAAAGGCGGTTGCACTGCCGTTCGTTTGTGGATGCGACACTGGCGCTTTGCGTGTGGGGTGGATAACACCTGGCGCAGTGCAACTGCACCAGGTTTAACCCAGCAGGCGTTCGATATGCGCGCGGAGGGAGGCTTTTGAGGCTGCGCCGACGACGCGATCCATCTCGCGCCCGCGCTTAAACAGAATCAACGTAGGAATACCCATGATGCCCAGTTGCCCGGCCCACGCGGGGTTCTCATCTGTATTGACCTTGGCGACGCGCAGCCGCCCGGCATACTCGCGCCCCAGTTCTTCCACCACCGGTGAAATAGTCCGGCATGGCCCGCACCACGGCGCCCAGAAATCGACCAGTGTCGGCAACGGCGATTGGAGCACCAGCGTTTCGAAATTACCATCCGTCACGATGACCGGATCGCCATTCTTCGCCCCGACCGGGAGCATCGACGCAACCATACCGGTCGCGGCGGAGAGCATCAGGCTTGGGCCGCTGGCGGCCTGGGGCTGCACGCTGTTGCCAAGCAGGAATTCAATGTGGTTGCGCACTGTGGAGAAGTTCACCGCCCCCTCAATTCGCGCCACTTCCTTGTCGTCACGCCAGAAAATAAGCGTGGGGACGCGCGTAATGCGATATCGATTCGCCAGTTCCCCTTCCTCAGTGTTGTCCACGCGCACGATTAACGCGCGCCCGACATAAGAACGCGCCAGATCCTCGAGTGTGGGGACCAGGGCGCGACAGTGTTCGCATACAGGAACTTCAAAAGACAAAACAAGCGGCAAACCGGCCGCAAACACACGCTCCACATTCTGTGCACTCGTGTGAATGGGCACATCAAAAACCGCTAGCATCTTTCGCCTCCTTTCAAAGTCCCTGTCACTCATGATCATTAACCCTGTGACCAGCACTGATAACCTCTTGCTTTATTTATAACGAGCTTTAGTAATCAACCAAGTGACGTTTGACATGTTTATCGTGTTAAATATCATATCTGTGCGCGTGACAGCCAGGGAAATGCCTATGACCCGCATGCGGCTTTGATTTGGCGTTTGTCGTCCTGAGACGGCGTAGACAGCGTAGAATAGACCATAACGTCGTGACGGAAACAAGAACAGTTGCACAATCCGCAAGAGCAACGATAAGAGAGGAACGAATCAGCCTTGAAAACCTTTCGCGCAATTTACTACGGTGAGGTATTCCTGAACCTGGGCAGCGCCGTGCTGGCGATCTTCGCCCCCGCGCTCTTTCTGTCTCAATTCACCCCTGTGCCCCAATCGGATGTGGCGGTGGAAATGATGCGTTGGTTTGGCGGGCTGATGGTGGTGCTGACCTGGGTGGGCTGGCGCATCCTGCGCGGCGGCGATAACCGCGCGCTCAGTTGGATGCTGGAGGGATTTCTCGTCGGCGATATCGTCCACCTGTTCATCCTGCTGCAGTTCCTGCGCGTGATCGGCGGGTTCCCGTTTTCCGCGATCTTCGACATCCTGGCAACGGTCGGCCTCGGAATCAGCCGCGCTTTATTCCTGTGGATGACGCGCAAGGGCGGCCCACTAGACATTTGGAAATAGAAAGTGGGTGGTTAGCCCGCGCTCTGCTGCCATTCCACCAGCGCCGCGCGCGCAAGTTGGAACTCATCTTCAAGCTGCCATAGTTTCTCAGCCGTGTTCGGGGCGGTGATGTCGCCCGACTTGCCGATCATCTCCAACTCACGGCAGCAGGCGGACAGCGCCGCAGTTCCCAGGTAGCCGCCGCTGGATTTGAGCGTATGCGCGGCGCGGTGAAACGTCGGCGCATCCTGTTCGTCCAACGCCTTGTGCAGCGCGGCGATGTTCTCTGCGGCCTCGGTCAGAAAGTCATCGATCAGCACACGGACAAAATCTTCGCCGGTGGACTCCACCAGGCTATCAAACATGCTCTGATCAATCGTGGGTTCGTTCATCCAGATCATCACTCCTTGCGACCATCGCTCCTAGCGACGCACAGCGAGATATCGACCACTCCGGCGCGGCGGAAAACGACATCCGACCTGGATACAAGCATACCCCAATCAGAAAGCGGGCGGGCGCTACATTAAGTCGCCAAGTGGCCCCAGGTTGAGGTTAAGCTCCTCGC
>CAIXPS010000383.1 GCA_903921365.1 uncultured bacterium | reverse complement strand
ATTATGGCTATTTTTGAAGGAATATGACATAATCATAGCTAAAGGACTATTCCATTGCAGATATCACTTCTCTGCTACCCTCGATTAGACTTTGCCTCAAAGCTCAATGTTACATACACAAGCATCACCATTAATAATCGAACCATTGACATCACCGCACTGGCATGTCCCCGCTAGCCGTGTGATCAAGTTCGCCACCGCTCGCCCATTACCAATGACGCGGCGCGAGATGGATGAGCGTGGCTGGGACGTGTGCGATATCATCATGGTGACCGGCGATGCGTATGTGGATCACCCCTCCTTCGGCGTCCCGCTTATCGCGCGCGTAATGGAGTGGCTGGGCTATCGAGTCGGTATCATCGCACAACCGCAGACGGTGGAGGATTTCCGCGTGCTGGGGAAACCGCTCCTCTGCTGGGGGCTAGCGGCGGGGAATATCGACAGCCAATTGATGCGACAAACCATCATGCGCCGCCCGCGCAGTAATGACGACTACGCGCCGGATGGCAAGGCGGGACTGCGCCCCGCCAATGCCTCTATTGTATACACTTCGCAGGCGCGACAGGCCTATAAGGGCGTACCAGTCATCGTGGGTGGAGTGGAAGCCTCGCTACGTCGTTTCGCTTACTACGACTACTGGTCAGATAAGGTCAAACGTTCACTGCTCTTCGATGCGAAAGCCGACCTAATCGTCTTCGGCATGGGTGAACGTGCTATGGCAGAAATCGCCTACCGTCTGCGCGAAGGCCTTTCGCTGGAAGGCATCCCCGGCACGGCGGAACGGCGTAAATCGTTAGACGACCTTGCGGTGGTGGAACTCCCCTCCTTCGAAGCTGTCTCCGCGGCGAATGACGAAGGGAAACGCGCGTTTGCCGATATGGCGCGCCTCATCCACCTGCACACCGACGCGCGCGAAAGTCGCGGGCTGGCGCAGCAACACGGCGACCGTTGGCTGATTGCGCACCCCCCCGCGCAACCGCTGAACACCGAAGAACTGGATCTCCTCTATACGCTGCCTTTCACGCGCCACCCCCACCCCGCCTATGGCAGCGCGCGTATTCCGGCGTATGAGATGATCAAAGATTCCATTACCACCCACCGTGGTTGCTACTCCGGCTGCAGCTTTTGTGCCATCGGCGCGCACCAGGGTACCAGCATCAGCTCACGTAGCCGGCAAAATATCCTCGATGAGATCGCGCGCCTCACCCATGATACCGATTTCCACGGCACTGTGAGCGACCTAGGCGGGCCGACGGCAAATATGTATGGCACCGGCTGCCGCACGGGACGCTCGCGCTGCCTGGAACGCAGTTGCCTATTCCCCGCTATCTGCCACAAGCTGAACACCGATCACAGTTCTTTGCTGCAATTGATGCGCGCGGCGCGTAAGGTCGCGGGTGTGAAACACGTCTTCATCACCAGCGGAATACGTTGCGACCTGGCCACCAGCGCCGGCGGGCGCGGCTACATCAAGGAGTTAGCGGCGCACCATGTCGGCGGACGGCTGAAGATCGCCCCCGAACATATCGTACCGGACGTCTTAGAAACAATGCGCAAATCTGATGCCGGCCCGTATCGTATCTTCGTCGAACAGTTCCTCGACTGCTCACGCCAGGCCGGCAAACCGCAGCAAATTATTGAATATTTTATGAGCGGACACCCCGGTTGCACCCTCGGAGATATGGTGCAATTAGCGGAATACCTGCATGAGCACCATATTGCCCCAGAGCAAGTGCAAGATTATTACCCGGTTCCACTCACACTCGCCGCCGCCATGTTCTACACCGGCCTCGATCCACTCACCGGCCATCGCGTCTACGTGGCGCGCACCGACCAGGAGAAGGCGTTGCAACGCGCCCTGCTCCTCTGCCACAAACCTGAATTCCAACGCAAAGTCCGTGAAGCCCTCCACATCGCCGGTCGAGATGACCTCATCGGCACTGGCAAACGATGTCTGGTGAAATAGTAAGACCCGTCATGTATCCAGGCACTTTGTTGCTGCTGATGTCGATCTAATTAACCCTGTCAGCAATAACACAGCCATCACAAGAAATACCTCAATTTCACAGCACAAACCCGCTATAAAGTCCACGATCTCTAATCGATTAGTCCATCTTCCAGTGGATAGGGGCCGCCCTACGCTGGAATGTTCGGCGCCAGGTCCAATACATTCGGAACATGGCCTGTGGGCAATTTCGAAAGGGAACGCAGGTGGATAGCAGCCCTGAAATGTGTGTTCATTGGACGGATCAGTCCGATCAGTCGGTGTTTCACTATCTTTCATTCGGAAGGCGCTTTCGACTTGCTGTGGATGCTTCGCATCGGTATAAATTATTGCAGAGCCGGGCTGCTTGCTTCGTTATTAACAAACTTCCCTGCTTTCCTTTCCCTCTTCTCGTCCTTGACGCTTTGCCATCACTTCCATTAAAATGTCATATTGGAGTAGATGTATGCATTTCGCCAAGTATCACGCACTGGGAAACGACTATCTGGTTATCGAACCGACGACGCCTGATCCTCCCACTTCAGAGCAGATCAAAGCAATCTGTCATCGTAATTACGGAATTGGCTCCGACGGAATATTGTTCGGCCCGTTAAAGACGGTAAATGCGCAATTCGGCTTGCGTATTTTTAATCCTGATGGCAGTGAAGCAGAAAAAAGCGGCAATGGGCTACGCATCTTCGCGCGCTTTTTACACGATCACCAACTTGTCACTGCAACTCCATTCAGCATAGAAACCCCAGGAGGCGTCGTCAAAGCTTTTGTAAGTAACGGCGCTCGTCAAGTTACTGTCGAGATGGGGAAGGTGAGTTTTCACAGTGAGGACATCCCCATCACCGGTCCACCGCGTGAGGTGATCAACGAAAAACTGCTAGTTGTAGGTCGGGAATTTCGTTTTTGCGCCGCGACCAT
>CAIXPS010000382.1 GCA_903921365.1 uncultured bacterium | reverse complement strand
CTCTAACCCGACCGACATTTCCAATAGCACCTCCACTACGCGTTCTTTCCCCGCGTCGTAGATGGCCTCAGATTCCTTTCGC
Organism: uncultured bacterium; assembly: GCA_903921365.1. Lineage (GTDB taxonomy): Bacteria > Chloroflexota > Anaerolineae > J036 > Brachytrichaceae > CAIXPS01. Next base: position 13,598 of record CAIXPS010000382.1, on the reverse strand, counting down.
GTCAGTTTCACGGCTGCTATTATCCACATATTCAGCCAACGGGGGCTGAGCAGTTACGAATTACGATCTCAAAGTCGCGCACTGTTCCAACATCACCTGCTCGGTAGCGACCACGACGGCCTTTACCAGCACCGACACGATCGGTCTGTACACCTCTATCACGATTGGGACGGATGGCCTGGGTATCATCAGCTATGTCGATGACACCTCTGGTAATCGTAGTCTCAACGTGGCGCATTGCTCCAACGTGACCTGCACCGCCGTCACCATGAACACCATCGATACATCCATCTATGGCATGGCTTACACGTCTATCGCAGTAGGAGGGGATGGGCTGCCCGTGATTTCCTACATTAACTATACAAACGCGGCAATCTTTCCCTATCTCAAGGTGGCCCACTGTTCCGATGTCGCATGCGCAGCGTCAAGTTCTGTGATCATTGCGACGATTGCCAGTGCTGATAGAGTCAACTGGGCTACTTCGATGGTCATTGGGACCGATGGCCTGCCATTGATCAGTTACTACATGATCACGGCCAAAAACCTGAAAGTGGCCCATTGTGCCAACTATACCTGCGGCACGGTGAACAATAGCGTGATTGACGGTGGCGGAGTTGGCCAGGATGTAGGCCAGTATTCGTCTTTGACCATCGGCGCCGACGGGCTCGGTATCGTGAGCTACTACGATGTGGCGAACAACGATCTCAAAGTGGCGCATTGCATGGATGCGGCCTGCACCAACGCAAGTACTTACACCCTGGATAGTGCAGGCAGTGTGGGCGGCTACACGGGTATCACGCTGGGGGTCGATGGATTACCGCTGATCAGTTACTGGGATCAAACCAATGGTCATTTGAAAGTGGTGCACTGCGCCAATGCCTTGTGCCAGACTTACTTCCGCCGGCGCTAGGGAGGTGTTGCCTTGAAGACATCAACACGACGTTCTTTGGCAGTTCTCGGGGCAGTGGCCATGTTTAGTGTTTCGTTGGCGGTGGTGCTGTCAACCGCCCCGCACAGGCCGGCCGGATCGAAAGATCCGGCCGGCCTGCCGTGGAGCGTGCAGGGCCCGGGTGGCGGACATTCGAGTGCGGACGCGTACAGCCTGGACGGCACACTCGGCCAGCCACTCACAGAGGCGAGCGCTGGGGGCACAGCGAACCTGACGTCCGGCTTCTGGCAGGCGGACACGTACCTGGTGTACGTGCCACAGGTTAGCCGGTAGATGGATTCGCCATGCAGCGGCGCATGGCATGGCTATGAATCGCGCGGTGCCGTCGTTGGGCGCAGCAGGACGTAGATGATGAATGCGCCGGCGCCGAGTACGACGAGCCCGATGCCGCAGAATGCCAGCAGCACCAGCGTCTCGATGCCGGCGCGGAGGATTTGAGGGCGCAGGTCGACCTGATTGTCGCGCAACGCCGCGGTTGCGAGGCTGGTCGTCAGGGAACCGGTGGCGGTCAATGAATTACCGGCAGTCAACACGCCACTGCCCGTCAGCGATTCGCCGGCCGTCAGCGCGGTCGTGGCACTGAGCGGCGTGCCGGGCGGCGGGTCTTGGGACTACGATCAAGTTAACGCGCGCTGCTCGTCCCGCCTCGGGTTCGACCCGTACTATCGTTACGGCTACCACGGCTTTCGGGTAGTAGTGCGGTCGGCCCCTGTTTCTTAACTCCCTTTGTAACATGAAGTGGTTGCAGGTGGTTTGTGTCGATATGATGACCAAGCCATAATTAACTGCACAGGCTTACGTTTACAGGGACTAACGCAATGCAAAAGTCAACAGACGATCGAAGTAACGAGAAGCATCCTGAGGATGGTGAGGATGCCGACAAAGTCCCTTCCGTTGACGAAACGTATGAATGGCTGGATAACTTACTGAAGGCGCATCACGCCAGGCGTGACGATAGACTTTGTGCGCATACCGGCTGGCGAGTTTCTGATGGGCAGTACCGATGCGGGGAGCGCCTATGGCGATGAAAAGCCGCAGCACAAGGTACCGCTGGATGATTACCTGATCGGGAAGTATCTGGTGACAAACGCTCAGTACGCGGTGTACGCGCAGGAAATGGGGGTTAACTGGACGATGCCAACTGGCAAGGAGAATCATCCAGTTGTGATGATAAATTGGGATGACGCCGTGGCATTTTGTGCTTGGATTAGTCGAGTCACAGGGCGCAAGGTTATGTTGCCAACAGAGGCGCAATGGGAAAAGGCGGCGCGTGGCACAGATGGCAGAATTTATCCGTGGGGCAATGAAGCGCCGAATGCAAACTTGCTCAACGACAACATGAATATGAAGGACACGACCGCGGTGGGTAAGTACAGTCCCACTGGGGATAGCCCGTATGGAGCCGCAGATATGGCAGGCAACGTGTGGCAGTGGACAGCCGATTGGCACAGTGATACTTACTACGCCAATTCGCCTGCGAGCAATCCGAAAGGGCCAACGACAGGCCAGTACCGCGTGCTGCGCGGCGGGTCGTGGGACTTCAATCCAGTTAGCGTGCGCGCGACCTTCCGTGTCAGCGGCAGACCGAACCTTCGTGACGTTTACTTCGGTTTTCGGGTGGCGGTTTCTGCCCCTGGTTCCTAATCTCTTTGCGACATGAAATCGCGTAAATGGCTGTGACACAACTTCTCTTCTATAGAGGAGGTGATGTTACTTGGTGTTCTGCCCCCACCATGGCACCCGCACACGCGCTACTGGTAACAGTGGGGTGTGGAGATATCACAAAAAGCGTGTAACCTTTGCCGAACTGCTTCCACGCCTATTTCAGCAGGCAATAGATGTCGGTGCGAAGCTTGGCCGGGTCATCCTCCCAGTCGCCGTAAATCTCCCAGAACGGTCCGGCCAGGATGCGCCCGTGTTCGTTGCACCACTTAAACAGCGCGTCGTAGCCCTTGTGCATTTCGTTGTACGGCCCGAAGTGCGCCACCGTCGCGACGGTTCCCGCCGGCGTGGCTGAACAGGTCAGCCCGCCGCCATTCTCGAACGGCGCTGCCACCTGCACGCCGATATCAATCGGGCAACCCTCCGGCGTCTCCAGCAGGTTGACGCCCTCGTCGTTCCAATAGACCACCACGTTCTGGCCGGCCTGCTTCACAAGACCCTTCGGCAGTTCGGCGTATACCTGGTTGAACAGCGCGCCGATTTTAGCGCTGAGGTCGCTTTTCGTCGCCCGTCCCTTGACCACGGCTAGCGCACCGGGCTGCACATCGATCACTTGCACTTCGTATGACATTTTCTGAAGACCTCCCTCATAATAATAAGATCAGCCGCCTTTCACGTATTTGTCGAACCATTGTATGGTGCGTTGCATCGCCAGGCCAAAGCCCTCGGTGATGTTGTGTTCCGCGCCGGGATAGGTGTACAACTCTGTAGTCTTTCCTGCGGTCTGCAACTCCTTGTACAGAGTGTCGGAAAACACCGGCGGCACTTCCGTGTCAGCTGCGCCATGATGCAACTGCAACGGGCCGGACAGGTCGGCGAGGTACGAGTTTGCCGAGATGGAATTCCAGAAAGTCGGGTTCTGGTCGAATGTGCCGTATTCCTGGATGAGTGAGTTGCGGTAGCCGCGCCCATCACCCGATGCGCCTGGCGTTGCAGTAAGCGCCCTTGCCGCTAGCGCGGTCGCCGCAGCGATGTCGCTGTTAGGCCGATGCCACTTGGTGAACATGTCCTGATAGGACGCCACCACACCGCCCCAGATGACGCCCGCTTTGATATCTTTGTTGATCACCATCGCGCGCAGGGTGATATACCCGCCCATCGAGTGTCCCCACATCCCAATCCGGTTCGGGTCAGCAGCAGTATATTGCTTCATCGAGGCAAACGCGTTCAGCACATCGACAACGTAATCGGGCGAACCGTACGCCCCGCGCGCTACGCCTTCCGAACTCCCGTTACCACGGTAATCAACCTTGAACACGATATAACCCGCCCGCGCAATCGAATCGACATAGGCCACATAACGCTCGGTGGTGCGATATACCGTCGGCGGGATATAACCGTGGTTGAAGATGATCGCCGGCCAGCCCGTCGCCGGTTTGTCGCCGTTGGGAATTGTCAGCAAGCCATAAATCTTCAGCCCTTCGGACTGGTACGACGCGATATAGCGGCTGTAGTTCGCGCCGGGGTCGAGCTTCTGCTCGATCACAATCGCGCTGCCTGGATACGACCGTTGTCGCATGGCTTCTATCGTCAGTGGATTTGGGACAGGGGTCGCGGTCGCGGTAGGCAGCGGCGTCGCGGTAGCGGTCGTGGTCGCAGTTGGCAACGGGGTGGCCGATGGCGCCAGTGTGGGTGTGACAGATGGGAGGGCTGTGCTAGTTGAAGTCGGTATGGATGTCGCTGGAATCGGGGTAGAGATTGGCTGGGTCGCAGTCGTGCAAGCGCCAGCGAACAATGCAACAATCGCGCTGAAAATGACGATGCGGCTCGGCGTGGAACGGTGGACATTTGTCATAGTAATTATGGTAACGCAGGGAGCGCAGATGTACCTGTGAAAAAGCAAAGTGTGCGCTGAGAAAACCCTGATGGACAGCGCGCACAAGTGCGCGCGTCAGGCCGTCACTTGCGTAACCCAGGCAGGAACACGCGTAGTGATAGCCCCTGATTCAGCACGTTTGTCGAAGGGAAAGTGGCGTTCGCGCTCTTCACGACGCCTGTCCCGTTGGTCCAGGTGTTATCGACATGCGAAAGCCAGCCATCTATCGTTGTCGATTGCGATGGCAGTTTGAAGTGCAGGTGCGGGCCGGTGCTGTACCCGCACGGGTCCTGAGCGCTGGTGAATGCTGCGTTGTATGCCTTGCCCAGTAGTTGTCCCTGAATAACGGTCTTGTCGAGGATCGCGGCGGGGATGGTGTTTTTATCCAGATGGGCATATTCGGTGATGACCCCGCTGGGATGGGTGATGCGCAGATTGACCGTCAGTGGGCCAAGACATAGCCGTGTGACCACGCCGCCGTGTGCTGCCAGAACCCACTTGTTGGCTACCGCCCACGCCGGCGCAAAATCCACGTTGTTGCCGTAATGCCACCCCTGGGTGAAATACCAGGCCTGCGAGCGATCCCATGGGAACTTGAGCGTCGGGCTTGGCACGGCAGTCGCGCTGACGCTCTGCGTCGTTGGAGCGGGTCGCGTCACTGCCAGCACGGTGCTGACCAACGATTGGTAAGGCGACGCTTGCGCGATCTGCGCCACTTGCGCGAATTCGGGGGTGCCCTCGGCGGCGGCCTGCCAGTCGCCTCCAACCGCAATATCGCGATGCAACACGACTAACGCGCCGCCATCTCCCATGCCCACAGCTTCGGGGTCGGCGCCCGGCGCATCAAGCGCGGCCACCGTCGCCAGCGCCCAGTCGCCGTCCATCTGAAACGACACCACAGCGAAGCGTTGCGCGGACAGCGACCGAAGCGCCGGCAGCATTGTCAATATTGCCGGGCGCACTTCCGCCGGGACATTCGACGAGGTGAAATAGATCACGACCGGGCCAGCACTGCTGGCGCGGACAAGACCGGCAGGCAGGAGCAGACAGAGGATGAGCACAAACAACCTGAACATATCAAAAAACCGCAACGTTGCGAGCATACACCGGCGCGTAATCGACGACAACTAGCAACACTGCGTATTCATCAAGATGAAAGCGTGACCACGCGTGATTCAGCCTGATAATGACACAAACTGACGGTGGAGGTTGCGCAAGCGTGTCATACGACGAAACAGATCGAATTGCCTTCTGGATTGATTACATGGATCGCAGTTATGCGCTGGCTGAGGAAATCATGCGCTACCCGCTGGCTGAAACCGGCGAGGGCTTCGCCAGTATTCCGGAGGCGATGCAGGCCGCCAATGTGGAAGTGCAGTTCTCCACGACGAAGATCGGCGGGCAGTTTGAGCGTCTCTTCTACATTCGCGCAAGTCTGATCCCCGACCTGATCGCGATTGGGCGCGACATGAACGCGCGCGGCTGGATTCTGAAGATCGAGGACGGTTACCGCACCGCCGCCATGCAGACTGCGCTTGGGCGCGCGCCGGCGGTGTTTGACCGCATCATTAAGAGTTGCATCCGCGAGTGCGGCGGCCGACCGCCGGTGGGCCTGGTGTTCCGGCGCGCCATGTGCCTGGTCGCCAATGTGCCCGCCACGGGCACGCACCTGTGCGGCGCAGCGGTGGATATCTCGGTTTACCTGCGCGAAGATGGCAGCGAGGTGTGGCGCGGCAAGCCTTACCTTGAGATGAGCGAGTACACGCCGATGGATTCGCCTTTCGTCAACGTCGCAGAGCGCGCGAACCGGCTGGCGATCACTGCCGTAATGGAGCGCCACGGTTTCATGCATTACCCCGGCGAGTTCTGGCACTACAACAAGGGCGACTCGCTCTACCAGATTGAGGCGCACACCGATCAGCCCGGGCTATACGGCCCAGTGCACTGGAACCCTGCCACGAACACGGTGACGCCATTCGCGGATCGGTTTGCGATGCTCACGCCATTCGACACGCTTGAGCAGTTGATCGAAGAGGCAATGGGACGGCTGGTTGGCGCATGACGCCTTTTGATTACAACACCGCCGGGGCCATCCGGCCGATGCTGCCCGACGACCTCGATGCGGTGTTGCGCATCCAGATTCTTGCATACAAGCCGCATCTGCACGAAAGCCGCACTACCTTTGCCGAGAAGCTGGGCTTGTTCCCCGGCGGATGTTGGATCGGCGGCCGCTCTGTCGCGTATTTGTTTTCATTTCCGTGGCTGCAGGAATTGGGCGTGGGATTGAATGCCCCGTTGGGACGGCTGCCCGCAACCCCCGATTGCCTGTACATGCACGACATGGCTGTCGATCCCGCATTTCACGGTTGCGGGATCGGGCGGGCGCTGGCGCACACGGCCCTCGCGAGCGCGAAGCGCATGGGATTTCACCGCGTTATGCTGACGGCAGTGCAAGAGTCGACGGGGTTCTGGTCCCGGTTTGGGTTTAAGGTTGTAAGCGGGAACAGCAATCGAACGCTCTTGCGGACTTACGGAGATGAGGAGCGCGCGTGCTTGATGATTCGCGACATAACGGCTCCAGATGTCAGACTTCTCCGAGAAGTCTGACATCTGGAGTGTGTCTTACGATGGAGGCTATTTATGGACGAGAAAGTAATACAGGCGTTGAAGACCGATCAGGTGATTGATATCACGACGACGGGCTGCAAGACGGGTGAATCGCGGCGAATAGAGATATGGTTCCATACTCTCGATGGACGACTGTTCATCACCGGCACGCCCGGCAAGCGCAGTTGGTTCGCCAACCTGTCGGCGCACCCCGACTTCACCTTTCACGTCAAGCAGAGTGCGCAGGCTGACCTGCCGGCGCGGGCGCGCGTGATCGATGCTGAAGCCGAACGGCGTGAGATACTGGCGGGCATCTTGGCAAAACTCGACCGAGCCGACAACCTTGAGACATGGGTCAGCCAGAGCCCGTTAGTCGAGGTGACGTTGTTATAGGTGGAACTGCGGCAGGTAGGCGGCTTGCGCTTCCAGCAGTTCGTCTGCCAGGCGATAAGCCACATCGATCGAGTCAACCGCGCCGTCAATCAACAGCGCCTGAACGAACTTGTCACGACTGCCCTCCAGCGCAGCTTCCACGACAGTCTCCACCCACTGGAAGCGTGTCGCCAATGTCCCAGCCAGTCCGGGCGCCAGCGGTGGCTGCACGATCGGTCTGAGGCCGGCCGCTGTGGCGATCGCCGGGCTTTCCACAATCGCCTCGGCGGGAAGGTTCGGTATTTGCCCGCGATTGGGCAGGTTGGCGGAGTAGATATCGCTGCGATCCGCGCGGATACTGGCGATGATATCCAGCACCTGTTCATGCTCGCCGCTGAACTGGTCGAAGTAGTCCACGGGCAGCGCGCCGGGGGCAAAGGCGTGCTCACGCATTTCGGCAAAGCCACGGTCGCCAGATTCAATGGTGTCCTCGAAGCTGTAGATGTCGAGGCTTGAGCCAACCACCCCGTCGCTGACGCCCAGTGTGCGCCCGAAGTAACCGCCTCGTTTGCTGAACAGGTGCGGGAAGAACTCACACACGTGCCGATCCAGCACCGCTGGAAAGGCGCCGAACAACTCGACCAGTTGCCAGGTGAAGGCATTGTTCACACCGGCGGGGCGGCCGGCTTCAGCGAACTTCTGGCGCGCCAACGCCTGCAGGCGCGGTATGGCATCGGCGCCATCAACGCGCACTTCGGTAAACCAGGTCAGGTGATTGATGCCCACCGCGCTGTATTTCATGCGCGACTCGTCCAAGCCAAGCTGCTCAGCAATGAAATGAGCGACGTGAAAGACGCCGTGGCACAGACCGGTCACGTTGGCGCCGGTCGCCTTGCGGATGGCGCGACACACCGGCGACATGGGGTTGCCGTAGTTGAAGAACAATGCTTGCGGGCACACATCCAGCACATCTTTGGCGATTGCCACCATAGCAGGAATCATGCGCAACGCTCGCGATGTTCCGCCCGGCATGACCGTATCGCCGACGGGCTGATAAATCCCGTGCTTGCGCGGGATGAATACATCCTGCTCCCAGGCGCGCCGCCCACCCACCCCGACAGTGCAGATAACTGCGCTGGCGCCGGGCAGGATGGCGCGTCGATCTGTGCTGGCGCGCAACCGGATGGGCGCACTGCGAAAGTCAATCATCTTCTTTGCCAGCCCTTCGGCCACAGCCAGGGCGGCAGGATCGGTGTCGACCAGACCGAGGTCGCAGGCTGCGTTGCGTTTGATCAAATCAGCCAGCAGGCCGCGAGTAAAACTGGCGCTGCCTGCGCCGATCAGAACGATGTTTTCATGTGTGACAGTGTTCATGTTCACCTCACCAGATGTCATGCAAGGATGGCGTATAGCATAGCAAGAATGATGATTCACGCAACATCTGCTGCCGGATGAGCACTTTCAGCCTGTAAGGCCGTCACTCATTCATCGATATTGGCGATTGCCTCTTTCGCCGATGCCGCATTGTGCAAGATCGACATAATGCCGGGCCAGTATTTATCGGTGGTGTAGACATTAGTGTAAATGAGCTGCTTGAGCAAAGCGAGACTCAAGCGATCATCTTTCACATCTATACTCGTCTTGAACCGCACTTCACCATCATCCAGGTCCAGTTCGAAATTGCCGATCATCAGCCCGTAGTTAGCGAGCGTCAGGTATTCGGCCACAGTCTGGCGTGTCTCGCCAGGCACATTAGTCGGGGCGACGGTATAGAAGGCAAACGTATTGCGATCCTCAAATGCGCAGCCATAGCAGGCATACAGCGCATTTTCACCCTGGTAGCTCATACGCAACACGGCATTGGCTTCATCGGTGCGCACGGCCCATTTGGCCTTCTGGAAGAAAGCGACCATCATGTCGTATATCTGACCCATTTGTTCATTCTCGCAGACAAATAAAGAGACCCCGGTTTCTCACTGGCCGCCAGGGTCTTGTTAACCTTTCCCGCGAAGAGACAAGGTTGCCTAGACCTGCTTCCAGAATACCCAGGCCTTGTTAGAGAACTTTTCCGAATACCATCTCTTCCAGTTATCCCTGTTGACATAGGCAGGATTGAACTGTACCTGCACGTTCTGGCCTTTGTACTGGAATTGGGGCGTCCCGCCAGGACCGGTGAGTGTTTGCGACACTGGATCGACGGGCGCCTGTCGATCTTCCTGCCCCACTGGCGCAGTCTGATTCACTATCCCCACCACCTCAAAGTTGGTCGGGCCGAAGAGAGCTTCCGCTTCCCATGGTTTCTGGCTGATCGCCTCGATGTCTTTCGCGCCAGTGTGACTAATGTACACATGCGCTGTCGGCCGCGCAGGGATAAACGATCCCTCGAGCGTCTTGGCGGTGCTAGTGTAAAACGCACTATTTCTGCGCTTGCCCACCCGCAGGTTCCCGTGACCGTTCTGGAACATATAGTCACCGCGATACAACGGCCCCGTAAATGACGGCAGCTTCTTCAGTCCAGAGTTGGCGAATTTTCTCAGATCGACAATCGATCCTGTCGTCTTGTCTGAATCGTTGAACTCTTTGTATCGCGCGCCGGTGTAGGCGAGCAGCGCCTCGATTTCCTCCGGCAGCAATCCGAAGATCGACTGGATCTTTTCCTCCGATCCCTGCTGCGCCATATTGATAGCTTTATGGGTTCCGCCCTCATCGGGGCGATCCATGCCGGGAGCGATAATTCTGCGACCACGCTCATTGGCGCTCAAGCCGGTCAACAGATCCTCGAGCGTTTTCTTGTTCTTCTGTTCACCCGCGCCAAGCAGGTTCGCGGCAACCGCCGGATGATACGCATTCAGCAGCCAGTCGAGGATGGTGGGGGCCAGCCCGCCCTTGCCCATAGCCGCCAGCAGACCCTTATAAGCTTCGCTGCTCTTCAGCTTCTGATATGCGACGCGGTCAGGTTTAGTAGCGCCGTTGCCGGTGAATGTGGCCGCCATGACCAGCTTGACCAACCGGTAAAACGACGGTAGTCCCGCCTTGCCCACGCCTACCAGCAGGAGGGATGGAGCGCCCATTTCCTCGAGCGTCGTTCGCAACGCATTGTCGCGCGCGGTGTGGATGCGTTCCAGCAGCGCCTCAATGAGTCCCTTCTTTTCCTTTTTCTCTGTTCCGTGGAACATGCGCGACTTGCTTTTGCTGATATAGGCCATGCAGGCCAGTTCCATTTTGTCGAATTGCGCAATCTTCATTTCGCCCGTGACCTGGTCTGGCGTCAACCGCTCCTTGACGACCATCTTCTGGTAGTTGACGAGTTCGTTGATGATGGTCTTCAGCTTGACGCTCTTGGCATCATCCGTCTTCGGGTCGCCCATCATTGCGGTCAGCAGGCCAGCGGTCGGTATCCCTGCCCCCAACATCTCTTTACGCTCTTCGGCGGTCTTCGCCTCGCGTGACGCCATGGCGTCCTTGTGTTCCGGGCTGAGAAACTCGCCTGGGAAATAGGCGCCGCCGCTGCCCATCACTTTGATCTCGTCGATGCTCAACGGGAGAATTCTCTTGTATCCTTCAGGCCCTTCGACATAGTCGTCCAGCCCGTATCGCTTGGCTGCATACATGATTTCGTAGAAGCTGTGATCGCGCGAGGGCAACATCGATCCAAGCGCAGCCAGGCGGAGTTTCTCTTTCTCGGCTTTGGTCAGCTTCAGGTACTCAGCGCCGTGCATATACATGTCCATCGAGCCAGAGAGACCGCCCAGCAGTAGGACATTGAATTGCTTTTCCTGCGCTTTCAACGTATCGCCAATGACGTAGTTCAGGTAACCCGGCCGCCACTTGATCTGCTGCTTGCCCACCTTCTGCATCATCAGGCGCTGTTTATCTTCCTGCGACATCCCTTTCCAGTGCCCCCCGCCGTGTTGTCTCGTGACATCCTGCTTCAGACTGGTGGTGTGCTGGGGGAATGCGGTTTTTAACTCCTGGTAACTGAGCGGCTGTTCACTTTCGCCGACGCTTTCGGGTGTGAGTTTGTTCTTCGCGCGATCCTTGCGAATGCCGCTGGTGAGTTCTTCCCGGTTTGCGGGCCGGCGGTCCTGTCCCAGAATGTCGCCTTTGCGCTTAAAGTAATTGCGCGTATCTCTGCCCCTATCGGTAACAAGATCTCCCTGCGCGCCCGTTAACGCGTCGGAGTCAATATTCTGCCAGAGGAGTTTTTTCTGGTCATCACCGAGGATGTCCGTGAAGGCTTTTTCGAGCATGGCGGCAAATTGCCCGCTTACAAACGCGTTGTAATACATGGTCATTTTGACGCGCAGATTGCCTTGATCGAGCATTTTCGTGATGTTCTTGGCAGTATTTTTGACCGCACCCACCGTTTGGGTCGCATGTTCAGGCGCGACGCCAAAAGTACTAACGAGTTGCGCGTCCAGATTCGCATGGCCTTCCTGCGCGTAAGTTTCGACGATCGACTTCAGCCTGCTAATGACAATGTTGGCGCCTTCAAGCGAGCGGGGGTCCCTGGCCAGCCCATTGCCGAGGTTGGTCTCGAAGGTGCGGGCCGCGTCCCTATACCGGCTGAACGCTTTCGAGTCGATTTTTTCTTTCGCCACGTCGCCCAGGCCGCCATATATCTCGCCGGCAAGTTGGATGCCTGCGCGCGGCGATGCAGACACGCGCACGGGTTCACCCGCAATGACTTTCTCGGCTGCGGCAGTTGCTTCGTGTTCAGCAGCGTCGCCGGGACGACTGACATCGGATTTTCCCTGCACCGGGCCGATTCTCCCGGTGCGTTTGTTTTGCGCCACATGCGCCAGTTCGTGCGCCACCAGTTCCTTGCCTGGATTCTCACTGGCAAACGCGATACTTTCGCCCTGGGCGGCCGCCTGTGCCCGCAAGGATCTCATTTGAACCGTTTGACCCATGTATGATTTGACGCCGCTGAAACTAGCGCCAAAACTGCGTTCCATCTCGCTGCGGTAAGGCACTTCCCGTCCCCCGCCGCGAGTTGCATCCTGGAAAATATCCGACGGGGTGCGCCGCACAATCCGATTCGACTGCGCCGAATTACTGATGCTGTCGCGCGCCAACTCTGCGCGCTGTTTTGTTTGTATGGCGCCCTGTTTGGCGCCTCCCTGCTGCACGACATGAGTCAACTCGTGTGCCAGCAAGTGTTTTCCTGATCCTGTTCCGGGGTTATATTTGTCCGCGCCCATGTAAATATGGCTGCCGTGCGTAAACGCCTGGGCGCCAATGCTGTGGTTCAGCTGATCCGACTGCGCTCCCGTATGCACGCGCACGTTGCTGAAGTCAGCCCCGAACTTCGGTTCCAGGTCTGACCGGAGTCTGGAGGGTAATGGGCTGCCGCCGCTCCTGTTGGCAGACAACTGGCGCTCGACATCCGCGCCTGCATCGAAGCTGCCCGCACCGAGTGCATCCACGGAGTGTTCCTGACTGGATCGCGAAGCACGTTGTGCCAGCGGTGTAATGAATGGGGTTGCCGGCATGCGCTGTGCTGTCTGGTCATCTTCTTGTCGCAATTCTGATTGCCGCGACACAGATGGCGCGGTGCTGGCGCTCATCACCTGCGAGGCCACCCGGTCAGCCTCGCGCTCGTAAGGGTCATCGGCTGCGCCAACGGTCAATCTGGCCTGCACGGCGCGGCGGGCCAGCAGTTGATTTACCGCGCGATTTCCGGCGGTGCGTTGCAATTGCAATAGGTCGCTGGCCGACAGATGAGATGGGTCTTGTATGTTGCGTTGCAACATCTGGCCTGCAATTGGCTGTGAAGTTGCGGCGCTTTGCGCGTGTGAGGCATGAGCCGCCCGATCAGGATTTTGCTTGCCAGATGGCGACTTGGATAGATTGGTAGATTTACTTGGCCCTTTCATTCAACCCTTCTCCATTAACTAAAACAGTACATCCACGCATAACCGCACCTTGTGCCAGGCCTTACGGATCTCGCTGACACCAACATTATAATAATATCATGCGCCATAAAGGATCTCCACAGGCTCGCCTGCTCTGGGTATACCGCAGATTCGTGGGTAACTTTTCGGCGACTGGGGGAGAATAGGAGAACGGAGGGTTGACAAGCATGGGAAAGGCAGTAAAGAGTCGAGTACAAAGGCGTGAGGAGTTCAT